>JBGQGW010000007.1:0-35933 GCA_041497605.1 Terriglobia bacterium | reverse complement strand
TTTCTTGCAGTCGGCAACAGAGCTTTCGATTCCTATACGTTCACTGCAACCCGAGCTATCTGCGTAAGCCCAGTCCTTACGGGCGCGAATGCCATCAATCTGTTCGAGGTCGCGTATTCTCCCAGTTTTGATCCCACCAACATCGCTACGAATTATGCCGGCGATGCCGGCCTCAGCGGAAGCGGCCAGTCTTGCGGGATCAGCACCGTCGTTGGAACCTCCTACACATTCCTTGTAAGCGACGTGTCGGGCACCTCGGTTGGATCCAACTACAGCTTGCAACTACCGTCGTGCGCTTTCACCGTCGGCGCCATCAACCAGGTGCCTATCGCTCTGGCGCATGATGTCACGGTATCCGCGGCTACAATAGGCGGAACCGCGAACGCCAACATCAACAACGGTTCGTCCGACCCCGACGGCGACGCGATCGTCGTCACGCAAACTCCTCCCGGACCGTATCCGGTCGGCGCCACGACCGTGCTGCTGACGGTTGTGGACACTAAAGGCGCAACCGCGCAGGCCAGCGCCACCGTGACGGTGCTGAACCCGCTGACACCAGCGGCATCGCTATCGGCCAACTCGCTTACCTTCGCGGTGCAAGGAGTAGGCACCGCAAGCGCGGCCAAGTCCATCACGGTAACCAATCCTGGCACCGCTGCGCTGACCTTCTCGGCCGCTCCCACCATCACCGGCACCAATGCCTCTGATTTCGCCGTGGCGAGCGGCACCACCTGCACGAACGGCTCGAGCGTCGCTGCCTCGGGCGGAACTTGCATTCTCAACGTCACGTTCACTCCGGGAGCGGTGGGAGCGCGCGGGACAGCAACACTCACACTCACCGACAACGCATCTCCCAGCACACAAACCATCACCATGACTGGAACTGGCGACGACTTTGCCGTCGCAGGGCCTGGCAGTTCGGTGACGGTAACGGCGGGACAAACTGCCAGCTTCACAGTCACCGTGACGCCTGGATCGGGCGGGTTCCCGGGAGCGGTCAGCTTTAGCGTATCGGGCCTGCCAACGGGCGCGGCAGCAACATTCACTCCCACGTCGGTGACTCCGAACGGAAGCGCGGCGACCACGACGCTGGCCGTGACAACGACATCGCGGACGGCTGAGCTCCCGGTGCGCAGACTATTCCGTCCGCGCGGACCTATGCAGCCGTGGGGGTTGCTTGCGATGGCAGTGGCGCTTGTGCTCGCAGTCCTAAGCCTGGTGAAACTTGGGCGGCGACCGCTGGGCCAACTGGTTCCTGCTGGCACGCTGATTGTGCTGCTGCTCACAGCCGGGTATCTGAGCGGCTGCGGTGGCAATAGCGGCCCCAAGACGAACCCGAACGGGACGCCCGCGGGGACATCCACGCTCACCATAACTTCGTCGTCAGGCTCACTTACTCATACGACGACGGTCACGCTGGTGGTGCAGTAGCCGGACGCCCAGCGAGACTGCGATGGCCGGAGACTTTTGTGCCAGGCGGATGGAGCAATTTTCCCCTCCGCCTGGCCAATTCCCTCATTCCGTCAGTCCCCGCGCAGCCTTCCTCCTGGGGGGACAGGCCGCTTAAGCGATGCGGCTCCCGGGCGCGAATTACGCTTGATTTTCGGGCTGAGGGGCGGCGTGGAAAAAAGGGGATATAGGAGCGATTAGAAGCCTCAAAATTGCGCTTTTGCTTGGGAATTCGCCGAATTCTAATCCTGGCTACTGGCGATTAACCAGGCGATTAGCTAAGAGTGAATGTCTCCTCATTTTTGAGGCCCCCTCCCCCTCCGGTACCACGCTTTTTCGCCGCTCTGCCAAGGGAATCTACTCGAAGAAAATGTTTGGTTAGTTGACACTGAGGGAGTATACCATCTGGGTACTATCCTCTGCAGGCAGGAGACGTGGGTGCTGCCGCATTTAGTCTGCACCGTTCGGCCGTGCAATGAGAAGATGCCGCCCTTTCCGCCGGAACTCGTCGGGACAAGGAAAGGCGGCGCTACGGAGAGGCGCAGCAAGCAGCGCCGCTACGAGTGAACAGAGAGGCGTCCCATCATGAAGCATTGGAGCACAAAATTCGTGGAGAGGGCGAGGATGGAAGAGGAAAAGCCAAAAACCGCACTCTCCTAACTGCGGAGGATGCGGCACCCGGGAAAAGGCAAGAACCGCACCCGTTGAGTCGTAAAGAGATCGCGTTCCAAGAACATGTTCGGACGTACATTTTCGGAATTAACGTAGAAGAGGATCGGTGAATATGGCTAACTTCTATACGGATGTTATCTCGAAAGATCCCCGATTTAATTTGAGCACTCGAGTCGACGATCTTGGGCTTCTCGAACCGGTCATGCGGGAACTTGTGCAGCAGATTGTCCAAGCTGCGAAAAGCATGGGAATTGACATAATGGTTTTCGAGACATTTCGAAGCCAAGCACGACAAGAGCAACTGTTCAGACAGGGCGCCACGCGACTACAAAGAGTCGGCGTCCATAATTTCGGCCTGGCCTGTGACATCGTTCGCGTGGTTAACGGAGAGCCATCCTGGAAGGGAGACTTTTCCTTCCTGGGAACATTGGCTCACAGCAGTGCGCTCATCTGGGGCGGAAATTGGGGTGCTCCGGCCGTGGTTCACAGCTTTGTGGACAGTGTGCACTTGCAGCGATGCGCGGTAGCACGGCAGCCGCAACTCTTCTCCGGAATTTGGTATCCGGATAGCGCATATAACCCCTATACAGACGAGCCCCACCCGATCTTTGCCGGCTTGAGTCAAGCAGCGCATGCTTGAGTTGAGGGGAGATGGGGGTGGGAGGAGGCGGGTGGCCGGGAGAATCCACTGGAAGAAAATGTTTGGTCATGTGGCACTCAGGGGGTATGCAGTCCGGGCAATATCTTCTGGGGGTGGGAGACGCTGGTGCCGCATTGAGTCTGCGTCACCCGCCAAGACTCGTGTAAATCATTCCAGTGGATTGAGGGAGAAGGACAAGGACAAAACAAAAAACGAAGAGCCCCACCCTTTCAAAAATCGAAAGGATGGGGCACCCGGTCCGTCGACTCGAGGCTCACTTGGGAGCGGGAACGTGGAAGATCAGGGAGCGAGCGACCTCTGCTCGCGAAGCATCGGCATCGAGCAGACTGCCAAAGAGGTTGGATATCGCATCCTGCTCTTCCTGAGTACGGCGGTCACGGTCGGCTATGAAGGCATTGCGCAGCTTGTCCATTGCCGCCAGACCATTGGTGTCTACCCAGGTGAAATGAGTGAACTCGCCGGCGGTCCGCACTTCTTCCACGGAAAGGCCGTACCCGCGAATCACGCCGTCAGCGACGAGCTTGTCATAGACGGGCTTATTGTATTTTTCCCACGCCTTTCTGAAGTCGGCGCCTTTGCCGGGCTTGACCTTGACGAAGCTATAGCGGGTGTATGGCAGGGCTCCGGCGGTTGACGCGGGGGAATCATTCGAGACCAGATCGCGGGTGATGTAGTCGTGAGCCTTGTTCAGGTCTCCCATCGCCCGCAGCCGATCGTAAGTCGACGCAGGGGGTGGCTGGCCCTTTTTTCCGGCGGGCGCCATGGAATCATTCGAATTCAATTTTGCGATCTGCGCACGCATCGCGTTGTCAACTTTCTCGATCCCCGACCAATCATTGACGACGTACCACACCCAAACGTTTCCATCACCCGGGACACGGAGCATGGAAGCTTGAACTCCCCAGGCCAGGACAACGCCGTCGGCCATGAGCTTGTCGCGCACCGGCTGCCCCACCGTTTTGACCAGGTCCATGAACTCATCTTCTTTGCCGGAATTGATGGTGTACACGGACCAGAAGGTGAGCGGTTGAGGTTGCGCTTGTTGCGCGGCACTCGAAATACAAGTGAATAGTACTGCCAAGAGACAGAAAAACAGTTGCTTTTTCATAGTCGGTTCTCTCCTTGAAAGTTTTCTGCCTGCACCGGGATAACGGCCAGAATGCGCATGTGGACGAAGCCTAGACGATGCAGCAGGCGCTCAACGTCCTTGCCTCGAAGGGGCCGACCTGGGTGAGAAAGCGCTTCGTTATAGCATCGGGAGTGGGGAGGGTCAAGAAATTCACCGGGCGGAGGAGGCTGCCGGTGGTTTGAGCCGGAATTCCCAGCTTGACCGCCCGAAATGTGGGGGCGGAGAGTTCGCTGCTCCAGCTAGCCGCGCGAGCAGGTGATGCATGTCAAGGAGAGGATGGGAGAGCGCGGGAGAGAAAGGACGGGCTCTTCAAGCAGCGTCCCTTGAGGAGGCGCGCCCCGATCAACGGCATCGGGGTGCACAGAACACACAAATTGACAGGGGAAGGGGGCGAGGCTAGAGTGACGGCGTTGGGGAGGGGGAGAGGCGCGCCCCGATCGAAGGCATCGGGGCACAAAAAGCGTGGGCCCCTACAAAAGACAGAAGAAGTGAAATCAACTGAGGAGCAAAGACGATGAAGAGAGGATGGATGGGATTGGTGACGGTGGCCGGGCTGGTGGCGACCGAGTTGACAATTGGCGGGCTGGCGGTGACAGCGGCGGCGCAGGATAAGGAACAGGATCGGGTGGAGAATGCCGGAAAGGTGATGGCGGAAATTCTGGATGCTCCGGACAGCATACCGAAGAGCGTGCTGGATAAGGCGGATTGTGTGGTGGTGCTGCCCTCGGTGCTGAAGTTTGCCATTGGAATTGGGGGGAGCTATGGACGGGGAGTGATGACGTGCCGCAGCGGGAAAAGTTTCCACGGGAAATGGGGCGCGCCGACGATGATGGCGCTGGAAGGCGGGAGTGTTGGATTGCAACTGGGAGGACAAGCGACGGACTTTGTTCTGCTGCTGATGAACCGGCGGGCGGCCAGCAGCATTTTGACCAGCAAAGTGAAACTGGGAGGCGATGCGTCGGCGGCGGCTGGACCGGTGGGGCGAAACGCGTCGGCCGAGACGGATGTGACGCTGCGGGCCGAGGTGCTCTCCTATTCGCGCGCGCGAGGATTGTTCGCGGGAATTTCGCTGGAGGGATCGACGCTGCGGCCGGACAACGACGCAAATGAGAAACTGTACGGGAAAAAAGTCAGCGCGAAGGAGATTGTGCTGAATGGCGCGGTGCCGGCGCCAGCTTCGGCGGAAAAGCTTCTGGCGACTCTGCAGAAGGCCTCGCCGAAGAACTTGGGGAAATAGATAGGCGCTGGCCGAGAGCAGAACTGAGTGGGAGTGCACTCCGGCTTATGCTGTTCATGGTGATTGAACGCTTCAAGAACGGCGATGCGCGGCCGATTGGCGAGCGGTTCATGCGCGAAGGACGCATGCTGCCGGTCGGCGTCTCTTACCACGCGAGCTGGGTGGATGCAGCGGGCGCGCGGTGCTTCCAGATCATGGAAGCGCCGCATGCCGAATCGCTGAGCGCCTGGGTGAGCCGATGGGACGATTTGATCGAGTTTGAAATTATTCCGGTGGAGAGTTCGAGCGAGTTCTGGTCGAGGGCTCAGCCGGAAGAAACGTAATTCTGTTTGTGATTCAGCGGCCGTATTTGCCGGCGACCCAGCCGATGATCAGGCCGCCGACGGCACCGGATGCGAGGATGGGCACCATCGCTTTGGTGATGATCGCGTCGGGCAGGCTGAGCAGGATGCCGAGGAAGAGTCCGGTGAGCCAACCGGGCCAGGGCAAGCGAATGTTGCAGATGACGAATCCCAGGGCGAAGCGGGCGAGGAATGCGCCGAGGATGGCGGCGCGCTTGTCGGGGAAGGACATCGGGAGCATCATCGCGGCGTCGACGGCGCCGAAAATCAGGCCGCAGAGGATGCCGAGCGGGATTCTGGACATGGGTTGGTTGTACCTCACGGGGAGATTGTCGCGGAAGGTTCTAGCAGAAATTATGTAGGGAAGGCTATAGAATTTTTGATGGGATTGAGCCAAGATTTTGGGCTGGATCCCGCGGACCCGATTATTTGAAAATTGCTGCGCCGTGATAATCTGGTGGAGAACAGGGACGATTTGCGCGGGATTCCTCGAGCCGGATGGAACTCGGCTCTCGGAATGACGGCGAAGCTAAGACCGGGAGAGCCCCGATGATAAGCGTCGAAAGGCAGGGCGCAGCAAGCAGCGCCCCTACAAAGGCTCGAACGGCGAGCAGCATCCCCGCGAATGATGCACAAAGGGCACGATGCTGACGCGGATTGAGCGGAAAACGGTGGGCGTGAAGGTGGGCAAGGTGCTCGTGGGCGGAGGCGCGCCCGTGGTGGTGCAATCGATGACCAACACGGACACGGCGGACGTGGCGTCGACGACGCAACAGTGCATCGAGCTGGCGCAGGCAGGGTCGGAGCTGCTGCGAATTACGGTGAACGTGCCGGAAGCGGCGGCGGCGGTGCCGGAGATCAAGCAGCGGCTGCTGGATGGCGGAGTGGATGCGCCGGTGATCGGGGATTTTCATTACAACGGGCACGTGCTGCTGACGAAATATCCGGGCTGTGCCACAGCACTGGACAAGTATCGGATCAATCCGGGGAACGTGGGCAAGGGCGAACGGCGCGACGAGCAGTTCGCGACGATTTGCAAAGTGGCGCGCGACAATGGGAAGCCGGTGCGCATCGGCGTGAATGGCGGATCGTTGAATCAGGAATTGGTGATGGTAAAGATGCAGGAGAACACCGATCGCGACCTGGGGCGAACGTCGGAAGATATATTGAACGAGTGCATGGTGCTCTCGGCGCTGGAGTCGACGGAACTGGCGCTGGAAAGCGGACTGAGGAAGGACCAGATCATTATTTCGTGCAAAGTGTCGCGGCCGCGCGATTTGCTGGCGATTTATCGCGACCTGGCGAGGAAGACGGACCAACCGCTGCACCTGGGATTGACGGAAGCGGGGATGGGCGCGAAGGGACTGGTGTGGTCCGCGGCGTCGATGGGAATTCTGCTGAGCGAGGGCATCGGCGACACGATCCGGATTTCGCTGACGCCGCGGCCGGGCGGCGACCGCCGCGACGAGGTGTACGCGTCGTGGGAATTGCTGCAGGCGCTGGGGCTGCGATCGTATTCGCCCAGCGTGACCGCGTGCCCCGGGTGCGGGCGGACGACCAGCACAACGTTTCAGGAACTGGCGGAGCGGATTCAGGATTACATTCGCGAGAAATTGCCGGAGTGGAAGACGCAATATGACGGCGTCGAGAATTTTACGCTGGCGGTGATGGGCTGCATCGTGAACGGGCCGGGCGAATCGAAGGCCGCGAATATCGGGATCAGCCTGCCGGGGACGGGCGAGGAGCCAAGTTGTCCGGTATACGTGGACGGGCAGAAGACGGTGACGCTGCACGGAACGTATGGCGAGTTGGCAGCGGCGTTTCAGAAGTTGGTGGAAGATTATATTGTAGCGAAGTATCCGCGGCGGCAGCCGGTGGGAGTGGTGCACGCGCCGGCGGCGAAGTAGCGCAGGCCTGATGGAAGGCGTCGGGTCTGACATCACAACTTCACCGGATTCCAACGAGTGGCCAGGGGCGCGGCTGAAGCCGGCCCCTACAGTTAAACCTGATCAGTTCCCTTCTCTAAACTCAGCAGGAGCGCGCAAGTAGACGAGGCAAGAGCGGAATGTATTTAAGGGGTTGCTTATTTAAGGGGATGGTTTATTATGGGCGGCATGCAGAGCTTTGTGGCGCTGGCGGACCCGACCCGGCGGCGCATCCTGGAGATGCTGGCGGGCGGGCAATTGGCGGCGGGCGAAATCGCGGGGCGGTTCGAAGTGAGTGCGCCGGCGATTTCGCAGCACCTGAAGGTGCTGCGCCTGGCGCACCTGGTCCGGGTGCGGGCTGACGCCCAGCGGCGGATCTACGAGCTTGACCCGGAGGGGCTGGACGAACTGGAAGCGTGGGTCGCGCGCGTTCGATCCTTCTGGTCCGGACGGCTGGATGAATTGGAGCGGCAACTTCGAAAGAAAAATTCCAATCGCAGGAGGAGGAAAAAACGATGACCGATCTGGGTATCTTCCTCGACTTTCATTCGGTTCGCTTCGAGCGGCTGTTGCCCGGGCCGATCGAGCGCGTGTGGGACTACCTGACGAAACCGGAATACATGAAGACATGGCTGGCCGTGGCGAAAGTGGGCCTGCGCGTGGGAGGCACGGTGGAGCTGACGTTTGATTTGCACGAGGTCCCACAACGAAAGCAGGCCGGCTGCGCCGTCCGCGGTGTGGTGAGCCGCTACGAACCACCACGCGTTCTGGCCTATTCGTGGGTGGATAAGACGCCGGGGGTGGTTACCGAGGGCACGGGACCGGATTCGATCGTGACGTTTGAGCTCGAACCGCGGGGCGAAAATGTGCTGCTGATCTTGACGCATCGTCAACTGCCGGCCGAAAAAATGCCGAGCTTCGCGGCGGGTTGGCACACACACCTGCAGGTTCTGCACGATCGCCTGAAGGCGAACGAGCCGGAACTATTCCTGGTGATCTACGATCGAATGCTGGCCGTCTACAAGCAGGAAGCCGCCAAGCGGCAAGCCGGCAGCGCCAACGCGTGAGTGGAGAAAGCCTCACGCCCGGCGCGACGGCGATCGCCGCGCCGGGACGTGAGCTACTGATGCGAAATCCGGCCGTGATCGAAGAATTTAGCCTGCGGCCTTGGCCATGAAAGCCCGGGAGCGGCGCTCCATTTCGTCGGGGGCCACATCTTCCACGTGCGTGGCGAGGCCCCAGTGGTGACCGAAGGCGTCAGTCACTTTGCCGTAGCGATCGCCCCAGAACATGTCCTGCAAGGGCATGGTGACCTGGGCACCGGCAGAGACGGCGCGATGGAAGAACGAATCGACGTCGGGAACATAGAGAAACAGGGAGGTGCACGGTGTTGCCGATGGATTGGGTGCGACAGCCATGCCGGGCATTTCATCATTCAACATGATTAGGGAATCGCCGATTTTCAGTTCGGCGTGCATGATGGTTCCGTCCGGGGTGGCCATACGCACGACTTCCTGAGCGCCAAATGCATTCTTGTAAAAATCAATGGCTTTGGCGGCGCCACGACAGGTGATCGAGGGAGTAATTGTGTGAAAACCCTCGGGGACCGCTTTTACTGGGTTGGCCATTACAGGCCTCCTTGTGATTCGAGGTTTCCGCGCGCCTGATTCCGGCGGGGGGAAGAGTGCGCGGGAATGGAAGGATTTTACAACCGGGTACGGTGGGCAGGTCAACCGGTATTCGCCGCAGGCCGGCGGGCTACTCCGGAACCAAGCGCTTCGCAAGTTTCAAGACTTTCTTCGTGCTACCTTCCTTGGGAAGAGAATGATCGTCATCCAGCGCGCTACACTCGCGGAAATTCAATGCTCCGCCGGACGGGAGGAAAGGGAGGCCAGCCCGGCGGTTATCCTGTGATGGTGAAAAATGGCGAGGAGTTCCCTGCCCTTTGTGATCGGAGAGCCGAAATTGGGATGCGTGGCGCGGCGGAATCACGGCGAGAAGGCTGGACAGCAAACAGTGGAAGCGGTGGTGTTATGATTCCGCGGTTAGAGGCTTATGGCAAATCCTCCGATACAGCCCATCGGGAGCACTGCCGCGACTCCGGCGGCGGTTAGCGGCCTGACGACCAGCGAGGCGAGGGCGCGGCTGGCGCAATATGGACCGAATGATCCTTCGCAAGCGCGCCGGGGGGCCGCGCTCGTCGAACTGCTGACACTGCTCTTAAATCCACTGGTGATTATCCTGCTGGTGGCCAGCGGAATTTCCGCGGCGCTGGGACAGAAGACGGATGCGGCAATCATTTTTGTGATCGTGATTGTGAGCATCGCCATCGATTTCGTTCAAACCTACCGGTCTCAACTAGTGATCCAAAAACTTCGAGAAAAGGTGACGCCGACGGCGACCGTGCTGCGCGACGGCGAATGGCGGGAAATTAACCGAGTCGGGATCGTTCCCGGCGACATCGTGAGGCTTGGCGCCGGCGATCTGGTTCCGGCCGACGGGCAGTTGCTGGAAGCGCGGGATTTATTTATCCAGCAAGCCGCGCTGACGGGCGAATCCATGCCCGAAGAAAAAACCGCGCAGGCGCCGGGGGAAAAAGAGGAGAGAGATTCGATCTCGGCGAGCAAAGTGTTTCTGGGAACGTCGGTGGTTAGCGGGACAGGAATCGCGCGCATCTATGCGACAGGCCCGCGCACAGCCATCGGGGCGATTGCGGAGCGGTTGATTCAGAAGCCGGAGCAAACGGAATTCGAGCGGGAGTTGCGGCAGTTCGGGCACTTGATCTTGAGCGCGGTATTTTTTCTGGTGCTGTTCATCCTGGTGGTGCGAGTGGCGCTGCACAAGGATGCGTTCGAATCCTTCCTTTTCGCGGTGGCGCTGGCGGTGGGGCTGACGCCGGAATTTCTGCCGATGATCACGTCGGTGACGCTGGCGCGCGGCGCGGCGCGAATGGCGCGGGACAAAGTGGTGGTGAAGCACCTGCCGGCGATTCAGAACTTCGGCAGCATTGACGTGTTTTGCAGCGACAAGACCGGGACGCTGACGGCGGGGAAGATGACCCTGAATTCATCCGTGGATGCGTTTGGGGAACCTTCGGAACGGGCCATCACGCTGGCGTACCTGAACAGCAAATTCGAAACGGGAATCCGCAGCCCACTGGACGTGGCGATCCTGAGCCAGGAGCGGGCCGACGCGAAAGGTTACCGCAAGTGCGACGAAATTCCCTTCGATTTCGACAGGAGGAGACTTTCCATCGTGGTGGAGCGCGATGGCGCGCACGGAATCGAGCGACTGCTGATCACCAAGGGGGCGCCGGAAGGGATTGTTGGGCTGTGCGAGGCCTACGAAGCGAACGGGGTAACTAGCCCGCTGGATGCAGCCGGGCAAGAACGCGCCCATAAGAGCTATGAGGAACTGTGCCGCCAGGGTTTCCGAAGCCTGGGAGTGGCGTATCGAGCGGTCGATGCGCGCGACCGATACACGAAGGCCGACGAGCGGTCGCTGATTCTGGCCGGTTTTCTGGCATTCGCCGACCCGCCAGGGCCGGACACGGCGGAGACGCTGCAGGCGATGAAGCGCGACGGCGTTCAGATCAAGATTTTGACCGGCGATAACGAACTGGTGACGCGGCACGTGTGCGCGCAGGTGGGGATGGAAGATCCGGTGATTGTGCTGGGAGACGAACTGGACCGGATGACCGATACAGCGCTGGCGCACCGCGCGGAGGAAGCGACGGTTTTCGCGCGAGTCTCGCCGATGCAGAAGCTGCGAATCCTCCAGGCGCTGAAACGACGGGGACATGTGGTTGGCTACATGGGCGACGGAATCAATGACGCGCCTTCGTTGCACGCGGCCGACGTGGGAATTTCGGTATCGACCGCGGTGGATGTGGCGCGCGAGGCGGCGGAAATTATCCTGCTGGAACCGGGGCTGAAAACCCTGCACCGCGGGATCATCGAGGGGCGCAGGGCCTCCGCGAACGTGCTGAAATATCTGCTGATGGGCACGAGCTCGAATTTCGGGAACATGTTCAGCATGGCGGCGGCGTCCGTGTTTCTGCCGTTTCTTCCCATGCTGCCGACGCAAATTCTGCTGAATAATTTTTTGTACGACGCCGCGCAGATTACGATTCCCTCCGACAATGTGGATCCGCAATATATCCGCGGGCCGCAGCGATGGGACATGAAATTGATCCGGAATTTCATGGTGCTGATCGGACCGATCAGCTCGATCTACGACTTTCTGACGTTTTATGTGCTGCTGCACTACTTTCATGCCAGCGAGGCGCTCTTCCATACGGGCTGGTTCGTGGAATCGCTGGCGACGCAGACGCTGGTGCTGTTCGTGATCCGGACATTTGGAAATCCGTTCAAGAGCAGGCCCAGCGTGCCGTTAGCGGTTACCACGGTACTGATTACGATCGCCGGAATCATTCTGCCGTTTTCGCCAGTGGCGCGCTTGCTTGGATTCGTGCCGCTGCCGGGGCCTTATTTCACTTTTCTGGCGGTTTCGACCTTGACGTACTTGTTGCTGGTGGAATTCGCGAAGCGGCGGCTATTTGCGCGGGTGGGTGCGTGATTTGGGCGGCTGGGAGGTTGTGACAGGGTTAATCGTGAAGGAGAGGCAGGGGACAGTTCTCAGGCAGCCTTAAAAAAGGAGGAAAGGATTGGGGATTCCCTGCTTTTCAATTGGCCGATCGCTGGAGCGAAGGCCCATGGGCCGGGGGACTATTCTGCTCTTCGGTGAGAGCATGCAGGACTAGTTCAACCCGGCTGGACAAGCCCAGCTTCTCGAAAATCCGATAGAGATAATTTCTGACCGTATGCTCGGTGACTCCGAGCGCAGTGCCGATTTCCGAGTTCTTCATACCTTCCGCTACGAAACGGACCACCTCGGCTTCGCGCTTGGTCAAGTGCTTCGCACCCCTGAGATTGGACAGTTGCAGCGGTTTGACACGGATGACTAAATCCAGAAGGTAGGTCATCTGCTCGTTGTTCATCCAGAGCTGGCCGTTCTGTACGGCGCGAATACATTTCGAAAGATTCTTAACCGGCTCTCCTCGAGAGAATACTCCTCGAGCGCCCCCGCGAAACGAATCGATGACCAGCTCGCGATCGCTGCCGTCCATCAGCATGATCACATGGGCCGGGGAGCTGTTTGCACGAAGATGATGGAGCACTCGAAAGCCGCTGAGAGGGCCATCCTGCAGCTCGGTGCTGATCACCGCGACTTGAGGATTGAATTTTTCCAATGTCTGAACGGCGTCAGCGTAATCCGATGCACAACCGACCACATCGAATCGATCACCGCGGCGTTTGAGAGCGCCAGCGATCAGCTGTCCGTTCATTACATTTGCATCGGCGACAAAAACACTGATCTTTCGATTGTCATAAGTTTGCCCGAGCACGTGTTACCTCCAATGGGCATACAGTCACAGCAAGAATGAGCATGAGTGGGCCTAGTCTGCACCTGGCTCGACTGGCATATTACCCCCACTTAGCCCCAGAAATATAGGCTGTTAGTTGATAAGTATATACCTACTGTAGCTACTTTAGCCAGCGTTGAGGCCACTGTCGCGTGCAAGTTACTAAGCAGCTGGCAGAAGCCGAGGGGGCCGGGATTGGGCAATGTTGGAAGGCAGGAATATCGAAAAAACAGCTGCATTGGGCGGAGGTGGATAGGAAGGCATTTGGCCGGTCAATCCTATCCGAATTTGATTGGCTCTGCGGATGGGCAGTCTGCAGACAGCCAATCGAGGATGTTTGTAACGTACAGATTTAGAGAGCTTTGGGATTATCGCGGGCCGCGTTCCGATGCTGACGGCGCTGCGATTTTGCTTCCCTCTCCACAAGTTTCTGTAAAGGAAGTTGGGACCGAGAGGCCCGGGGCGTGTAGTACGAAAAGCCGCCCGCTGAGGCCATTTGACTCCTGTCAAAGATGCGACCCTGCACTCGGCCTGCTGGTGGTTTGTTGCCCTCTCTTATTGAGATTTTTCTAGTGGAAAATAGTGTGTAAATCGGGGCTGGATACTGTCCGAGAGTCACATCTCCCGCGGCGAGCGCGTTGTCCTGCACCGAAGAGAGGCATTCCGCTTCTTGCAGAAGCGCGGCGGATGCTTATTCTATTATTCACATGATTAGTATTGCAGGTGCCATATGGAAAGACGCAGAGACATTCGCTACGGACTAAAGGCAATCGCGATATTCGCGTGGGAAGATTCGAACCACCGGCGATTCGAGGGAGAAGGCGTGACGGGCGACATCAGTGTGGCGAATGCCTATATCATTTCACAGATCTGCCCGCCGCGCGATGCGACGGTCCAGATGGTCATCCTGTTGCCGCGCATTCCCGATACTGATTTGACCGTCACGATCCAAATGGAAGCGAAGGTAGTGCGCGTCGAATTTTCCAGCGGCCTAAGAAAGCGAAATGGATTTGCGATATCGCCCCCTGTGCCAGGCGTGAGCGGATTTCAGATGGCTTGTATTCGAGATGATGAAACGATACGCGAATACAGAGCAAAGGCCGGCTAGATGCGGCGTTCGTTCGGAAGTTTTCCATAGCTGCTCGATGCCCGGCATTGGGTATCGGTCAGATGAACCGTAGAAGACGTTCGCTTTTCCAGATCTTGGGACCCCGAATTCCGCAGGAGCAGTTTCACGGCGAGGACAGGTGCCTTCGCCAAGCAAGAAGCCTCAGGCAGGAGCTTCGTGTGAGGCAGAGGGCGAAGCTATACCCAGCGAAGATTAATTGAAAGGCGAGATATGCCGACACCCAGCGTCGAGACACTCCCTGCCTGGTACGCAGTCTACACGCGCTACCAGCACGAACGAGTGATTGCTCAACATCTTACGAACAAAGGGATTGAAACCTTCCTGCCGCTCTATTCGGCGGTGCATCGATGGAAGGACCGGAATAAGGAAATCACAGCCCCGCTCTTTCCTTGTTATGTATTCCTTCAATGCAGCCGCGAGCGCAAGCTCGAAATCGTTTCGACCCCCGGGGTCGTGGGATTGATCGGAAGCCCAAGCGGTCCGAGCGAGATACCAGCCACAGAGATCGAAACCGTGCGGCGAGCAGTGGAAAGCTCTTCTCCCATCAGGCCGCACCCGTTCCTCGCATCCGGAGACCGGGTGCGTATCAAGTTCGGTCCGCTCGAGGGTACCGAGGGAATCCTGGTCCGGAACAAGAATTTGTTCCGACTCATCATATCGGTCGAAATGCTGGGCCGGTCGGCGGCAGTGGAGATTGACATCGCTGCAGTCGAGCGAGTTTCCAACCGATTGATTTCCGCGCGCCCGTGTCAACCGGCAGCCATTCCACGGTCAGCGGCTTGAGACATCAGCGATGTCCTCGCATCATTCGATGCACCGATCCTCTGGAGGTTTTGTCGACGCTACAGAGATGCATTCCTGGCGTGAGGACGGATCGAGACAAGGCGCACCAGGCGCCGCGGCGCCTAACCGGCAGTGAGGTGGAGCTTGGCAGAAGCACGTGACCTAAATACATATGGAGGCGAGGAGCGGCGAACACCGCTCTCGATCGACGGACTCTCGCCCGTTGCGCGCCAGACTGCCGGACGATACCGGAGCGAGGAGAAGTTCGATTGGGAAAAGGCGGTCGCGACGCTCAGGAAGAACCACAGAATTGCAGTCGTTTTTGCGCTGGGAGTGCTGCTGAGCGCGGTGCTTGTGAGTTTGCAGATGAAAGATGTCTACGAGCCGGTAGCGCGCGTCCAGATCGACCCGCCAGGAACCGGGCCACTGAACTCGCACGAACGAGAGAGTGGGGATCAAACCGGCGCGGAATACCTGGAAACGCAGACCCAGATCCTGAAAAGCGATGCCCTGGCGATGAAGGTGATCCGCAGACTGAAGCTGGATCAGAAGCGCGCCATCGTTGGCGAAGCACCGGTGCTTTATCAATCGGCAGCGACGCAACCCACTCGAATTCCCCCCGAGCGCGCCGAGCAGCCGGCAATCCTGCCAACGGCCGCCGCAAACACCGATGGGGCGGAGGGTTCCAAGACCGTTGAGGACGCGCCCGCCTCGACGATCGAGCAGGTTCGCGCCGAGCGCTCCGGCGAAGATACCAAAATAATGATCAAGGGAAATGGACGGTTCGCTGACGAGCTAAAGCGCAGTACATTGCCGGGCCGTTTGGTCCTGGATTTTCAGGGGGTTCGTTTGCGCGTCGATACGCAGTCCGGCGCGTGGACACATGACAGTAGTCTGCCTGGGCTGGGGGGCATCCGGTTCGGACAATACCAGCCGGATGCAGCCCGGGTGGTGATCGATCTGAAAGAGCCTGTGGATTACGAAGTGGTGCCTCTCGAAAACGAGATTGTGGTGACCCTGAGAGTTCCAGATCATGCGGAGAATTCGCTCGCGGCGCCGGTCGCGAGGGCAGGAAATCTCGCTGAGCGCCCGGAGGCAGCGGGAGGCGCGAAGAGAAGCGCAGCAGGCAGCGGACGGACTGGCGACTCCGTGCAGTCGAAAGCTTCACTTGTGGCGGCGAACTTATCTGAAACCCCGGTGGACGGTTCGACTTCCACAATGCCGAATGATCCAAATCCTGAACGGGCTTCGAGCGATGGGGAGCGCACTCCCAACGAAAATGCCGCACTTCGATACTTTCGCCAGAATCTGAAAGTGAGCACATCCCGGAACAGCCGAATTGTGGAGGTGACTCTTGCGAGTTCTGATCCGCACTTGGCCACCCAGGCAACGAATGCGCTGGTCCATGCGTTCATTGATAGCGATTACCGCACGCGATACGAGGCGACGATGCGGACATCCGATTGGCTTAGCGGGCAACTTGCCGGACTACGGCAGAAGGTTCGCGACAGTAATCAAGCGCTGGCGGAATACCAGAAGCAGTCGGGCCTGGTTGATCCGGAGGAAAAATACAATCCATTGCTGGAAAAAGCAGGCGAGTTAAACCGTCAATACAGCCAGGCGGAAGCGGACCGGATTCAACTGGAAGCGTATTCGCGGGTGGCGGAGGCGGGGAGCGCGGAATCGCTGCCGCAGATTCGCGATAGCGTCCTGATTCAAGGCCTGACGCAGAAACTGGTGGAGAGCCGGGCGCAGCTCGCGCGGGCGCTGGCGATTTATGGAGAGAACAACTCAAACGTGAAGCGCTTGCGAAGCGAAACCGATGAATTGAACGCGCAACTGCAAAATGAGAAACGAGCGATCGCCGGCGGTTTGAAGGCCAGCTACAGGGCTTCGGTGACGCGCGAGCGGCTGATGGAGCAAGCTGTTGAAAACATGAAGACCACGATCGGCAAAATGGACGAAAAAATGGTGCAGTACCGCCTGCTGAAAAACGAGGCGCAAGCCAGCACGGAGCTATTCAATACGCTGCTTGTCCGGTTGAAAGAAGCAGGTGTGTATGCGGGGCTACGATCAAACAATATTCGGATTGTTGATCTGGCAGTAGTCCCCGACCGGCCCGCGGGGCCGCACCGCCTGCTTGATATCGCGATAGGACTGCTTGCGGCTCTGGTGGGTGGTGCGGCGCTCGCATTTATCACGGAAGCGATGAACAACAGAGTGCGGACGCCGGATGACGTAGTGCGTTGGACCGGGCTGCCTTCTTTGCCGATGATTCCGGAGATTCCACTGGCCAACGGGCACGGTCCGAAACTGGGCCTGCATCGAAGAGGCAGTCAATTCTTGGGCAACGGAAACGGCGCACAGGCGATTGCCAGGTTGCCACGATTGATGTCCGCGGAAGCACTGACCCCGGAAGCAGATGCCATCAACAATCTGCGGACTTCCGTTCTGCTGTCGAGAGTGGCCGGGGGGCGGCGCGTGTTTTTGGTGGTGGCAACTTCTACCAGGGCTGGAAGCACGACGATCGCGGCAAATCTGGCTATCGCGCTGGCCCGTCGCGGGAAAACGTGCCTGGTGGATGCAGACCTGCGCCGGCCGATGGTCTCGCGCGCCTTTGCGCTGGCACCGATGGTGGGCTTCAGCGATGTGCTGAGGGGCGAGGCGACAGTGGAGCAAGCACTGTCGGTTGCGCCGCGCGCCGGGGGATTGAGTCTGCTGATGGGCGGTCGGATTCCCTTGAACCCACTTGATCTGCTGACCGGGGAAACGATGCGCGATCTAATGCGGGTGCTGCGGGAACGATTCGAATTTGTGGTGATCGATTCTCCCCCGGCAATTCCCTTCCCGGATTGCAGGATCCTGTCGTCGCTTTCCGACGGAGTGGTGCTGGTGAGCCGCAGCGGCATGACCTCACGCCGCACCCTTCTTCGCTGCGCCGAACTGATTGGCGAAGTGCGGGCCCCGTTGCTGGGTGTGGTGGTGAATGGGGTTGACGTGGACTCGGCAGACTACCGTTACTACACCTGCGCATCCGGGAAAGATGCGTACTCTGAGAACGGGCATCGATACCGGCCGGCCATTGCGATGGCTTCGGGAAACGGATTCAAGGCGAAACCGAATGCGCTGTGAATGGAATCGTGTGATTTTCCGGACAGGCAAAAAGGATGATTGCCGGAAGCGGACGTCCTGGCTGGGCTGTTTGATCCGCACGGCGAATCGAGTTGTGAGCCTGGCGGCAACATTTTTGTTTTGTGCGATTCTTGCGTCGGGACAGGCGGCAAGGCTGGCAATGAGGGGAGCGTCCGATCGAGAGGAAACTCCGCGGCCGCAGAACGCGCCGACGGACTATGCGATCGGGGCTGGCGACGTCTTGACCATTGTGATTGCGGATCTGCCCGAGCGGAGCGGCAAATACTCGGTAAGCGAAAGCGGGATGCTGGAATTGCCGGGGTTGCCCATTCGCGCGGCAGGGCTGACACCGGCAGAGCTCTCGCGGAAAATCGGCGAAGCTTTGAAGAGGGCGCAGCAATTGCGCGACCCAGTGGTGAGCGTATTCGTGGAGGAGTACCGCAGCCAAACTGTGACTGTGCTTGGCGCGGTGGCGCACCCTTCAGTATATCCGCTTCGAAAAAGTACAAGCTTGCTGGAAGTGCTGTCGATGGCGGGAGGACTGGTGCCGCAATCGGGCAACAACTTGACGCTGCAACGCAAGAATTCGGGGGCTGCAAACCAAGCAGCGAGCACAAATAAGGAATTCCTCTTAAACATAGACTTGGGAAGGCTGATGCAAGGGAAAGATCCTTCTTTGAATTTGCGGGTGGAGGGCGGCGACGTAGTGACGGTCTGGACAGCGCCGCTCGTCTACGTGGTTGGAGCGGTGGTGAAGCCGGGGGGATTTGTGCTGCAGGATCCGAGCGCGAGATTGACGATTTTACAGGCGTTAGCGATGGCGGAGGGCCTGAGGCCCACGGCGGCGCCGAACCGGGCAGTGATCATACGAACGAACGGGCGAACGAATGGGCGAACGAACGGGCGCACGAACGAGCGTATCGGCGACAGCGGGAGCGGATTTCAGTCCGAGCACCTGACGGTGGAAGGGCGCGGGAGGCAGGAAATTCAGGTTGATATGACGCGAGTCCTGCAGGGGAAAGAGAGCGACGTCTTGCTCGAGGCCAACGATGTCCTGTTCGTTCCCGAGAGCGGAATGAAAAGAAGCTTACAGCGGATGAGTGAATTTGCGATGCAAGTGGTGAACGGGGTGGCAGTCTACGGAATTGGATACCGCGTTGGCGGAGTGCATTAACCTCACAAGGAGACTTCCCCAAACATGGCTTCTCCCGGACGCGCGCAAAAACTATTGAAGGGATTGAGGCAGATCAAGCCTCGAATGGGAGTGCCGTTTCTGGATTTGAAGGTTCAGTTCAACAGCATCAAGGATGAGGTCGCCGCAGCGGTGGATCGAGTGATGAGCAGCCAGCAATTTATCCTGGGGCCGGAAGTGGAAGCGTTTGAAGAATCCATGGCAGCGTTCGTAGGCACTCGCTACGGCGTAGGGTGCGCTTCGGGATCCGATGCCCTGCTGCTTTCGCTGCTCGCGCTGGGAATCGGCCCCGGCGATGAAGTGATTACGACTCCGTTCACTTTTGTGGCCACGGCCAGCGCGATCGCCAGGACGGGGGCGACGCCCGTCTTTGTGGATATTCAGCCGGAAACCTACAACCTCGATCCGGCGCTGATCCCATTCGCGGTGAATGCACACACGCGGGCCATCATCGCCGTCCATCTGTTTGGAGCGCCGGCGGACCTGAGCGCGATTCTCTCCATGGCAAACGTAAACAACCTGGCGGTGATTGAAGACGCGGCGCAGGCCATTGGCGCGCAATATTACGGATCACCGGTGGGGGGCGTGGGCGTTTGCGGCTGCTTCAGTTTCTTCCCGTCCAAAAACCTCGGCGGCGCGGGAGACGGCGGGCTGATCACGACGGACGACCCGGAAATTGCGGAGAGGTTACGCCTGCTGCGAGTTCATGGGAGCGAACGAAAGTATTACTACGAGACGCTGGGAACAAACAGCCGGCTGGATGCGCTGCAGGCCGCAATCCTAGGAGTGAAGTTGGCGCATTTGGATGAATGGACGCGATTGCGCAGGCGAAAAGCCGAACACTACCGCCTATTGTTCGCAAAGTTCGGCCTGGGCGAGATCGTAAAGCTCCCCACCTCGCCCCGCGGGTGTTTCCATGTCTACAACCAGTTCGTGATCGAGTGCCCGGAGAGAGACAGGCTCCGGGAATTTCTGCGGGAGGGCGGCATCCCGACGGAGATCTACTACCCGCAACCGCTGCATCTGCAGAAGGCCTTTGAATATCTGGGCCACCAGGCCGGCCAGTTCCCTGTTGCGGAAGAGGCCAGCCAAAAGGTGCTGGCCCTGCCCATCTATCCGGAACTGAGCGAAGTAGATCAAACGGCGGTGGTTCTGGCGATTCAAGATTTTTACAACGGTATCCGCTAACCAGACGAAAACAAAACTGTGTTGTCCAAGACTGCGCGGAAGCGGAGGCGATGACGAGGAATCTCTCCCGTCAAAATCCCGAGGTGAGGAGAGATTCCTCGCTCCGCTCAAACCGGCAGACAAAATCATTTCCGGCTGATTTCATCCAGGGGGTGAATATGAACGGCAATCAAGTTCCTGGGGTCGCGGTGGCGGGCTGCGGCCATTGGGGCCAGAACCTGGTCCGCAATTTCAGCGAACTGGGAAGCCTGCGCGCCATTTGTGATGTGAATGAAACCCGGCTGGAAGAAACATCGAAACAGTTTGGAGTGCCGGCGATACGCGATTTCCATCAATTGCTGAAGATGAAGGAAATCGACGGAATCATTATCGCCGCGCCCGCCGCCCAACACTTTGCGCTGGCTCGAAAAGCGCTGATGGCGGGAAAAGATGTGTTCGTCGAAAAACCGATCTCGCTTCACCTGGAAGAGGGCGCGGAATTGGTGGAAATCGCGCGGCGCGACGAAAGAATCCTAATGGTTGGCCACTTATTGCTCTATCACCCGGCCATCGTAGAGCTGAAGCGCCTGATCCAAATTGGTGAATTGGGCAAAATTCAATATGTCTATTCCAGCCGACTGAATTGGGGAAAACTGCGAACCGAAGAAAACATTCTATGGAGTTTTGCGCCGCACGATATTTCCGCAATGTTGTATTTGCTGGACGAAGAGCCGACAACCGTGGAAGCGCATGGCGGCAATTATCTGAATTCGCAAATCCCGGATACGACGCTGAGCACCTTCTCGTTCGCGAGCGGCGTTCAGGCACACATCTTCCTGAGCTGGCTGCATCCCTTCAAAGAACAGAAATTGATTGTCGGCGGGGGCCGAAAGTTAGCCGTATTCGACGATTCGGAAAAAGAGAACAAGCTGTTGCTCTATCCCCACCGAATCGACTGGGTGGATCGCGTTCCGGTGGCGCGCAAAATGGAAGGAGAAGCGGTACCCGTCGATTCGGAAGAGCCGCTGCGGCTGGAGTGCATCCATTTTCTTGAATGCGTGCAAACGCGAACTCAGCCCCGGACGAACGGCGAGAGCGCCCTGGGAGTATTGCGAATCCTGGAACGGTGTGAGAAATCCTTGCATGCCTCCGCGGGAATTGCCCCGCCGGACCATTCCCGCGATGGCCTGGTCCATCCCACGGCAGTGATCGATGATCCGTGCGAAATCGGGCGAGGGACCCGGATCTGGCATTTTGCCCATGTGATGGAAGGAAGCAGGATCGGGGAAAACTGCATCCTGGGTCAAAATGTGCACATCGCCCGGGGAGTGCGGATCGGAAACAACGTGAAGATCCAAAACAATGTCTCGATCTACACCGGGGTTGAGCTGGAGGACGATGTTTTCTGCGGGCCTTCCATGGTGTTTACAAATGTGGAAAATCCACGAAGTCATGTCGACCGGAAGAACGAATACCAACGGACGATGGTGCGGCGAGGGGCGACACTGGGCGCGAATTGCACAATCGTGTGCGGGGTGACCATCGGCGAATACGCTTTTGTAGCGGCGGGAGCCGTTGTGACTCACGACGTGCCCGATCATGCGCTGGTGATGGGGGTTCCGGGAATCCAAGTGGGTTGGATGTGCCAGTGCGGCGTGCGGCTGGAAGTGATTGAGCGCGAAGCGACCTGTTCCGGATGCGGGGAGTCCTACGTCGTTTACGGCGAGTCGCCTGCCCGGCCAGCCCCAAAGGTGGTGGCGCATACTCCCAATCGATTCAGTTCCAGAAAGACAATCATGCGGCGTTTGGGCGCATTGCAAACCGTTCACAAGTAGACGCCTCGAAAGAATCGAGGCGCGAGCGATTTTCCGCCACTGATTGTTTCTCTTTATCACTGATTCAGATCATGGACTCAATCACCAAAGCAGCCAGTGCGATGCGCTACGTTTGGCGCAGAGCTTACGCCGATTTTCTGATGCCCTGCCGACTGGGACTTTATGCAGACCTGTTGAATGCGGCCGTGGGCAAGGGCTATGAAGCCCATTCCATTTTATCGTTCTGGCAACTGCTGAAGCGAAACGCGCTGGAACCGGGCGGACGTTATTTGATCCTGCGGCATGATATTGATAATCGGGATTCGCACACGACTC
This sequence comes from Terriglobia bacterium, assembly GCA_041497605.1. Taxonomy (GTDB): domain Bacteria; phylum Acidobacteriota; class Terriglobia; order Acidiferrales; family UBA7541; genus JBGPTK01. The sequence continues at coordinate 13,541 of JBGQGW010000007.1, read as the reverse complement.
GACAGTTTTGGGAGATCGAGTGCCGGCTCGGGCTCAAGTCCACGTTTTATTTCCGGCTGTCGACTCTTATGCCGGAGTTGATGAAGGAGATCCATGATTCGGGCTTCGAGGTGGGATATCACTACGAGGAACTCGCTACGGTGGCGAAGGAACACGGACTCACACGGGCCGAACAGACATCTGCGGTGATGGCAGAAATTCGAGCGCGGTTCAAACACAATTTGCGTCAATTTCGAGTGCGCACCGGATTGCCGATCGACACGGTGGCATCGCACGGCGATTTTGCAAATCGCAAGTTGGGGATGGAGAACACCGAACTATTGCAAGACGAAGCCATGCGCAGAGAAACCCAAATCGAATGTGAAGCTTACGATTCCGCGCTACGAGATCACGTAAGCACTTTGCACTCGGATGTTGAACATCCGGGGGATTGGGCCCCGGAAGATCCGCGCCTGGCAATCGAGCGCGGCGAACATGTGGTTCACGTATTGACTCACCCGCGAAATTGGCACGCCTATTGGACTCGAAATCTGGCGGATGAATTTGGCCGCGTTCGTGAGGGCCTGTTGTATCTCTTGAGGTCCAGGCGATTTGCCGAGACTCCTTCGCTCCAGGTTGCCCAAAAGTAACAGCCGCATCACCTGTTTCACTGGCACTTCTCCCCGACAAATCAACGTCCTCAACAGCCATCGGAAAAATGTCTCGAATTCGAGTTCAACTTCCGCCGCTCGTGCGTGATTTGGGCCTTACAGCAGCAACGCAATTCACCACTTTTGCCGGGGGGCTGCTTGTGATTTCGCTTTTTGGCAGGTTGCTGGGCCCGGCTCTGCTCGGCGAGTACTTGCTGGTGCGCCGGATTGTGGCCTGGTTGAAATCCGGGACGGAGATGGGGCTGGGTATCGCGCTACCTCGATCGGTGGCACATGCACTGAACGAAGTGCACGGGGAGCGAGAGGTCTATTTGGCGGCGGATATTTTCTGCATCGGAGCGATGGGGCTAACGGTGGCGCTGGCCTTGTATGCTGGCCGGCTGTACTTTGCTAGATGGCTGTTTGGCAGCGCCGATCTGGCGCCGTTGATTTTGCCTCTTTCGCTATTCCTGCTGGGGCTGTTGTTGCACTCAGCCGTCTATGGATATTACCGCGGATGCCTCCAGATGGGCCGCGCGAATGCGTTGGAATTTATTGACCTGGTGCTGATCCCGGTCTCCTCGGTGGTCTTGCTCTGGCACAGGAATTCGGTGGGCCAGATTGTGGGTTCCATCGGTGTGGCGACGGTGCTATCCGCCGGATGTTTCGCACGAGAAATCATTGCTCAGCACTCGACAGGCATTCTATCTCGCGCCCCGAAGCGGGCCGCCGAATTGTTGCGCTATGGAGTGGTCCGCGTCCCGGGTGAATTCGGGGCTGGGGCGCTTCTATCGCTCGGGCCGATCATCGCTGCGCACTTCGTGCCGCTGGCACAGGTGTCGAGCCTCTTGCTCGGAATCAGCCTGCTGATGGCCGTAAGTTTGAGCGTGACGCCGCTGGGCCTGATTCTGCTTTCCAAGGTCAGCATGATGCTGGTCCAGGATCGCCTGGTGGAAATTCGCGCTCATCTGGGTTACCTGCTGGCGGCAATTCTGGAACTGTCGGTGTTTGTCTGCCTCCAAATCTTGGTGTTCGCCGACACGCTGATCCGGGCCTGGGTGGGTCCTTGGTTTACCGGACCGATTGGAGTGATTCGCATTCTGGCACTGGCGATTCCGCCGTTTCTTTTCTATGTGGCGCTGCGCAGCGTGATCGATGCGGCAAGCGTGAAAGCCTATAACGCCCGGAGCGTGATGGTTGCTCTGGGCATTTTCCTGATTCTCACGATTGCGGCAACCAGAATGAGTCCGACCCGGTTCCTGCTCGAAACAATTGCTGCGGCGCTCTTGTGCTCCTTCATCGTCCTGGCAGGGCTGACGGCCCGAAGCGTTCGCCAACTTTACGGTTTGAGAATGTCATGGGCCGATTCGGGGCTTTCCATTGGCCTGGCCTTGCTGTTGGGAGCTACCAGCTTTGCGATCCACTGGGCACATGGATTTCGGACCAACCTGCTGCTCGTTATCGTTCTGGAGTCGGCGATGACGATCCTGTTCTTCGCCGCCGCAAAGGAATTCCGATCCGGGTGGATGCTCTATGCCTGGCGAGCCATTTTTCAGACTACGCGCGAAACGGAAGCCGCGGAACTGAACGCCTGAAACCATGATGAAAAGCGGGCAAACAAACTTATGGATGTGCGCGGCAGTCGCGGGACTCGCCACAGCGCTTTCCGCGTCCGCCTTGGCACTGCAAATTGATTCTTACTGGATCCCGGGAATTTTTGCAGCGGCGGTTCTTGTGTTCCCCCTGATCAAGAGATATCCGTCGGCTTTGATTTTGCCGGTGGTTTTTTCGGGAGAATTCAAAGAAGTTCGCGGGGGGCTGGACCGCTTGAATGCCCTGGACCCGACACTCCTGGCAGTAGCGTTGCTGTGCGGAGCGGTGATGCTTCGTTTGTCCTGGGATTTGACGCGCGGCGATCCGTCTTTTCTGGATGCTGCCGCGTCGAATTGGAAAGGAGTGATTCTCTATCTGGGGCTTACCACCGTCATCAGCGCCAGCTTTCTTTATACGCCGGCGCCGAACTACGGCGCGGAGAAGGTCGTGCGATTCCTGGGAATCTGCTCGCTCTTATTTTTTGCTCCAATTGTTCTGATCCGGCGGGAACGGGACTTGCGAATATTTGTAGTAGCGCTCGTGGCCCTTTCGACTGCGCTGAGCGTGAAGACCTTGTATGGTCTTTTTCATATCAAGCTCATCTTGAACGGGTGGGACCAGTTGGTTACATCCGTTACCGAGATCGGCGCCGGCCAACTGGCCGGCATGGCGATCCTGGCAATTGTCTATTACCGGTTCGCTTCGCCCAACGTGATTCGCTGGCTGACGATCCTTTGCGTTCCGTTGCTGGTGGTGGGGTTGGCAGGCGCCAATGCGCGAGGACCGATTCTGTCGTTAGCCCTGGTGCTGTTGCTGGGAGCGATCTTCATGCGGCGGCAGCAGAGCCTGCAATCTCAATTCTTCGTCACGGTATTTATTTTGGGGCTGCTGCTGGCGGGGCTGGTGTTCCTGATGAATCGAACGCCGGGCGAAGCGCAAGACACGATGGCAAGCAAGGTGGACGAGCTTTCGAATTTGGCCGCGGGCCACAACCCCGGCGGGAGCGCGGGGAAGCGGCTGGAGTTTTACGATGACGCGGTAAGAGCTTTCGAATCCAGGCCGGCGATTGGATGGGGCGTGGGGGGCTGGAGCCAGTTCTACTATCACGAAGACAAGCGCGGTTATCCCCACAATTTATTTCTCGAGGTGGCCGTGGAGCAGGGATTGGCGGGGCTTTTCGTTCTCTCTGTATTTGTAGCGCACATCTTTTGGGTGGCGGCCAGGCAGCGAGTGGAACTTGGCGGACGCTTCAGTTTTATCCTGCCCGTGGTTGCTTACAGCCTGTCAGTCACGATGTTCAGTGGAGACATTACGGATAATCGGAGTTTCTGGATGTGGTGTGGGTTATGTCTAGCCCTTTCGCGGCTGGCCCGCGTCGAGGAGAGAGAATCCGCACTCGACGAGGATTGGCGGGCATTGAGCGCGCCGCTGCGAAGCTATTCGGCAATCCATCCAACCTAAACGCAAGTGATAAATCCTTCCTGGTCTGGGCCGATGCCTCAACTGATTCATTCCATTCCAATCGCCGCGGATGTTGCTGCGCGTTCCGAAGCACGGTTTGATGTGGTGATGCTGACGACCGTGCATCGAGCGACGGACGGGAGAATTTTCCATCGCGAAGCGAAAACACTGGCGGACGCGGGACTGCGAGTTTGCATTGTAGGCCCGAACCCTTCCGATGAGGACACGGGGCGAGTTTCTTTCGAGCTGCTGAGAACGCCCGGGACGCGGACCGAACGGCTGAAAATGGGTTGGGAATTGCTGAAACGAAGTCTGCGACTGAAAGCCAAACTCTACATATTTCATGACCCGGAATTATTCGGAGTGGGATTGTTGCTTTCGCTGCTGGGGAGGAAAGTGATCTACGACTGCCACGAAAACCTGCCGATGCAAATCCTGCAAAAAGAATGGGTGCCGAAGCCTCTCCGATGGCTGCTGGTGCCCGCAATCTGGCTGGCCGAGTGGGGCGGAGCACGGCTTCTGGCAGGCGTAATCGTGGCGCGCGACAAAGTGCTCAATCGCTTTCCGCGGGGCAAAACCGTCTTGGTCAGAAACTATCCGCGCCAAGATGCTGTCCGAACTCTTTCGCAAGGAATTCCCGTTCACCAGCGCCGGAACATCGTCATTTATACGGGCGGACTTTCCCGGGTGCGAGGGATCGGCGAACTTGTCGAGGCATTCCGCGGGATTGAATTGCGCGATGCGGAATTGTGGCTGGTGGGCGAATTTGACGACGAGCCATTTCGAAAAGAGCTACTCGCCACGCTTCCGGTGAATGTGAGATGGCTTGGCTGGAAAGCACATACGGAAGTTCTGGAGCTCTATCAAAATGCGAAGCTGGGAGCGCTCCTGCTCTATCCCACACCGAGCCATCGACACTCGCTGCCCGTGAAATTATTCGAATACCTTGCCGCGGGATTACCGGTGATCGCGGCCAATCTGCCGGAACTGGCGGACGCGCTCGAAGGATGCGGAGCGCTGGTTGATCCGCGAGACGAGAAGCAAATCCGGGACGCGATTCAGCGCCTTTTGTCGGATGAATCAGCAGTCGCGAGAATGTCGGCGGAGGCACGCCGGCGCGCTTCGATTTCGTACGCGTGGGAACCGGAAGGGCAACGGCTGCTCGATTTCTGCAGCGAGCTTATTTCCCATGGATAACCCCCACGACATGGTGCGATGGACGAGCATCGTCGGCGCGAGGCCGCAGTTCATCAAGCTTGCTCCGATTTGCCGGGCGATCGCCGCGCACAATCTGGCTGGAAAGCCTCCGAAAATCGAGCACTCGATCATCCATACCGGCCAGCATTACGACAGCGTGATGGCGGAGCTTTTTTTCGTTCAGCTCGGGATTCCGGAGCCCGGTTACAACCTGCGAGTGGGTTCGGGCACTCATGCGGAGCAATTGGCGCGCATGACGGAGAGGCTGGAACCGATTCTGGCGCGAGAACGGATCGACCGCGTGATCGTGTACGGCGATACGAATTCAACTCTCGCGGGCGCGCTGGTGGCGGCGCGCCTGGAGATCCCAGTGGCGCACGTGGAAGCCGGGTGCCGGAGCCACAATTGGTCCATGCCGGAGGAACAGAATCGAGTGATCACCGATCACCTGTGCGATGTGCTGCTGGCCCCGTGCCGATCAGCGGTTGAAAACTTGGCGCGGGAAGGAATCGGCGGGGTGCGCGATCCTCGAAAGCGGAAGGTGGCGCAGGTTGGCGATGTGATGTTCGACGCGCTGCTCGCGAATTTAGCGGTTGCCGAGGTTTATGCGGAACTGAACATGCGAAAGTTAGGGCTAGAGGCAGGCCAGTATTACCTGCTGACTCTCCATCGCGTCGAAAATACAAACAAGACTGAAAGACTTGCATCCATTCTGTCGGCAGCGGAGGACTTGCCACTGCCTGTCGTGTTCCCGGTCCATCCGCGCACTTTGAGAGTGGTGAATGAGTTTAAGCTCAACTTGGATGGCGGAAACATCCGGGCCATCGCTCCGGTGGGGTATCTGGACATGCTGGTACTAACGAAGCATGCGCGAAAAATTCTGACCGACTCCGGGGGAGTGCAGAAGGAAGCCTTCTACCTGGGAGTACCGTGCGTGACGCTGCGCGAAGAAACCGAGTGGCCAGAAACCGTGGAAGCCGGGGCGAACCGGCTCGCCGGAATCGATCGCGCCGCGATTTTTGCAGCGGTAGAACAACCAACCGTCGATTTTCGGAAAACCGCCTCGCCCTTTGGCCATGGGAAAGCGAGTGAGCTTGTGGTGAGGGAACTCTTGCGTGAACACACCCAAGATCGGAGACACGCGGCGGATTAAGTGTTCCCCACTAGTGTGGGTAGACTTGCAATCGATTTTCCAGTTTCAGTTTGCGGCGGCGGAGATTGACGTGGAGCGACGGTGAAGCTAGGCTCTTCGCTCCCTGCGCGGGACATCAAGAGTGAGTCCAAGCGAGAGCCCCAGCAGGTTTTACGAGAAATATTCGAAATGCGAATTCTAATCCTGACTCAGTATTTCCCTCCCGAGACGGGAGCACCACAAACCCGGCTGGCGGCATTCACGCGCGAACTGGTCCGCCTGGAGCACGAAGTGGAAGTGGTCACGACGCTGCCGAATTATCCGGCGGGGCGCGTTTTTCCTGGGTATCGAGGACGTTTCTATATTCGGGAAGATTGGGGAGGAGTCCCCGTCCACCGAGCGTGGGTGCACGCCTCGATGGGGAAAGGACTGGGGCGGCTGCTGAACTACGTTTCGTTCGCAGCCAGTTCCCTGTTCGCGCTCAGCAGAGCGAAAAGACCGGATTACATTTTTGTCGAGTCGCCACCGCTGTTTCTCGCGATTCCGGCAATCCTCGCCGCACGGTCATGGGGCGCGGCGACGATTCTGAATGTGGCCGATCTTTGGCCTGACGCCGTTCGCCAGCTTGGAGTCTTGAAGCCCGGATTGATCTTGCGGGCCGCTGAATGGCTCGAACAGTGGGCCTACCGGAAGGCGGACTTCGTCAATGCGGTGACGGAAGGAATCGCGCGAACACTGATCGAGGAGAAAGCCGTGCCCCCGCACAAGCTGCTGCACTTATCGAACGGCGTGGATACAGAACTGTTCCGGCCGAGCGCGCCCGACGAAGACCTGATCGAACAGCTGGGGCTAACAAATAAGAAGATTTTTCTCTATCAGGGAACGCTTGGGTATGCACACGCGCTCGAGAACACGTTGCGGGCCGCCGCGTTATTACGGGATGAGACGCACATCCACTTTGTTTTTCTTGGGGATGGATCCGAGAAATCGAAATTAATTCGAATGGCGACGGAACTGTCTCTCGAAAACACTTCTTTCCTGGATTTCGTTCCCGTGGAGCAAGTGGCGGCATACCTATCCATTGCTTGTTGCGGTCTGGCCAGCTTGCGGGATATTCCGCTATTTCGAGGCGCGCGGCCGTCGAAACTGCTTCCCATCATTGCGTCGGCCAAGCCGGTGATTTTTTGCGGCCCGGAGGGTGAGACATCCTGCTTCTTGCGGGAATCGGGTGCGGGAATTGTGGCGCCTCCAGATGATCCAGCAGCTCTTGCCAACGCTATCCGCAGAATTGCAAGGAATCCCGGCTTGGCCAAAGAGCTGGGTGAAAATGGGCGGCGCTATGCAGAACACAGCCTGACGTGGTCAAAGCTGGTGAGCGATTGGATTGCGGATTTGAACGCGAGCCAATCGCAGAATCGGATGGTGGCGTGATGGCGACGAAAAATGTTGTGCCTGCTTGGGAGCGAGAGGCAGCATTCGCCCAACCGGAGCCTGAGTTCCTGCCGTTCCATGTACCGCTGATCGAGCAAGAAGACATTCGTGCGGTCAGCGAAGTCTTGCGGAGCGGCTGGATTACGACCGGCCCGAAAGTTCGCGAGTTCGAAGAGGCATTCGCCGGGTACCTGGGAGCGAGCCATGCACTGGCCGTAAATTCAGGAACTTCAGCACTGCACCTGGCGCTGAAGGCTGCGGGCGTGGGACCGGGTGACGAGGTGGTGCTGCCCGCAATGACTTTTGCCGCTACCGCGGAGGTTGTCATCTATGCCGGCGCGGAACCGGTTCTGGTGGACTCCCTGCCTGGCGCGATGAATTTGGATGTCAGTCAAGTGGAACGAGCGATCACGCCTCGAACGAAAGCGATCATTCCCGTGCATTTTGGCGGACATCCCTGCGACATGGATCGTCTGCTGGCAATTGCCAAGGATCGACGCATCGCGGTGATCGAAGATGCCGCGCATGCTTTGCCAGCACGATATCGAGGCAGAACCGTGGGCATGCTGGGAGAGATTACTTGCTTTTCCTTTTATGCCACCAAGACAATCACGACCGGTGAAGGTGGCATGGTTACCACGGAAAACGAAGCCTATGCGGAGCGCATGCGGTTGCTCAGCCTTCACGGGCTGAGCAAGGACGCCTGGAACCGGTATGGCGCGGGAGGCTCCTGGCGATACGACATTCTGGAAGCGGGATACAAATACAACCTGACCGATTTGCAGGCGGCACTGGGGCTGTCGCAGCTAAGAAAATGCGACGCCATGTGGCGGCGCCGCGCGGAGATTGCCGCGAAATATTCTCGCGCGCTCGCTTCGCTCGAAGCGTTCCAAGCTCCTTGCGCTTCACCGCACGTCCAACATGCGTGGCATCTTTACGTGATCCTGGTTGATGATGCAGCTCTTCGCATTGGACGCGATCAGGTGATTGAAGAATTGAGGCAGCGGGGGATCGGCACGTCGGTGCACTTCATCCCTTTACACCTCCATTCCTATTATCAAAAAGAATGGGGATACCGCCGCGGAGATTTCCCGGTAGCCGAGCAGTATTTCGAGCGGTGCATCTCTTTGCCCATTTATCCCAGGATGAAGGATGAGGACGTCGATCGCGTTGTCGAGAGTCTTGCCGACATTGCCACGACGTTTCGCCGATAAGTCTCGAAGCAACCGGCATCTCCATTTTCACTTGAATGAGCGAAAGGCAACCAATGATTGCACGGACCGTGAACAGAATTCTGGAATCGCCCGTTACCGCCTCGAGAGGAGGCGGAGTGGCTTCGCAGCCTTTGGAAACATTCTACTTTAGCTGCGGGAAAAGAATATTGGACGCTGTTGCAGCGGCGATCGGGTTGGCGATCACGGCTCCCGCCTTTCTGGTTTGCGCGGCTCTGGTTCGAATGAGCGGCAAGGGGCCAATTTTCTTCCGTCAAGATCGGGTGGGGCAGCATGGCAATCGTTTCCGGCTCGTCAAATTCCGGACGATGCGGGAGAGGGCCGATGGGAAAGGTACGCAGATCACCGCCCGCGGCGATTCGAGGGTGACGCCCGTGGGGCGGTTTCTGCGCCGGACGAAGCTCGACGAATTGCCCCAACTGCTGAACGTATTGCGGGGCGAGATGAGCCTGGTGGGGCCAAGACCGGAGACGCCCGAACACGTTGCCGATTACAATGAAATTCAACGAGGTATTCTTCAATTGAAGCCGGGAATTACAGGAGCCGCTTCCCTGAGCTATTTCAACGAGGAATATCTCCTGGCCGAGCAAGCGGACCCTGAAGATTTCTATCTCCACGATCTGATGCCGCGCAAATTGCAATTGGATCTTGGCTATTACGAACAACTCGGGCTGGCCACGGACCTTTGGCTCATCTTGCTGACCCTGGCCGCGGTTCTGAATCCTTTCCGAGAAAAGCCAACCAGGAACGCGGAAGCAAAGAAGATTCGATTTGATCCTTACACAAGGAGGACGCAAGTCGCTTTGGACGCGGGGATTTTTGCCGGCTCGCTGATGCTCGCCTACCTGATTCGATTCGAAGGCATGCCCAAAGGCTCGGACGCTGCTCAGTTCTTCCTCTGGTTGCCGGTTTTGTCAGTTGCGCGATTGATTGTGAATAGGAAATTCGGAGTCTATCGCTTCATTTGGAGATTTGTGTCGCTGCCGGATGTCTTGGCGATCGCGCGATCTCTTGGAATCGCCACGATATTGATTTTGGGACTGCGGCTTGTGTGGCCGGTGACGAATTCCTGGGCCGGAGTGGTGAAGTTGCCGCTCAGCGTGATTGCACTTGAATACTTGCTCTCGCTGATCGGATCCACTGGGGCCCGCGTTTTGCGAAGAGTGCTGTATGAGCGGTCGCGCAAACCAGCCATTGCCTTTGCGCGGGTACGGCAGCGGGTGATTTTGTATGGCGCGGGAAAAGCGGGCCGGCTGCTGCTTCGCGAGTTTGAAACTCGCAACGACATCGAGATTGTCGGCTTCCTGGATGATGATCCCAAGAAAGCACATTCGGTGATCGCCGGCGCGCGAGTGTTGGGCAATGGCGCGAGTCTCGCCGGAATCGCGCGCCAATTCCGGGTGGAAGAGGTTGTTATCAGCATGGCGACTGCGAACCGGCAAACTCTGATGCGGATTCTGGCCCAATGCAAGCAGGCGAACGTCCCGGCCAAGATTATTCCGAGTTTGCAGGAAATCCTGGACGGGCGCGTGAGGATCAGCGAACTGCGGGAAGTGCAAATCGAGGATTTGCTGGGACGAAGAAGCGTATCCCTTCCTGAAGTGGATGATGGAGCGCGGCAAACGTATGTGGGGAAGCGAATTCTGGTCACCGGGGCCAGCGGTTCGATCGGGAGCGAGCTGGTGCGGCAACTGATCGCGCTGAAGCCGGCCAAACTCGTGATGCTGGATCAAGACGAAAACGGGATTTATGAGCTCGAACAACAAGTCGCGGCGCGGCATCCACACGCCTCGGTGGAATCTGAAATCGCCGATATCAAACAACGCGGGCGGATCACAGAACTTTTTCAAAGGTTTCGACCCGAGATCGTCTTTCACGCGGCCGCACACAAACATCTTCCCCTGATGGAGAAGGCTCCTTGTGAAGCAGTTCTGAATAATGTTCTGGGAACAAAGATCGTGCTGGATGCCTGCGTTCATAGCGGAACGGAACGATTTGTCTTCGTTTCCACGGACAAGGCCGTGAATCCCTCGAGCGTGATGGGCGCCACGAAGAAGATTGGCGAGATTCTGGTGCAAAGCATGGCAGAAAGCGGTCCGATGCGTGCTGCTTGTGTGCGCTTTGGAAATGTGATGGGGAGCCGGGGGAGCGTGATTCCGCTGTTTCAAAGGCAGATTCGGGAAGGAGGGCCGCTCACCGTGACGCATCCCGATATGGTGCGATTTTTCATGACCATCCCGGAAGCCGTGCAACTGATTCTGTGCGCGGGATGCCTGGCGCAGCATGGCGAAGTGTTCGTGATGGATATGGGGAGCCCGCGAAAGATTCTGGAGTTGGCGCAAGAGATGATTTTGCTGTCTGGTCTGGAACCGGGAAAAGACATTGAGATCGCGATCACTGGACTGCGCCCGGGCGAAAAGCTGAACGAGCAACTGACGGGGCCTACGGAACTTCCCTGCAAGACGCGGTATGAGAAATTGTCCAAAGTAATTCCGTTCCCGGTGGATGCATCGGAGATCCGAAGGCGAGTGGCCAGTCTGGTAAAGGCGGCCGAAAGGAATGATCGTCACGCGATTTATGGAATTCTGAAGGGCATGGAGATCGGTTTTTGTGCCGATCCAAAAGGTTTCGGAAAGCCACGGAATATTGCGCAAGGGGACACGTTGCTTAGGGCGGAGCCACGGAGAAAGGCAGAGCACCTTTCAACTTCGGCGCGCGAAGCCGCGGTAGCATTAAGCGAATAGTCGTTCCCCATCGCAGTCATCTGCTGGTCCCGAAACAAAGGGCGCTCCGGTGAAATTAGCCGAAGCGCCCTTTGTATTTTACTTTGCGGAAGCCGGCAGGCCGAAAGCGTGCGATTCAAATTGGAGAGAAGCGGGCAGATGCGCGGCAAAATACTGCCAATCGTGGCCGCCGGGGTAGAGGTGGAATTCGTGCGGGATTCCGCGCGCCGTCAGCAGATCGTGAAATTGCTGCGCACCCGCGTTGAAGCCGTATTCATCGGCAGTGCCGCAATCGAAATAGATCTTGAGCCCGGCGGGGCGGCTGTTTCGCGCCAACGTGAAGGGAGTATTGCGCTCCCAGAAGGCGCGGTCCGGGGGCGAGCCGAATGCGGCCCCCATCATGCGCATCACCGGCGACTGCCCGGGATTGGAAACCGAAATGGCGGGAAGTTTTTCCAGGAGCGCGGCGCTGTGCACACTGACGGAGCCGAATAATTGAGGATAGCGGAAAGCAAGCCGAAGGGCGCCATAACCTCCCATGGAAATCCCGGCAATGCCGCGATGAAGTCGATCGGCCTGCACGCGATAGCGGTGCTCGAGATAAGGGAGAAATTCCTGGATGAAACAATCCTCGTAACGCGTGCGGCCGTCGCGCGAATTGATATAGAAGCTGCGGTCGGCATCGGGCGTGACGATCAGGAATTCACCGATCTGGCCCTGGTCCCGGAGATCTTCGATGAGCTGCCAGCCGTCCGAGCTGACAAACATTTGCTCGTTCTCGCCGAGCCCGTGCAGGTAATAGAGCACCGGGAAGCGGCGCAACTTATCTGTATCGTAGCTCGGCGGAAGAAGCGCGCAGTAATGAACCGAGTGCGCCAGGATGCGGCTGGATAGCGAGGTGCATTCGATGCGGCCAGCCGCTCTCGCGGGAGCCAGCGCCAGAAATAAAAAAGCGAGAAGGAAAATCATTGCCGCCAGGACGGGGCGGCAGGCCTTACTCATATCGAAGCGCCTCAACGGGATTCAGGCGCGCGGCGCGCGATGCAGGATACAGGCCGGCAGCCAAGCTCACAACGACAGCAAAAGTGATCGCTCCGAGCATCAGCCACCAGGGCACCGAAGTAAGATCAATTCCCGGGAGATCCTGCCTACGCAAATAGAAATTGGTGCCCCAGGTGATCAGGCGGCCGATAAACCAGCCAATAGCGACTCCCAGGACTCCGCCAAATAATCCCATAGCGCCGGCTTCAGCGAAGAAGAGTTTTCGGATGTCGCTATCGGCAGCGCCGAGGGCTTTCAAGACTCCGATTTCGCGGCGGCGCTCGAGGATGGCCATTACCAGCGTGTTGATGATTCCGAGTGAAGCGACCGCCAGCGCCAAGCTGCCAAAAATTCCGAGGAATAGATCGAAGACCGTAAAAATCAAACGGAGATTGCGCGTGGCGTCGAGCAGTGAAAAAGCCATGAAGCCCATTTTCTTGATCGAGTCTTCGACGGCTTGCACTTGTTTCGGGCTTTTGACGCGCACCGTCAAGCTCATGAAAGTGGGCTTTGAATTCGTGCCGCGCAGCACATCGCGCAGATCGTTGGCCTGGGCAATTCTGAGGGCCTGCGCCACATCGAGAGGAATCAGCAGCCTGCCGCGGCCAAAGCCGCCGAATCCAGCGGCGGGTTCCGTCTCCACGATTCCTACGACCCTCAACTTCTTCTCGTGCGGAACGATCGAGAATCCACCTTCCGGGGAATCGCCGCTGTCTTTACCTTTCGGAGAATTTGTCGCAGTGGAATCGGGCGGAAGGGCTTGACGTTCGGCATAGCGCAGAACGAGCTCTTTACCGAACAATGTCTCCGGCTTCTCGGAAAGTTCCCTGGCGAGCTCAATTTGCAAGATGGCCTCTTCGGCCGACGGCCCGGAAAAGAAATTCCCCTTCATGCCCTCAAACGACCCGCCGTTGCGTGAAGAATCCGGCACGCCCGCGACCATGGTCATGTGAGGCTTGCCTTCGAAACGAATCTCGGTGGGAAAGCGAATCTCCGGGTAAACCTCGACTACGTTGGCGATTTGAGCGATTTTCTGGCGCGCGTCCTCATCGAGGGGTTGAGCTTCGGCGGCTGGAGTCGCATTGGTGCGAGGCTGCGCGCC
>JBGQGW010000006.1:0-36257 GCA_041497605.1 Terriglobia bacterium | reverse complement strand
GGAATAATCTGACGCACCAGTTCTTCATCCACCACGGTGTTCACGGCCACCCAGCCCGGATCGCTCAGCTCCGAGATGGTTGGATTTTTCAGCGCCGGCAGCGCGTCCAAAATTCCCGGCAAATCTTCCCGCCGGATATTCAACATCAAACCCACTTTGGCATACGCGGCAATGGCGCCCTGGAGCAGCAGCACCAGGTTCGAAATTTTCTCGTGCTTCCACGGATCGGCCCACGCCGCGGAATTCGTAATAAACTGCGGCGCCGATTCCAGCACAGTGTCCACCACGCGCAGGCGATTCGCGCGCAGCGATGAGCCCGTTTCCGTCACTTCCACGATCGCGTCGGCGAGTTGCGGCACTTTTACTTCCGTCGCGCCCCACGAAAAATCCACCCGCGCGGTGACGCCGTGTTTCGCCAGATAGTTCTTCGTCAATTGCACCGCCTCGGTCGCGATCACCTTCCCTTCCAGATCGCGCACCGATTGCACCGGCGAATCTTCCGGCACGGCCAGCACCCAGCGCACCCGCGTCAGCCGCTGCTTGGCATAAACGAGTTCCGCCACCTGCACCACGCCCGCGCCGGTTTCGAGAATCCAATCCCGTCCGGTAATTCCCGCATCGAGCGCGCCGCTCTCGACGTATCGCGCCATTTCCTGCGCGCGGACGAGCATGCAAGTCACTTCCGAATCGTCGATCGCCGGAAAATAGCTGCGCGAATCCACGGTGATGCGCCACCCGGCTCGCGCGAAGAGTTGCAGCGTCGCATCCTGCAAGCTGCCTTTCGGAATTCCCAGGCGAAGCATGCTCACGAGGGCTCCCCTTTGCCGTAGACGGCACCCGCGTCGAACGTCTTCTCGCTCGCGATCACCAGCGTGCCATCCGCACTGAGGCGGCGGAAAAAACAATTGCGATATCCTTCGTGGCAAACGCCCGGGCCGGTGGCTTCCACACTCACCAGCACCGCGTCCGCATCGCAATCCACGCGCATTTCGCGCAGCCGGAGGCGATGCCCGCTCTGCTCGCCTTTGGTCCACAATGTTTTTCGCGACCGGCTATAGAACGTCACATCGCCCGTCTCAAGCGTGGCTTCCAGCGCCTCCGCGTTCATAAATCCCAGCATGAGGACTTCTCCGGACTCGAAATCCTGCACAATTGCCGGCACCAGTCCGCCCAGCTTGCTGTAATCGAGTTCCACGTGCCCTCCCTGAATTCGACGTGCTCTTTATATCGCGCGCAAAAACAAAAAGCCCGCTGGTTTTTGGTGCCAGCGGGCTCTAGAAAGCTACGATTGCGTTTCAGCTAACCAGGATTCCCGAGGCACAACGCCACGCTGTGATTGAGATAATGGTGGTGTCGATGCGCCCGCAGTTCCATGGTCAAAAGCGAAAATACAGGAAGTTCATGATGCTGTCAAATAAAGATTTAGCGGTGTCGCTGTAAAATAAGCCGGTTTGTGCAAAGTAGAAATGTCCGGTTTCCTGGGTGGCCGAGGGGCCCGGCCGGTTTCGGCCTCATAAGCCACACTTATATTAGTAAGAATAATTATAAATTTGACTTAAAGGCCCGTCTCAGGCTTTCTTGTGTATTCGGTGGCGGTGCGGGCAAACTCGACGTGCAGGCGCGCAAGCCCGATTTTTAACAGGAGCTGGGAGAGAAAACAATGGCCAAAATGTACTGGGAAGACGACGCAAAACCTCGCGTGCTCGAGGGCAAGAGCATCGCCGTGCTCGGTTACGGCAGCCAGGGCCGCGCGCACGCGCTGAATCTTCGCGATAGCGGACTCAATGTTACCGTTGGACTCCGCCGCGACGGGCGCACCTGGAAACTCGCGCAACAGGACGGCTGGGCCCCACAAGAACCTGCCCAGGCTGTCGAATCCGCTGACGTGATCGCGATTCTGGTTCCAGACATGGCGCAGGCCAAGCAATATCGCGACGAAATTGCCCCGAACCTGAAGCCGGGCGCGATGCTGCTCTTCGCTCACGGTTTCAATATTCACTACAAGCAGATTCAGCCGCCCGCCGATGTGGACGTTGCGATGGTCGCGCCAAAAGGCCCCGGCAATCTGGTCCGCCGGCAGTTCGAAGAGGGCCGCGGTGTTCCCTGTCTGGTCGCCGTTCATCAGAATGCCAGCGGTCTCGCTTTCGATCGCGCGCTAGCCTACGCGCACGCGCTGGGCGGCACGCGTCCCGGCGTGATCGAAACCACATTCGCGGAAGAAACGGAAACGGACCTGTTCGGCGAACAGGCGGTTCTGTGCGGCGGCGTCACGGAATTGATGGCAGCGGGCTGGGAAACTCTGGTGGAAGCGGGCTATCAGCCGGAAGCAGCCTATTTCGAATGCATCCACGAGATGAAGCTGATCGTCGACCTGATTTACGAAGGCGGCTTCGCGCAAATGCTGAAATACGTCAGCGACACGGCTAAGTATGGCGACCTGACCCGTGGCCCGCGCGTGGTGGACGACCGCGTCCGTCAAACCATGAAAAAAATCCTCTCCGAAATTCAATCCGGCCAATTCGCCAGGGAATGGATCGCGGAGAATCAGGCGGGACTTCCCGAGTACAACAAGCTCCTCGAAAAAGATCTGAATCATCCGCTCGAAAAAGTAGGAAAGGAGCTCCGCTCGCAGATGTCGTGGCTGCGTCCGGCAGAAGTGGCGGCGCGCAGCGGCCGCTAGAGTAGCGCAGGCACTCCTGCCTGCGCGGTGCACGGCCGGAAATGATTCGTCTCTGAAGCATTGAACAGATAGCGAAATAAAGGGTTTTGTCCCATGAAGAAAACCGGAGCGCAGATTCTTTGGGAATGTCTGGAGCGCGAAGGCGTGAAGCACGTCTTCGGCTATCCGGGCGGAGCCATTCTGCCCGCGTACGATGCCCTGCAGCACAGCAGCATTCATCACGTGCTGGTGCGCCACGAACAGGGCGCCACGCACATGGCGGACGGATACGCGCGCGCGAGCGGACAAGTGGGAGTGGCCATCGCGACGTCCGGTCCGGGCGCCACAAACATGGTCACCGGCATCGCCACGGCGATGATGGACTCTTCTCCCATCGTCTGCATCACCGGGCAAGTGGGCAGCAAGTTGATCGGTTCCGATGCCTTCCAGGAAACGGATATCACCGGCATCACGCTGCCCATCACCAAGCACAATTACCTGGTTACGCGGCCCGATGAATTGGCGCGCACCCTGCGTGAAGCGTTCTACGTCGCGCGATCCGGACGCCCTGGCCCGGTTCTGGTAGACATCACAAAGGACGCGCAGCAGGGGACCTGTGAATTCGATTGGGAGTCGGCGAAGCCAAAATTGCCCGGTTACCGACCGAATCTTTCGCCCGTCGCCGAAGAATTTACGCACGCTCTGGAACTAATCCGCAACGCGAAACGTCCCGTGATTCTCGCCGGCCATGGTGTGATCGTTTCCGGCGCCGTGTGCGAGCTGCGCGAGCTTTCAGATCGCGCGGGCATCCCCGTGGCGCTGACTCTGCTTGGCCTGGGCGCGTTTCCGGCATCACATCCGCTCAATTTGGGAATGATGGGCATGCACGGCGAAGCTTGGGTGAATCACACCATTCAGGAAGCCGATCTTTTGCTCGCGCTGGGCATGCGATTCGACGATCGCGTTACCGGCAACCTGAAGACCTACGCGCCCAACGCCAAAAAAATCCACATTGAAATCGATCCGGCGGAGATCAACAAGCTCGTCAAGGTGGATGTGGCGCTGGTCGGCGATCTGCGCGAAGTCTTGCAGGAACTCTTGCCGCGCATCGAATCCGTCGACCGCAGCGAATGGCTCGATCACATCGACCAACTGAAGGGTGATTCAGCCGTCCGCGATATTCAGAACTTGCCGGACAACGGGCACCTCTACGCCGCTCACGTAATCAGCGACCTGTGGCGCGAGACGCGCGGCAGCAACACGGTTGTGGTCACCGACGTGGGCCAGCACCAGATGTGGGAGGCGCAATACTACAAGCACGAGGAGCCGCGCTCGCTGATCACCTCCGGCGGATTGGGCACCATGGGATTCGCGCTGCCCGCCGCGATCGGCGCAAAAGTGGCGCGTCCGGAAGCCGAGGTCTGGGCGGTGGTGGGCGATGGCGGATTTCAGATGACCATGTGCGAACTGGCAACCATCGTTCAGGAAAAACTAAAGATCAATATCGCCATCATCAACAACGGTTATCTGGGCATGGTGCGCCAGTGGCAGGAATTTTTTTACGACCGCAACTATGCGGCCACGCCGCTACTGAATCCGTGCTTCACCAAACTGGCGGAAGCTTACGGGATTCGCGCCGCAGTCGTGTCGGAGCGCTCGCAGACGGTCCCGGCGGTGCAAGCGGCGCGCGAGCACGATGGGCCGGTGCTGCTCGATTTCGTTGTGGAGCAGGAAGACACAGTCTATCCCATGGTCGCGGCGGGAGCCGGGCTGCACGAAATGATCCGCCGGCCGAGCCCGATCGTAGAAACCGCTTTGGACGATTGAGGTCAACATGCTGAACACATTTATCGTCTACGTCGAAAATAAACCGGGAGTGCTCACCCGCGTCGCTTCCCTGTTCCGCCGCCGCGCGTTCAATATTGATTCGCTGGCGGTGGGCCGCACGGAAAAGCCGGAAGTTTCGCGCATGACCATTACGGTTGACGCCGACGCGGATCAGGCTCGACGCATCGAAGCCAACCTCTACAAGCTGGTGAATGTTTTGCTCGTGGAAAATATCACTCACGAGCCGGCGATCATCCGCGACCTGGCCATGATCAAAGTGGCTGCGACACACGAAGCGCGCTCGCACGTCCTGGAATTGGCGAAAGTATTTCGCGCGCGCGTGGTGGATGTTGCGCCGGAATCGTTGATTCTGGAAATCACCGGCACCGAAGACAAGATCGACGGGCTGCTGGAAGTGCTGCGGCCCTATGGCGTGCTCGAAATGGTTCGAACCGGACTCGTCGCCATGCGGCGCGGAACCAAATCGGCCGGCGCTGCCGCCGGAGCTTTTAGCGGTGTCGCGCCGCTGAGCGAGGTAGCGGAAGTCGCCGCTGAGGACGACGTTTCATACTCCGTGTAGGAAAATTTCGCAAATCTTCCCGGAGTTCATTTTTGATTCATGTGGTGAAAGTTCTCGAGGAAGAAATCCAGGTCTTTCGGATCGCCCATAAATTCCATCAGCCACTCGCCCTGGAACAGCCTGCAGGTCGCTGAAATTTTCGCCGGATTCTTTTTCGCGTAGCTTTCCATGCAGACCGACTCCTTCCCTTCCGATTCATACTTGACCGGCCCTTGAATCACTTCTCCCTCGGCCGCATGCTGCGTCCGGAATTTTGCCTCCCACAGTTGGTCAATCTTTTTCGCCTCCTCGACAAACTTCTCGCGCGGCGACGGAGTCAATAAGATGCGACCTTGCGGCATCTCTTCAAACACGCTCGTTGGATACTTGGTGAGACGCACCGTCAGTCCGTTTTCATCGGCAATCCACTCGGGAGGAACCAGGATATCCCTGCCCCCGTAGCGCACTCCGTTCGGATAGCGGAGATGCCAAACCCGCGGAACCAATGACGGATAAAACATTCCAAGCGGCAACGCCAGAACCAGTGATACCGCGATCGCTAGTTTCATCCATGGATGGATTTTTCTCTTGGTCATGGTGGAGGAATTCAGCGGGGAAGCAGACCCGGAAATATCGTTGCGATCGATGACTTCCGTAAATCGCCGAAACACTTCCGCCGCGCCCATCACTCCCTCCGCCAGCGAATTCAACTAGCGCATTTGTTTTTATTTTCCTTCGATTAGCACAAACTTCTGCACTCGTTTTCCGGTATCCACTTCCCCGGTATAAAAAGTTCCGTGCGAATCCATCCCCGCCTGATGCACCCAGTGAAAATATCCCGCGTTCCGGCCGTTGTGCCCGAACGAGCCCGCCACAACGCCATCGCCGCGGCGCAAAATCCAGATCACATTGTTTTCGCCGTCAGCCACCAGGAGATATTTCTGCTCGCGGTCATGCGAAAACGATATGGTCCACACCGACCCGATGCCCAGCGTTTCCGACCGCACAAAAAATTCCTTCACGAATTTTCCCTGCTTGGTGAAAATTTGAATCCGGTCGTTCACGCGATCGCAAACATAGACCAGCCCGTCCACGGAAATCCGCACCAAATGCACAGGATTCGCAAACTGCTTATCCACCGGCGCGCCCGCGGCATAGGCCGGGGGCGCGGCGTTATCGATTTCGCTCAGCGGGATTCCGTACGCTCCCCAGCCGCGCTTGAACGCTCCGGTATTCGAATCGAAAACCACCACTCGTTTATTCAGATAGCCATCGGCGATGTAGACTTCGTGCGCGGCATCATCCACCTCAATCCCCGCCGGGCGCCCCAGGATCGAAGTGTCCTGATTATTTTCCGGCGCGCTCGAAGGATGACCAATCTCCAGCAGCAATTTCCCCTCGCTCGTAAATTTCAGCACCTGGCGGTCGTCCGGTCCCGCGCCACCGATCCAAACATTCCCTTCCCGGTCCACGCAAATTCCATGCTCCTCCTTGGGCCAGTCCGGAACAAAATCCGGCCCGCCCCAGGAACGCAGCAATTTTCCCTGCGAATCAAATTCCAGTACCGAAGGCGCGGCCATGCAGCATTGCGAACGCGGCGGAGTCTGCGCCGCTCCCAATTCGTCCGGCGTCAGAGATCGCGGCCGCTGCAAAACCCAAACATGATCCTGAGCATCCACCGCCAGCCCGCCCACCTGCCCCATAATCCAATTGTTGGGAAGCTGCTGCGGCCAGGACGGATCCACCTTGTAGATCGGCGGGGCCTGCGCCCTGGCCGCTTGGGCCGCCAGCGCAAGGAGACAAGAGACAACGAACGTCAAGGCAGCTTTTCGCCGGATCGGGGGCGGGTGGCCCCGCGCTGGGTTCTGTGCTGGGTTAGCGGGTTGGGTGATCAAGAATTCCCTCGATTTTCATGATGTGTGGAACGGTGTCCAAATAAGGCGATATAGAGGTGATTAGAACCGTTCTCGGCGCTGAAAATGAACGGCTTAGACGCAAATTTGATGGATTCGCTCTGGCGATTAGCCAGGCGATTAACTTTTAGCTTATTTCGGCTCTTCAACATCGTTATCTCTCCGCTAATTTCCGTCTCCTTCGCGCGATTTCTGTCTCACCGTCTCTCCTTGGACACCTGTTCCAGCAAATGGCTCCTCATCTTGGATACCACGGAGCGCGCCCAATTGGAAGACCTGGTGCCTGTGGACATTATGTACGTGGAGGTTGCTGGGCTCACCGCTCGATGGCACGTGAATTTTCGAACGGGATCTCGAACAAGGCACAACACAAAACACGAGGGCCGACATTGATGTGTCCGTGAGGATGGGGAAGAAAAAGCGGTGCAGTTTCAAGTTTTTCAGGCTGTTCTCGCGGTCCCGTTCTTTGCCGGTGAATTTGTGGGTGGTCATGTAAGCGGGCGTGTAGATGCTCGCGTCCTGCCCGCCGTCTCTGCCGTAAGAAAAAAGTCCTACCTCGATTCCGGCATCCTCAAATTCGATGGGAGAGAAATTCAACAAGATGCTGATCGGGGTAATTCCATTCAAGTAAATAGCTTTACCTGCCGCTCGATACGAATGTGTCCGTCGATGCTCTCAAGCACGGTGCGTGCAGTTATCTGCGACAGCTCCTTCGGCTCCATTTTGTGCAGGCCGCCACCGTATACCCGACCCGCGGAGACGAGTTGGTCGGGCGTGATGCGTTGCAGAGCCTCAAATACCCGCGCCTCAAATTCCGGACGGGTCTTGAGTGCCTCTTGCAAGCGGCTCTTTGGATAAAGCATCAGGTAGACGTTATGCGCGGTCGCGTCTGAGCGGTTCCAGATGAAGCGGAACGGATGCCTGCCGTTTGCGGAGCGGCCCATATAGGTACACAGGAAAGGCGCGGGTGGGCGCTGCTCCTGGGAGTACCACGGAGCGCGGTGACAAGCGAGATATGAGGCATGAATCGCTTCCTCGCGGCCTTTCTCCAGATACGCATAGAAGCGAGGCCAGTTCGCCTTTATCTTTTCTTCCGGCTCGCTGCAATCCAGAAGGTAGAGCTGGGGAGAAACGGCGGGTGCTCCGTCGGGTTGTCGGTCGATGACGTCTGTCGTCAGGTAACGGGGGCCAGGCAGTATCGGCTTGAGGAACATGCGCGGGATCTGCCAGTTTCTTGCCTCTTCGTCCTTCAAAATGAAAAACCCGTTTGAGCCAGTCGCGAGCCCGCGCTTGATAACAAAGAGATCACCAAGTGTCGGCTCGTCCTTGTTTTGAATCGTTGTGCATGCAGGTAATTGCGTCCATTTGTGCGAATGACGAAGCGCGTCAATAGGCACCAGGGCCTCAGTGCTTGGGCTCTCAATTGCACCGGCAAAGGAAAAACGGGCGCGGTGTCCTAGCGGCGGAGAAGCCTTGCGGAACACAACGACGGCCGACGACACTAGCGCGTCTGTGAACTGCACATCCGTAGGGCAAAAGCGATGAATGTGCAGGAGCGTCACTCGCTCAGTGAGGTAATGGCGTAGCGTCGCGCCGTAATTCACATCCATGAATTCCGAGGGGATGAGCCAGATCGCAAGCCCCTGCTCTTCCATCCAGTCATGGCAGAGCAGCAGAAAATAACAATACAGCCCCGCAAGCCCGCTGATCTCCATATGCAGTGAGCGCGCGAGCAGAGCCTTGAGTCGAGCCTTTTCGTCAGGTTCCAGGTGATGATGCCGCACATAGGGCGGATTGGAGAGGATGAGATTGAAACGGCGCGCGGGAGGCTCCTGTTTTGTGAAATCGCCTCGCACAATGTGAAGGCCGCTCTTGCTCCAGAGGTCTTTGGCCGCTTTTGCAATCAAGGGATCTATCTCGATGCCGTTCGCGGTCTCGATAGTCTTTGGCGGAACGGCCTGGGAGAGCGCCGAGTAGAACGATCCGGTGCCAATCGCCGGGTCGAGAAAGCGAAGCCTCCCCTCTCCTAGCGTTTTGTGTGCGTAGCGTGCGAGGCTCAGGGCGAGCTCAAACGGCGTTGCGAATTGGCCCCATCTATTGCGCTCGGCCGCCGTCTTCAGGCCGTCGAGACGAGTCTGCTCCGCCTGGCGGCGTCCCTCGATGGTTTGGTGTGCGATAGTTGCCACGGTTTTTAGATCCCGAGAAGGTCAAAGTCCTGGGTACGATACTCCCATATCCAGTCTATACCCTCGGCTGCTTCGTACCCAAGATAAGCCGCGTCGAAGTACCCACACAGGAAAAGTACAAAGACAACGCCTTTGCCGTAAGTCGCCTTGAGATAGTTGATTTTGATCGCTTCTTCTTTTCGGCGTTTGTTGACATTGGTGAAGTCGCCAGCGGATTTCGCTTCAATGAGTATTGGCAGATGCGGCAGCTTGGCATTTTTGGGCTGGATCAGCGCGTCGATGGGAATCTTAACGGTATTTGCTTTGGCCTTGGAGGGCTTCACATGGACATTAAGCCGGAAAGAGAACGTGCCAGGCTCCATTTGCTTGAGAGGAGTGGCGGCAGGGTGCGCCTTCAGCTTGTAGCCGCGCTCGGTCAGGTACTTCTCGATGCGTGCGAGCTGACGCTTTTCCTGCGCGTTCCTCACGATGGGTTCCGCAACGGCCCCGCAGAGCCGATCAGCGACGATGGTAGATGAGCGGTAGCGTTCTTCCTCGGTTGGTTTGCGCTTCTCTGCGATCCAGGGAAAAATATCCACGTCCAGCATCTGGGACAGAATTGCCGCAATTTTCTTGAGATGTGCATCCAGGATGTCCGTTTCCATTTGCGGAGGAAGCTTGCCCTCTTCGAGCGTGCCGACGAGATTCTTGCTGGAATCCGCAAGTCCAACGAGCCTGTCGCGTGCCAGCGGCGGGCACGTAGACATTCGCAGGGTTGGCAGAACGCCTGGGTGTGTCTTGATCACACCCGGTGTAATCGTGGTGAGGTCCTTAGTTTGGGTGAGGCCTTGCTCGACGCTCTCGATGGTCTTCTTGCGGGTATCACGGTAGGCCTTAGGCGCAAACTTAATGAACCACTGATTGAACTGATCAACTGAGGCGCGAGTGTCTGCCTTCCACA
Organism: Terriglobia bacterium; assembly: GCA_041497605.1. Classification (GTDB taxonomy): domain Bacteria; phylum Acidobacteriota; class Terriglobia; order Acidiferrales; family UBA7541; genus JBGPTK01. The sequence continues at coordinate 26,173 of JBGQGW010000006.1, read as the reverse complement.
AGTGTGGCTTATCGGCGTTAATGGGCATGAGCTAATTTAACAGTCGCTCAGTAGATTGCAACTCTTGCAGTGCCACCAGATGGCGTTGAAGCGTTGGATTATTGAGTCCATCTGCGATGCTTCCTTCACGGGGAAAGTATCACAATGCTCAGGCGGAGGGGAGCTTGGATGCGCGATGCTTCAAGAATTGGAAGGCTGGAGCTCCGATCAACGGCATCGGGTCCGATACAATGCATCGGACTCCAAGAACCGGGGGTAAACTCCCGGCGAGCCATGAACTCGACTACACGGGGGCTGACATTGATTTGTTCGTAAGGATGGAGACGAAAAAGCGGGGCGGGTGTGGGGAGGGGGTTTGCCAGGAATTGGAAAGTTGGAGCGCCCCGATCAAGGGCATCGGGTCCGATACAATCCATCGGACTCCAAGAACCGAAGGTAAACCCTGCGCGAGCCATGAACTCGACTACACGGGACCCGACATTGATTTGTTCGTAAGGAGGGAAAGGAAAGAGCGGTGGGTTTGTGGGGAGGTGGTTTACCAAGAATGGAAAGTTGGAGCGCCCCGATCTAAAGCATCGGGGTAAACTCCAAGCGTGGGCCCCACGAAGGGCATCGGGGCAATCTCCAAACGCAGCCCTTCGAAGCTCAGGGTAAACAAGCGACGCCACTACGCAGGACTAAGTGAAGAGCTGCCAAAGACATGGAGACAAAAAGCGCCACGTAAGATCACGCGGGCAAAATCCTGCTTCGAAAACCGAGTGGTAACGCATTTTTTCGTTCACCTGCCAGCACCCATACAAGTGATGAATCTATAACTTTGGTTATTGAGTTGCATCCGGAGGAGCGAGTCTTTTTTGGAACCGGAAAAAGCTCAAGGTGCTGCTAATGACGCGCGTCGTAAACGAGTTACCAACGCAATCGCGATCGCTTCGACTGGCTTTGCGGGCCTCTCTTTTCAGGCTCTTCGAGTCAACGGGAGGCAGCCATGAACGATCCAGCCGAATGAGCTTTCTCAATCAAGATGAGTTTAGAGTTTTCATACCTGGGCCTTTTTTTGTCTTTACCCTTTGCGGCGCGGTGATCATGTTAGGAATCGCCTTCTACATTGTCTACATATTTGGATCATGGTAGCCCGCGTCGGTTGCAAAGCAATGAAAGCAGTGCAGATTGCCAAACTCATCGTCGCAATCTGCGATAGTTGGATTATGGAGCAGTAAGCATAAAGTTAGATTGTTCCTTCGCTAATCGGAGCCATGCGAAGATGCTGCTTTCTGAATCGATTCGAAATGTCACGCGGGTGATCGGATTTGGCCATGAATCTGCCGCCCAATCGCAATCCCAATCTGAAACCCAATCCCAATCTGAAACCCAAAATGAAACCGAATACCCTCGTTTCAAATGGTATGACCAAATTTTTGCGGCCGGGGCAGCCGTATTCGTAGTCATTGCGCTCGCGTTTGTCTACCTATTCGGATCGAGGCAGCGGGTCGATGAATTGGACGAGAAACTGTCTCGGGGCCGGACTGGCAGGAGATGGTAGAAGGCGTTTGATCGAGTTCCTGCTCTTGCTGCGATGCATCTTTTGCGGAAAGTGTCACAATCCTCCGGCGGAGGGGACCTTGGAAGCGCCATGGCTCAAGAATTGGAAAATTGGAGCGCCCCGATCCGGGCATCGGGACACCCCGATCTAAGGCATCGGGGTGAACTCCAAACGCAGCCCTTCGAAGCTCAGGGTAAACAAGCAGCGCCCGTACGGAGGATAAAAAGAAGAGCAGTCATAAACATGGAGACAAAAAGCGAAGAGCCCCATCCTTTCAGAACCAGAAAGGATGGGGGCACTCTGCTCGCCGCTGGGGTTACATCTTGGGGGGAGTGTGTTCGCCTACGACCTCAGAGGTCATGCCGCCTTCGGCGTTGGGCTTTCCGGTGTAGGTGCCTTTGCCGGTGAAGCCTTTTAGCTTGCCGGTTCCGCCGGTCATGGTCCAGCTTCCCTTTTCAGAGATGGGGGCGCCGTCCTTCATCGTCATTGTGCCGTGGTAGGTGTAGAAGGCTTTGTCGCCGTTGGTCATTTCGTCGACGTAGTAGGCGTGGAAGGTCATGGTGTTGCCGTGGGATTCGCCGGAGAAGGAGCCTGTGCCCTGCTTGCCCGTATCTTCTCCAACCTGGACGGGTTTGGCCCACGAACATTTTACCTGTCCGATCATGTAAGCGTGGTCAGGATGATCGCCGATTTCGATCATGTTCTGTGGATCGGTTTTGGCGCATACATTCGTGCCCGAAAATTTGGTCTGTGCGCTGGCTGAGGCGGAGAGCGTGAGCAACAGGGCTGCAAACATCGCGAAGGGAACCAGGAACTTGCGCATCGAGAATCCTCCTTGAAATTGTGTTCGGGGCCGTATGGATGCGGACGGTACTTCGGGTGCTACGCGCTTGTCAAGCGTACTCCGCCTACGCCAAGGAGCGGCTATGGCGGGCCGATTCCCTTCCGGCTGCCGCCGCAGACCGAGAGCGCGGAGGAGAGCATACCCTGCGCAAGCTTGGGTGCACTCGCTGGGGCGGCGCACTGTAGCGAGTCCGGCGGGAGGGGCGAGATTATTCGTAGCGCAAGGCGGTGATGGGGTCAACCTTTGTCGCGCGGCGGGCTGGGAGGTAACACGCGGCGATCGACACAGCGACCAAGACCAGAGAGACCGAGGCGAAGGTTAGCGGGTCCGTGCTGGAGACGCCGTAGAGCAATCCGGCGAGGAGGCGAGACAACGCCAGGGCTCCCAGAAGTCCGATGGCGATGCCGATGCCGACGAGCTTGGCGCCTCGTCCAATTACGAGCCGCAGGATATCGCGTTGTGCGGCGCCGAGAGCCATGCGAACGCCCATTTCATGCGTTCGCTGGCTGACGGAATAGGACAGCACGCCGTAGGTTCCGATGGCGCCGAGGAGCAGGGCGGCGGCGGCAAAAACGCCGAAGAGCAAAGTGGCAAAGCGCTGGCGGGCTATCGTCTCGCGGATGATTTCGTCCATGGTCTCGACTTCATAAATGGGGATGTCCGAATCGATCGCGCGGATCTGTTCGGAGGCGGCGACCGTGGCGGCGTGCGGGTCGAGGCCGGAACGCACGATGAAGGTCATCTGCGTGAGCAAGTTGTAAAACTGATCGGGAACCTGCAGGAAGGGCATGTAGAGCTGAGAGCGGATCTTGGCAGTGCTGTCTTGCGCCAGGCCCCACTGCTTCACGTGATCGACGATGCCGACAATTTCGCGCGGCTGGTCGAGGCCGGGAAAAGGAAGGGCCAGGTGCTGGCCGATGGGATCCTGGCCGGGGAAAATACTGCGCGCGAATTCTTCGTCAATGACCACGACCGCCGGGGCGTTCAAATTATCCCGCTCGGAGAAAAAGCGGCCCTTGAGAAGGCGAAGTCCCATAGTTTGCGGGTAATCGGGAGTGGTGAAATAGAGCATGGACCAGGGCATGTCCTGCGGCGGAGGTTTGGGGCGGCTGGTCACATAGAAATTCATTTCGCTGTCGTCGCGCATCACGACGTCGGTGGTCATGGCGGCGGCATCGAAGCCGGGAGTTTTTTCGAGCCGGTCGATCACTTGATGGAGGAGGGTGCGAACTTTTTCCGGCTGGTTGTAGCGGAGCTGCGAGTAGGCTGCGTTGAAGACGAGAACGTCGTGCGAACGGAAACCGGGGTCAACATTTGCTAGCTTCTGGAGTGTGCGGATGGTGAGGCCCGCGCCAACCAGCAAGACGAGGGCAAGAGCCAGCTCCGACACCACCAACACATTCTGAACGCGGTGGCTGCTCCGACTGGCGCCACGGCCGCCTTCTTTCAGGGATTCGGAGACGTTGCCGCGGACGGCGTGCCAGGCGGGCGCCATGCCGAATAAAATTCCGGTGAGAAAGCACAAGCCCAACATGAAGAGCGCCACGCGCCAATCCATGCCGATGGTTTCCGCGCGAGGCAAGGTGCCGGGAACTGCGGCCACGAGCAGGCGCGTTCCGAGCCAGGCGAATCCGACGCCGAGAATTCCGCCGAGAAGCGAGAGCAACACACTTTCCGTGAGAAGCTGGCGCACCACGCGGCGCGTGGAAGCTCCCAGGGCGGAACGGATAGCAAGTTCGCGCTGGCGCGGCGTGACGCGGCTGAGCAGAAGATTGGCCACGTTGACGCAGGCGATCAAGAGCAGAAAACCAACGGCGCCGAACAGGAGAAAAAGAGTTCCGCGAACGTCGCTGACCACATCCTCGAGGACGGAGAGAACACTGACGCCGTTGCGGCCATTGGCGTCCGGATAGGCTGCCGCGAGCTGGCGGCCGACGTTGTCCATTTCCGCGCGCGATTGCGCCAAGGTGACGCCGGGCTTCAGCCGGGCCACCGCGTGCATGCCGTTGCGCATCTGCCGGTTGTGAATCCACATCGCTTTATCCGCGCCGATGGGAACAAAAACATCGGCGCCAGAATAAAACCAAAAATCATGCGGAAGCACGCCGACCACGGTGTAGCTGGTGTCGCTGAGATTCACGGACTTCCCGAGTACGCCGGGATCGCCGCCGAAGCGGCGCTGCCAGAGTCCGTAGCTCAAAATTACGACCGGCGCGGCGCCCTGTAAATCCTCTTCGGCGCGGAAATCGCGGCCCAGGATGGGCGTGACGCCGAGAAGGCTGAAGAATCCGGCGGAGACTTCCCGCCCGCCGATGTGCTCGGGGAGCGCGCCGCCAGTGATGGTATAGGAATCACGGCGGAAGGCAGCCAAGCCCTCAAACGAATGGCTCTGCGCGCGCCAATCCTCAAAATTCGGGTAGGACACGGACATCTGCTCGAATTGTGCCGATTTCTCGCTCAACATCACCAGGCGGGAGGGATCGTGAAAGGGCAAGGGACGGAGCATCACGGAATCAACGACGGTGAAGATGGCAGTGTTGGCGCCGATTCCGATGGCCAGGGTGAGGACGGCGATTACCGCGAAACCCGGATTCTTGGCCAGCATTCGCAGCGCGTAGCGCAAGTCTTGCAAGAAAATTCCCATGGATACCCTCCCTCGAGAGACTTCTAAGAGAACTTACGAGAAGAAGGCGCGAAATGTTTCCTGGATCGGCTGTTCTTTTTCTCCGCCACTGCGCGGCGAGCGAAGTCCAACAAAGTTCTCCTGCGCTGGAAGTTTATGTTCGCCGACGTTTGGATTTGAGGATCGGACGATCTCCGAAAGAATATTCCAAAAGTTGATGAAGCAGAAAGAGATGATCCGCACTGCGAGGGCTGCGGAGAGTCGCCTGGAAGGCGGGAGTCCTGAGGTTTTGCTCCAAGAGGGACAGTATCCGGAGATGCATGCCGAAGGGAGGAGCATGACCATGTTCCCAGCGATTCAGCGTGGAATAGGTGATCCAAAGAAAATGGGCAAAGTCTCCTTGGGAGAAGCCAAGCGAATTGCGAATCGCCTGGATGCGGCCTGGCGTCAGGTGCTTAGCGGCCAACGAATTCTTCGTGGAACTTGAGGAAAGCGGGGCGACTGTCTTCTCAGCCGCGGGAATGTCATTGGCTGAGCGATTCCAGTAGAGCGGCCGTAAAAGCCGAAAAAGCAGGAACATTGGATCCGAGGCGCGGGGATCCTGAAGCGCAGTCCGAAAAGACGAATTCACCAGCCCCTGCTCCCAGAGTGCGAGCAGCCGGTGATGCATTCCCACGGGGGAACGCTTGCCGCTTTCCCATTCCATCACGGTCTTCGATGCGGCCCAGAGAGTACGCGCGAAATCCCTTCGGGAAAATCCAAGCGTCCTCCGGATTTGTCGAATGCGCCGTGGCGACATTCTGATCCTGGTCAAAGGCTTGAACCTTGGGCGAACGGGAAAGGCGGCGGAGAATAAGCCGCCTTTCCGCTCGGCTTGAGCCGGCTAAAAGTGGAAACCCAATTCGGCTGTGAAGGCTCGCGGCGTAACGTAGTGGGTCCCACTAAAAGTGGATAGGAAGTTGTAGAGGGCTTTTTTGTTGGTGACGTTGATGGCGGTGAAACGGAGACTCCACTTAAAGCGATCACCGTGGAAAAGATCATCGTCGCCGGCCGCGAGATCGAACAGGTTGCGCGGCTTGATGCGCGGAGGATTGTGGTCGTCGTCCTCGGTTCCGGGCTTGGGGATTTGGACGAGCGTGGAACCATATTGAGCCGGGGCGCAGGTGGTGAGTGGCGCAGTGAGTGTGGGGAACTGGTTGCCGCAGAACAAGCCGGCTTGCATCTGCTGGTCCGCGGTAAGCACGGTCAGGTCAACCGGAGTTGTGTTGTCGGTTGCGAAGGGCACGGCGCCGGCCACCAGCCCGCTGTCATAGCGCCAATTGAAACCGGCCCAAGGGCCGCGCTTCCAGGGCTGATATTGCAGGTGGGTTGTCTGATTGAATTTCTCGTCGTGGTCGATTCGGAAGACTGACCCGCTCTGCCCTACCGTGACGCCCAGACCGCCCACTTGGGGCGGGAAAAAACGAGAGGCCACGCCCGACAGAAGGATGAGCGCGGTGAATCCGTGGAAGTTCGGCACGCTTGCTCGAATGGCAAAGCCGGGGATCTTGGAATTGTGCCACGCGATCGGGAAAGTGATCGGCGTGGCGCCGAGCACGCTGAAGTCGTAACCGTTGTGGGTATATTTCCAAATGTACTCTCCATCCACAACCAGGAAACGGCCGAATGCCTGCTGGATGCCGGCGTGGAACTCATTGCGATAACCCGGCGACAGGCTCGAAGGCACACACGGCACCAGGGCGGCAATCATGGGGGCGTTGCAGCCTGAGCTGGAAAGCACCAGGTTCTCATTGAAAGGTGTTTCGAGAAGGCGCGCGTAGGAAATGCGCAGGACTGTATTACTGGGTTTGATGTTGTAAGCGATTCCGACTCGAGGCTCGGCTTGGCGAGTGATGGAAAGTCCGTTGTAAAAATCGCCGCGGATTCCGAGGTTGAAGGACCAATTCCCTTTGGTGATGGTGTCCTGAAGGTAGAGAGCCAATTCCTTTACATCTGTGTGGCCATGGAAAAGAAATGGCGCGCTGGTGGAATTGGAACATCCGCTGGACGGGGCGGGATGCGGGCGACTGAGGTCGTTGCAGGCCAGGAGTGGCAGGAAGCCGGGATTCGGCTGGAGAATGCCAGTGCATTGGGATGGGTTGGTAATGTTCGGGTCGGTGTTGGGACTGCCGTCGGCATTGAAGCAAACGGGGTTTAACCCTGGATCGACGATACCCAGACTGAAATTTTCTGTGAGGAAGGTGTGCTCGTACAGTGCTCCAGCCTTGAGATTGTGGATGCCTTTCACGTAGGAAACATCGGAGCGAAGACCTGCGTTGGCAAGCGTGCGATCCTGTCCAATGGTTTCCGACTGAATGGGACCGAGATCGGCGAACGGGTTTCCGCTGGGATAATAGTTGTAGGCGTCCCGGCGGACGAAGGCACCGAATGTGAACACGGCGGACGGACTGATCAGATGCGTCCAGGTGGGAGCAATGTTGAACGTTCCGATCTTCGAGCGCTGGTCCGCGGCGCCCACGGTGTTGCCGAAGGGGTCGGTGGCGCCGAGATTGAGGTTGTCGAAGGAATTGGGTGTTTGGAACCAGGAACGCGTGTACCCCAGGTTTAGATGGATGGAATCCGCGGTTGAGAATTGGTAGTCCACGCGGTCGAAAATATTTTCTTCATTTCCCTTGGCATGGAGCACCGTGAATTCCGGAGGATCGAGGAAACGTCCGCTGTTCAATCCATTTACGGAAATAAAGTTTCCCCACTTTTGGCCGCCATAGGCCAGGTCGAAGCCGAGATTGGAGGAGCCAAAGGTTCCGTAGGAAGCCGTGACGCTGCCGTGAGGAGTGGTGATGCCCTGCCCCGAGCGCGTGGTGACTTTGATGACGAGGCTGGTCTTGTCTCCAAATTCGGCGGGAGGCGCGCCGGAGATCACCTCGAGCGACTCAATCGAATCGAGGGGGATCTGATTTGAAAAAACTTTGCTTTGCTGGTCGGTGATGGGCTGGCCATCCACGGAAAATGAATTTTCCGCGTGATCGCCCAATCCGTGGAAAAGACCGTTAGAATCCGCAGCGACTCCGGGAGCGGAGAGCGTGACCAAAGAGCTGACCGAGGAGGATTGGCTTTCGAGGGGAAGTTTGTCGAAGATCGCACGGTCCACGTCGGTGTGGAAGGTGGGATCGTTCTCGAGGAGGTCGGCGCCGCCTTCGACGGTTATGGTGGTGCTGGTTCCGGCTATTTTGAGAGAGACTTTGATTTCGAGGGGGACCGAGGAGCGCACCTCAACATCCTGGGTGTAGGGACCGAATCCGTTGGCTTTGACGGCAAGGTGATAAGGATTGAACGGCACATTGGGGAAAGTGAAATTGCCGGAATTGTCCGTCGCGGTGGAACGTTCGAAACCGCTGACGGGGTTGTGAATCGTCACGGTGGCACCGGCCACCACGCCGCCGGTCGAGTCGACTACCGTGCCTGAAATTGTGGATGAATTTCCTGTCTGTCCTTGCGCAATTCTCGAAAGCCCAAACACGCACAGGCACACAACCAGAACGAATAAAAACCTTGGCGTTCCATTCATCACTCGATCTCCTTTAGTGGGCCGGCCCGTGCTGCCAGACGGGGCTACCCTGATAGAAGTAGGAATGGTTTTCGTCGCAATGCTTTTTGCAGTGCGCGAAAATTAGATTTGGATTGAGTGCGAGGAAACTAGGAGGCAGGCGGAGCGCGGGGAGATGCGTGATGCGTGATCGGGTCGAGAATGGATAGCTGGGCGCGGACAGGGATCGCCGCGCGGACGTGCAACGGCCCGGGGAGATTTCTGGCGATTGTTGCTTTTAGGAATGGTGCGTGAGCGACATGGCAAACTGGACAGTTGGCGGAAGAATCCGAGTTGTGATGATGCCAGAGGCCGATGGATGTGGCGGAAAGGAGGACGAGGAGAGCGAGGCAGGCTACGACTCGCCTGCGGGTTAGGGAATTTGAGGCGCGAGTTGGGCGAGTTTTCAAAACATACCCCTACTGCTTCTTGTTCGATGCGGCGATGAGGCTATTTGGTGCTCAAGCATTTGGGATTTGCTCGGGATCCCTCACTCCGTTCGGGATGACCGCATTGCTCCAGGTCGCAGATAGAACTCGCTTTCGCGGAGTTCGTCCAGCCGCACTCCCTCAGAACATTTGCAATTGTACTACAGCGAACTTTCGCCGCGCCAAGATTCTCGAGGGCTCGATGGCCCATCGCACAATGCACAGAAAGTTTGCGCGTGGCATTACGGGAGATTCGCGTGGAGCCGGAAAATCCTGAGCCTGCTCTTGAATCATTGCGGTTAGTATTTCAATATTGATATGCCTTTCGCGGAGCGCAGGCGAACATCCGCGGATGGGAGGGATGCGAGTAAAAAACAAAGCGGGGGGCCTGGCGGCTCCCCGCTTTGCCACTCTTGAAATCCGAGGCAGCGCCGAAGACGTTGCCTGCGGATCGCACCGCAAAAGCGGTGTTTAGTGCGCTGGTAAAATCTCTTGCTCCGGTGGAGTCATATTGCGACCTCCTTCGGTGCACCAGCAACTCTCATAACTGCCTTTTACGCCCGAGGGAATGGAAATGCAAGAGGCAAAAGAAACGGGATGGGCGACGAAAAGGTGAAGGAAAAAGGAGGAAAACGATGGGCAAAATTCAGAAAGCGAACTGCGCGCGGGTTACTTGATGAACAGGCCTTCGCGGAGCTGATCGCGGCCGACGTACGTTTTTGAGGAGTAGAAATGGGTGAAGAGATCCATGATGGCGCGATTCTGGAAGATGCGCTGATGCGTGGCGGGCGCCGGGGTGGTGGGCAATAATTCCAGGGATTGGTCCTCGACAATGCGGTAGCGGCAGAACTGCTCGGGCGTGCGGCTGTGAAAGAGGGCGAGCACGGCGCCACCGGGTTGGAGCAGATCGAAGAGCCGGGCGACGACACGAGTCATTAATTCAGCGTCGATATAGTCGAGCAGATCCCAGGCGAGGACGGCATTGAAGCTCTCTTTGGGATAGACGAGGGCTGTCTCCAGAAACTGATCGGCGAGGGCCTTGGGATCGAGAGCGTCTTCGTCTTCCAGAGGATTCCTCTGATGACCTTCCACTTTTGCGTCGAGGAAATCTTTCCAGGAACGCAGCAAATCTTCGGTGGAAACCCTGAATCCGTGCTCGATTAAGAAGGTGAGAGTGGAATTCGCAATCTGGCCGAGATCGAGCAAACGAACGTGGTTCATGTCTTTCAAGGTCCAAAGGAAATCCTTCAGACCATTGGAGACACGGATTCCCTTGGAGGCGGCGACAGGACCCCGCGAAGCCGTATTCGACGAGGAAGAGCCCGAATTGAGCGAAGTCTGCGGGTGAACGCCGGGACGAGTTTTGGCGATCCAACTCATGGTTTATTTCGAGCTATCTTTGCCCTCGGCGGCAGCGGCGGCAAGCGCGGGCGTTTCGTGAGAGAGCGAATCGCCGGCCTCTAGCTGAGACTTGCGATTGTCCTTGGCCGGCGCCATGTCCACGCGGCCCTTGAATTTAGCGCCATCTTCGATGGTGATACGCTGGCCGGTGATGTCGCCGTTCACGTCACTGGTGCGTCCCAGGACGACGCGCTCGTGGGCTTGCACATTTCCGCGCAGCGTGCCGTGAACGATCACCTCGCGCACATCCACATCGGCATTTACTTTGCCATTGGGGCCGACGGTAAGCATGGACTGGGATAGGCGAATCTTGCCTTGCACTTCGCCGTCCACATAGAGATCCGACCTGCCGGACAATTCGCCCTTGATCTGGATTCCCGGGGTCAAGCGGGTGGCCTCAATATCGAATCCCGGCACGCGGACCTGCGAAGGCGAAGTGTTCGCAGAGAGAGATGAAGACGAACTAGAGCCAACGATATTCTGGCGAGGTGAATTCGCGGGAGCGGATGATGAACCTGCCTCGTTTTCTTTCTTCCACATCGGAGAGCCTCCTGAGCCGCAATTCGTAAGGCCGCCTGGGGCTAGGGGGGAGCGCAGGCAGTTCGTCACGGATGACGAACTATAATACAGAGAAAAGTGCGTGTAAACGGTGACAAAGGGAGGGATGTGCCAGGATCGCAACTCCCCATTCTGGAAGCGGCAGGGGAAGGCGCGGCCGGATCAGTCAGCCAGGGAAGAACTGAGGAGGAGGTTTCCTGATTGCTGAGGGGGACGGCGGTGGTTGACTTCCCACATGGCCCAAAGCAGGCCGAGTGACTCGTGCAGGAAGATTTTGCGGCCTATGCGTGAGGTCCACCAAAATTCCGGATCGAAATCCTTGTCCCGCGCGGAGATGACACGCAAATCGACGCCTTCGGATAAAACACGCTGGAAAATATAGCGGGTGCGGCGGGTGTGATAATTGGAGGTGACGACGATTACTTTTCGCCAGCCGCGCTGGGCAATCAGGCCACGCAGGGCCAGCGCTTCTTCGAACGTGCTATCCGAGCGGTGGGTAAAGCGAATGATGTTCTGCTCGGGGACGCCGTGCGATACCAGATCTTTGTCCATCATTTCCGCCATGCTGGCATAGGAGCGGAGAAAGCGGCCGCTGGCGACGACGCGGGAGGACCAGCCGTCGTGGAAAAGCTCGGCAGCGCGGGTGGCGCGATCGCCCCAATAGTTGTCGTCACTGAGAATGATGATGGCGTCGGAGGGCTGAGGGGCGTCGTCAATAATCCAGAACTGTCCAGCGGCGCGCAAAAGCGGAGCACGCGCCACCCATAAGAGAAGCAAGAAGACAGCCAGGGCCAGCAGGGAGATCAATTTGGAAATGATGCCGCCGCGCTGATTCATTTTCGGTTGACATCCAGTTCACGCAGCCTTGCGGCGGCTTGCTCGGGCATCAAGGCGTTGAAATAGACTTCCTTGATGCTGTAGGACTTGCTGCGCGACTCGACAATGGGGAGAACCTCGATATGCCAGTGGTAATCACTGTGAATCGTTTTCCAGTATTCGCTGAGCTCGCCCTTGGTTTGACGGGAGTTGGGAGAGGTGTGAACCACCATGTGATAACCGGATGAAATCTGGATCAAGCGGCGCAAGATGCGGCCAAGCAAGCTGGCCAAGTGGCGGCGGTTTTCGCTCGGGGCGGGGGCTTCGAACTGATGGTTATGGCGCCGGGGCATGATCCAGACTTCGAAAGGAACGCGGGAGGCATAGGGACAGAAGGCGACGTAATCTCCCGCTGTTTCGACGATGCGCTTCCCTTCCCTTTCTTCCTGCCGCAGGATGTCGCAAAAAGAGCAGCGTTCCTTGTCGCGATACCATTCGCGGGCGGCGCGGAGTTCGTAGAGAATGCGGCGCGGCACGAATGTGGTGGCGGTGATCTGCGAGTGGGAATGGGTCCATTCTTCGCCGGCCAGCGGGCCGCGATTCTTGAACGCGGTGACATATTTGAATCTCGAATCACCCTTCAGGTCAGCGATGCGCGAAGAATAGGCCTCGAGCACGCGAACAATGTGTTCATCGGGCAAACCGGAGAGGGGGGCGGAGTGATCGGGCGTTTCGACGATGACCTCATGAGCGCCGACCGGATTCATTCGATCGTAAATGCCCTCCGCGGACCGGCCGGGATCGCCTTCGATCCGGTAGAGCGGCTTGAGATGAGGCATCACACGAACCTGCCACGGGCCGCTGGCGGGCAGGGCCAGAATGGGGCGGTTCTCGCCCTCGTTACCGGGACACAACGGGCAGACCGCGTCCGGCGAGTCCGGATGTTCGGGATGGCCCACCACTACCCAGCTACGCGTAACAGGATCTTTGCGAAGTTCCATTGTGAAGGATTGAGAGAGATATTTTCCTTACGGACGCATTTTTATACCGCAGACAACATCGATAGGGCAAGGCAAGAAAGTCGTCTGTTTCAAGAAGCGAGCGGCTGCGAACGGAATTATCGCGTGTAGTGAGCCGGAGTGGGGCCGACTTCCAAGCGGTGCCGGTCCCAGATGGCACCCTCACGGCTGTACTGGGCCATTTCGAAATCCTGAGTCAATTCCAAACAATCGGTGGGGCAAGCGTCTTCGCACAAGCCGCAGAACATGCAGCGCGAGGTGTCGTAGGTAAAGGTGGTAAGAACCTTGCGGCGAGTGGCGTCGTCGCGCAGCCAGCCCACGACGATCAGATTTTCGGGGCAGGCCAGCGCGCAAAGATTGCAGGAGATGCAAAGCGTCTCGCCGGTCTCCGGATTCATATTCAGCCGGGGCGCGCCGCGGTAGCGCTCGGCCACCATGGGGCGTTCCTGGGGATACTGCTCGGTGTAAATGTATTTCGGATTCTGGTAGCGGAAGGTGATCCACATGCCTTTCAGCAGGTCGACCAGAAATATTTTCTTCAGGAGTTCTTTCATCGCTAGCGTAGTGTGCCGTCTCGGTGCAAAGTTGTCAAGGCGGGGCGAGATCGAGGGGTTTCCGCGAGAGACGGAAGAGCGCGGATCGGTGTCGGGTGATTGGGATTTACTCCTGAGTCGTCGCGGCGAATCGTGTGATATTTTAGTGGGGCGTTTGGCATGGATTCGCCGGGGATATGCCAGGCGGGGGTTGACGAAGGAGTGAAGCATTATCGTCAGATTCGAGAAGAGGAGTGGAAGCCGATGAAGTCTACGCACCGGATGGTCTTGTGCTTGTTGATCCTGCTGCCGGCCGCAATTGCCGCTTCGACCAGTGAATCCAGGCAGCCCGATATTGAGCGAGGGCGATATTTGGTGGAAGAGGTGGCGAAGTGCGCGGAATGCCACACACCGCGAGACGAGAGAGGCAATCTCGATCGTTCCCGGTGGCTGCAAGGCGGCGCGATCTGGATCATGCCGACGCATCCTACGCCCAATTGGGCGAACCAGGCGCCTGCCTTGGCCGGCTTCCCCGGTTTTACAGAAGAACAAGGCGAGCAGATATTAGAAAAAGGCCGGGGAGGGAGCGGGCAACCTCTGCAGCCGCCAATGCACATCTACCACATGACTCATGCGGATTCGGTGGCGATAATCGCGTATCTGCGATCTTTGCCGAGCCCGACTAGCCATTAGATTTGTAAAGCGGGCAAGCAGCGCCCCGATCTTAGGCATTGGGGTAAACTCCAGGCGCGCCCCGATCAACGGCATCGGGGCACAAAAAACGTGCGAGCAGCGCCTCTACATAACAACAGCCCGAACATACACGCCGGATGGCAAGATGCGCACACACGGCGGCATCCCGATCAAAGACAACTGAGAGTCTGAAGGCTTATGCGCTTCCTCGGAAAACAAAAAAAATTCGTTGTCACCCGAATGGGCGCGGTATTGCTGATTTGCATCCTGATGCTGGGCGGAGCCACGGACAGCCATGCGTTTTCCGTCCTGGCACATGAAGCGATCATCGATAATTGCTGGGACAAGGTAATCCAGCCTTTATTGTTAAAACGATTCCCCAATTCCAGTCCGGAGGATTTGAAGCACGCGAGGGCGTATGCCTACGGCGGATCGATCGTTCAGGACATGGGCTATTATCCGTTTGGCAGCAAATTCTTCAGCGACCTGGTCCACTACGTGCGCAGCGGTGATTTCATCGAAGCACTCTTACGTGAATCGAATGACTTGAACGAATACGCCTTCGCGCTGGGCGCGGTGGCTCACTACATTGCGGACAATGAGGGCCATCGGTTCGCGGTGAACCGGGCGGTGCCGATTCTCTATCCCAAGCTGAAGAAGAAATATGGCGACTGGGTGACCTACGAGCAAGATCCTGGCGCTCACCTGAAAACGGAATTTGGCTTCGACGTGCTGAAAGTGGCTGAGGGGCGCTATGCGCCGGATACTTATCACGATTTGATCGGGTTCGAAGTTGCGGAACCCCTATTGGAACGGGCGTTTCTGGATACCTACAGCCTGGAATGGAATTCAGTTTTTTCGGATTCTGATCTGGCAATCGGGACTTTCCGGCGGAGCGTGAGCAGCGTGATTCCGAAAGCGACCAAGGTGGGATGGCAATTGAAGAAGGCGGAGATCGCGAAGGATTTTCCAGGGATCACCAAGAAGAAATTCGTGTATCGAGTTTCGAAAACATATTACCGGAAGGAATGGAAAGGCGTATACAAGGAGCCGGGATTCTGGACTAAATTCCTGGCGTTTTTAATCGCAATCGTTCCCAAAATTGGGCCATTCAAGGCGCTTGCTTTCCGCACTCCGACGCCAGAAACGGAGAAAATGTTCACGGCGAGCTTGAAGACAGCCATCGAGGAATTTAATCAGAAGCTGGAGGAGAAGCGAGCAACCGGCGAAATTGCCCTTCTCAACGACAATTTCGATACGGGCAGTGTGACGGGACCGGGCGAGTACTCGCTGGCGGACAATACTTATGCGGAGTTGACGGACCGGCTGGCTGCAAATCACTTCAAGGATGTGACGCCGCAGTTGCGCGACGTGCTGCTGGCTTTTTATGGAAATCTGAGCGTCCCGTTCGCGACCAAGAAAAAGCAGAAGAAATGGGCCAAACTGCTTACGGAGATCGACGAATTGAAGTTGATCAGACCGGCCAGCGCCGGGGACCCGGAAGAGAAAGTGCCGGTGAGCGTGCGCTAGTCGCGCCTCGTGCTAATCTCTCGAGCGATGATGGCAGACCCACAATTTGACGAGGAAATGCTCCGGCTGGCGCTGGAAGAAGCGCAGAAAGCCGAACGTGCCGGCGAAGTTCCGATTGGCGCGGTGGTGGTGTGCGAGGGGCGGGTGGTGGCTCGCGCGGCGAATCGCACCATCACGGATAATGATCCGACGGCACACGCCGAGATGGTGGCGCTGAGGGCGGCGGCACGAGAATTAGGCAATTACCGGCTGACCGGAGCGACGCTCTACGTGACGCTGGAGCCCTGCGCGATGTGCGCCGGGGCGATGGTACTGGCGCGAATTGAGCGGCTCGTCTATGGCGCGGATGATCCCAAGTCCGGCGCTGTGCGCACTTTCTTCGGAGTGCTGGAACACCCGGGACTGAATCATCGCGTGGAAGTATGCGCGGGCGTGTTGCCTAGGGAATGCGGCGCAATTCTGCAGGCGTTCTTCGCCGGGCGGCGTTAAATTGGTGGAAGATTTGCCAGGGCGGGTCTGGGAGCCGACCCTGCAGAAGCAATAATCAGCAATTGTGAATCCCAAATTAGTGCTTTTTGTGAATGATGTGGTGATTCACGTCGGGCCAGAATTCCTTAAAGGCGTTTCCTGCCATTCGACCAACAAAACCTAAAAAGGTCCGTTCAATCGCATTGCCGGTTGTGGCTTCACTATCGGCGCGCCAAGTATTCGACAGAAAATTGGTGGCAGGAATGGCGACGAACCGGGCGTAGGCGAGTGCGTAATCGCCGTCAGGGCGCCGCGCGATGAAAGTCATTTTGATGATGTGCACGACTCGCTGTCCGAATTTATCGTGAGGGGCGCGAAAATACCGCGGATCTTCCCCCCAGAGAGAACCGAGGCCCGCCTCCATCGCGTTCTGCGTTCCGATGCCAGTGAGCCGCACGGCATAACGCTTGCCGAAACCCTCCCAATGAGGACCGTACTCCTTCGGCTTGTTGATCGCCGTGCCGAATCCTGCGGATATGACACCAGCCACGAGGCTTTGAGGGCCAATTGTGTTTCCGATAAACCATTTGAAGCGGCCTGAGCTGGTGATGGGTTCATAAGATGATTTTTGGCTCTGGTCTTGGTTCCGATCTGGGTTCTGATCTGCGTTCTGCGCTTGATTCTGGCTCAGGACGGCTGGGGATGGCCGAATCGCATCCGGCAATTCTGTTTGTGCAGAGGCGATGAGCGGGCCGGCGAAGCAGAATGCGATTAATAGACAAGCAAGGTGGCTGAATTTAACCTGGAGCATTACGTCCTTTCTATTTTTCGTGAAACCCGACTCCTTGCAGCTTAGAGAGGATAGGTCGCAGAGAAGCCTCCATCTATCCGGTAGATACAGGACAGAGTGCGGCGAGACCATGTTAGAGATTCACATCTCTGATTCATCGCGTCCGGGGATCACCATCCCAGTGAATCGGTTGAGGGGACTTTATCGTCATGACTGTGTTTGCCATAGGTTACGACTTACGGCTGACATATTGCAGGTGATTTCTAGTCAGCCGAGTTCGTGCTTGTCTGACGCACGCAATCCGGGCGAACGGGAGCCTGTGAGAACCCAGGGAACCGCGCGCTAAATCCTTCGCGGATGAGCTTAAAGATGGTGTGGCGGCTTTGACCAATTACTTTGAACCAGGCCAGTTTGCCCATCTGTGGGAAATAGATTCCGCGAAAACAGAGACGCGAGATCAGGACATTGATTCGATAACCCAGCGGCTTGTAATCGAGCGAGTCGACGGCCTGGGCAATCGCCTGTGGACTGTAAGAATGAGCCCATGCATATTTGACCTCCGCGTGAGCTTCCGGAATGCTCATCTTGAGCGGAGTGTGAGCCATTTCAAACGGAATAAACTCCTGCCAGTGTTTCGGCCTTGTTAAGCGGCCGGCCGCTTCCAGCCTTTTGTAAAGCGGAGTGGCGGGCAAGGGTGTGAGCAAGCCGAAGATGGGAAGACCAGCGGGCCACGTGCGAATCTCTTGCAATGTGCGCTCGGCAACTCCCGGCGTGTCGTTGTCCATGCCGAAAATGTAGGAAGTGATGGCATAGACATTACGTTTTGCGAGACGCTCGAGAACTGCCGCATACTCGCCCGGTTTGTTGAATCCCTTATTTACGCTGGCCAGGTTGGCGGGATCTATGGATTCCATGCCAATAAAGATCCACTTGCACCCGGCAGCGGCGATCAGGTCAACCAGTTCTTCGTCGCGCAGCAGGTTGGCGCTGATCTGCGCCACCCAATGGACCTGAGCTTCGGCGGCAATGATGTCGCGCAACAAGGACTTGGTTCGTTTAATGTTGATGGCAAAATTGTCATCGATGAAAAATACGGCAATCTGGCCATTCTCGCTTTTGGCCCGCGCTTTTAATGTCAGCAGTTCGTTCACAACGCTTTCGTTGGAGCGAAAGCGGATCGAATCCCCAAAAAAGCCGGTCACGGTGCAGAATTCACATCCGTAAGGACAGCCCCGCCCCGATTCAATCGGAATGATGCGAAAGGTTGACCATCCGCCGCCCACGCGCTTGAGGAATGGGGCGAAAACCTTGGGGACAATGTTGAACTGATCGAGATTAATCGACTGCCAGGGGATCGCCGGATAGGGCTGGAGGGGAGGCTTGCGCTCCTGGCCAAACTCATCCATCGGCGCGTAGGTATCTTTGAGCGCCCCGCGCGCGGCATCCGCAACGATCCTCGGCCATGTTTCGTCAGCTTCACCGAGAGCCACAGCGTCGGCATGGCGATGGCCCGTGTCTCGTCCGAGCGCTTCATCCGGCATTTCCGTTACGTGCGGGCCGCCCATCACCACCGGCACTCCGGTGGCGCGAACGGCATCCGCCATGCGATAAGCCTTCGCAATCATTCTGGTCATGGCGCCAATGCCGACCAGTCCGATTTTATTTTCGCGGACGTACTGAGCGATGCCAGCTTCGTCCAATGGCTGAGCGTTGCCGTCGATCAACAGCACTTCGTGGCCGGGCGGGGTCAAAGCCTGGAGCAGAAACATCCAAAGATGCGGCATGAAGTTGCGTGTCACGCCGTTATCAGGGTTGTAGAGTAAAATTCTCATCTCGCGGACTCCATCGCTCTGCCGGCAAGAACCGCCGTCAGGAACCCAAAAGGATATGACGCAGGCCGAATCGAAATAGGGTCAATATTGAACACTTTTCAAAAAGCGACCGGACCGAGTGCGCTAATCGACCAGGACTACATTGAGTAGAGAACTGTGTACGCACAATTGGGCATTATACCCGAGCTTTCTGAATCGATTCATGAAAAAACTCACTCGCGAGCGGGTCGTTCCCACTATTTCCGCGAGAGTCTCCCCGCTGATTTTAGGGACGATGGTTTCGCTCTTGCCTTTCTTGCCGTAGCGCGCGAGCAGTAGGAGCGTTCGGGCCAGACGTTTTTCGTTGGGATTGAAGAGTTGGGCGGCGAGGCATCCCTCTCCCAGGAAATCACCATCTCCCAGGACACCGATGATGGCTTCCCTTGCATTCTCCGAAACAACGGTCAGCTTGACGCGCCCTTCTCGAATATAGAAAACCGTGGCGGACTTCGCGCCTTGCGAGAAAATAATTTCCTTCTTGCGATATTGGACAATTTTCCTGTCCAATCCGGCGGTGTTCAGGAATGTGTGAAGATTAAATCGAGGTTTTCTTGGCAATTACTTTCCCTTTGCACTTTCTGGGGCTGAGTTTCCAGCAAGTACATGATTCAGTTAAGCCTGCTCCTTCGGAATGCGAGTACATGGTTCGATTCATCCATGTTCCTAGCGAAGCATGCTCTCGCTAACAGGCGTAAGCATGCAAGTAAATAGTGTTTCAGGTTTCTTGTTTCTGATTGGTTCATGACATTGGAAAATACTGAAGAGGGCGGAGTTTGGACGAGACCGCCGCCGCGGATCAGCGCGCACATGAAAATACGAAAGGCTTCCCGCTTTCATCGCCTTCGCTTCACAGGAAAATGGCGGAGAGGGTGGGATTTGAACCCACGAGCCCGGTTTTGCCAGGCTACCCGCTTTCGAGGCGGGCTCTTTCAACCGCTCAGACACCTCTCCGTGCCGATTGATATTAGCAAGATTAACAGAGGAGTTGGGACTCGACAACTGCCGCCGTTGCAGATCACGCTCAGATCGCCTTTAAGACATCGAGGGGCGTTTAATCGTAGCGCGCGGCATTTGCTTACCTGTATTAGGGTGTACCCGACTTTGGCAGCAGTGCAATCCTCAACCGCCCATCTTCGTGCCAGCCGGCAATGACGCGATTCGCAGCCGGGAAAGCCCGCTTCGGATCGCTGTATTCCCTCGCCAGCGATGGCGGATCCAGGATCCAAATCGGGCCATACTTGCCGATCCACAGACTGTGCCGATGGCCGCTGACCAGTGCGAATTCCACGTTCGGCCGTTGTTCCACCGTCTTCTCGAGAATCGCGAGCAGCTTCTGTCCACTGGTTGTTTGGCTTCCAAGAGTGCCATATTCATAAATCTCGGTTCCCTGCCAGGCCCAGGGAAACCACCAACGATCGGGGCCGCTCCCCAATATCTCATTGCTGCGTCCCGTCGCGGGATGATGGGTCACGACTAAGATCGTTTTCAGGCCGACTGGTAGTGCCTTGTCCAGCAGCGAAGCCAGCGCACGAAGTTGGTCGTCATCAATATCGCCGAACGCGGTCCGATCGTGCTTCTGGCCGGAAGATGAATTGAGGATAAGCACGGCCGTTTGAGAATCTGCGTCGATCCAAAAAAGAGGGAAAGTGGTTTTGAT
This sequence comes from Terriglobia bacterium, assembly GCA_041497605.1. Taxonomy (GTDB): domain Bacteria; phylum Acidobacteriota; class Terriglobia; order Acidiferrales; family UBA7541; genus JBGPTK01. Next base: position 5,816 of record JBGQGW010000006.1, on the reverse strand, counting down.
CAGGGAATTCCAAAACTGTTCCTGCCTGGCTTGCAGAACGCTTTCGATGGAGAGCGCCGGTGGCGACCCGACGCGCTTCCCTCGCCAGTCTCGGGGCGCAAAGACGTACCACTCTTCGTCGGCTTTTTCTTGCAAATCCTTAAGTTCGCCTTGCGTCACGGTGATGTTTTGCAGCGCGTTCAGCTCATCGGCCAGCTTACGGCCGCTGCGCGTCTGAATTTCCGGCGCTTTTTCCGCCACGAAACGCAAATAAGATCCGGCCATGCCGGCAATTCTGCCGGAGCCTGAGTTCGCGAAAATATCGTGGTTGCCCGGCGCCGCGAGCACCGTCATACCCGGAGCCGATTTTTCCAAACGTGCTGTGAGAACCGCCCATGCTCTTGGATCCCCCCGATCAGTCAAATCCCCGGAGATCAGCAAAAGTTTGGGTTTGCACGGCAGTCCATCGAGTAGAGACTGCAAATTCGCCGGAGAGGAGAGGTCCTTATATTGGCCAGCTCGTTCTGTTGGCGCCTTGATATGGAAATCACTCAACGCCACGAATTCACAGCTCGCGGGAGACGGTGTGGAAATCAGTTGTTTGACATCTCGCTGCTGGGCCTTCGGCAGAGCTCGAGACTTCAGGAACCCGCTGGCCATAATCGCGCCAAAGCAGAAGTACCCGAAAGCCACGAGCGTCAACAAATGAACCAGGTAGAGACTCAACCGGCGGTCGGGCGATCGCTCGGCGCAGCGCTGTCTGAGCATCTTTCCGATGACAAGGATGGCGAGGAGACCGAGTAGGATCGCTATGGACGCGCCGCTGAAAAAAGATGGCGCCACGAAGATGAGCACTGCACTGGCCACCACCGATGGCAACCAATAGGCAAATAGAGTGCCGGACAGCTCGCGGAGCGAGACGACAGGTCCCGAAACATCTTCCCTATCTTTCCCTGACCTACTTCTGGCTCCCAGTGAAAGATCCAATCCGAACTCGATCAGAGAGATGAGCAGGAACAGTAGAATTGGAGCAGGCATCAAATCCTCGCATGATCGTTTGCATAATCCGCCCGGGGCCTCCCCGAAGTGCGTGCCCGTGCGCCCGAATAGCTTGCGATGCAAAGCTCCGCACGCAGTGGGTAGTACCAATTTTGGCAGTCTAGCAGACGTTTGGAGACAACTCACGTTTCAGCGATGACAGGTTTACAAGATGCTCACCCGATTGAGGATACTGAGTTCCCGGTATTTGCGACCAATTTCGGATAAAGCGACAGTCCAATTTGTGAGTACCGGGACTCTTGACTTCCATTCAGGCACAGCGGAAATTAGTCGGCACCTATGAAAACACGCCACGTTACAGGTATCGCCGCTGCGGTATTTTTGATGGTTTTAAGTGTTATTGCTGGGCCGAATTGGCCGGGTGACATACTGGTAATTTCGAATAGCCCGAATCGCGCCTCAGCAACTCCTGCGATCGGCACGCATTCCATCAGCGCAGGAAAGGTTGCGCTACCGGCAGCGAGCCTGGCTCGCGTGAAATCATTCGCGTCGGTCGTGCCTGCACCGCCGGCCGTGGCGCCTCCGAATGCTCCCGTGAATTTCGCGCCGAACGACGGCGCGACGGGAGTCTCGAGCCCGACGACGCTGGATGTGAGCGTCTCCGATCCTGCCGGAAGCAACATGACGGTTACCTTCTTCGGAAGGCCTGCCACCACGCCAGGCGCTGACTTCAATCTCATCGTATTGCCGGATACACAGTATTACTCCTCCACCATGAATGGCGCCACGCCCTCGATGTTTTATGCTCAGACTCAGTGGATCGTAAACAACAAGACGACGTTGAACATCCCCTACGTCACGAGCGTGGGCGATATCGTGCAGACCGGAAACAACGATGGGAACAACACCGAGTGGATCGTTGCAGATACCGCTTACAAGATCCTGGAAAATGCCGGCATTCCCTATGGGGTTGTGCCAGGTAATCATGATGAGGGCGACAACCTGAGCAACCTCGGCAGCGCTAGCATCACAGGTTCGTACAACAACTGGTTTGGAGTTTCCCGCTTCACTGGCCGGTCCTACTACGGCGGCCATCCTGGAACGGGCAACGACAATCATTATGATCTATTCAGCGTCAGCGGCATGGACTTCATCGTGCTTCATTTTGCCTACGATGAAAGTCCATCGGGGACGCGCTTCCAGAATGTCCTGACGTGGGCGAACGGAGTCCTGCAACAGTATCCGGCCCGGCGCGCGATTCTGGTAAGCCACTACATCCTAAATAATGGCAACCCCGCGACATTTGGGCCGCAGGGACAAACCCTATTCAATGCTCTGAAAAATAATCCCAATGTCTTCCTCACGCTTTCCGGGCACATAGGCTTCCCGGGCGAAGGCCAGCGCAGCGATACGGTGAGCGGGAATGTGATCCAGAGCGTCATGTCGGATTTTCAGGACCGCGCGAACGGCGGCAGCGGCTGGCTGAGAATCATGACTTTTTCGCCGGCCAGCAATCAAATCAGCGTGAAAACCTATTCGCCGGTGCTGAACCAGAACATGACGGATGCGGGCAGTCAGTTCACGCTGCCCTATAACATGCAGAACAGTGGCTATGCAATTCTCGGAACGGTTTCCGGTGTCCTTTCGGGGGCGCACGCCCAAACGACGTGGAACGGCCTGAATGCGAACTCCCCCTATCAATGGTATGTGACGGTGAACAACGGAACCAGCACCACTACCGGTCCGGTCTGGGGATTCACCACTGCCGGCTCCGGGGTCCCAGCGGTCAACTTGTCGAGCAATAGCCTGAATTTCAACAATCAAGCGACGAATACAAACAGCGTTCCCCAGAACGTGACGCTTGGCAACACCGGAAGCGCGCCGTTGACGATTTCGAGCATCGGGATCAGCGGGCAATATTCGCAGTCGAACAATTGCGGCGCCGGGGTGGCCGCCGGTGGAAGCTGCATAATCACAGTCACTTTTTCGCCGACGACATCCGGAACTCAGAACGGAACGGTGACCATCAACGACAATGCCGGGGGCAGCCCGCATACGATCACATTGACAGGTGTGGGTACGACGCCCACTCCGGTGGCCAGCCTGTCGGTCTCGAGCCTGAATTTCGGCAATCAACAAGTTAATACAACGAGCACCCAACAGAGTGTGACCCTCACAAATACCGGAACAGGCTCGATGACAATTTCTGGCATCGTTGCCAGCGCGCAGTACGCACAAAGTAACAACTGTCCTGGCTCGCTGGCCGCAAATGGCAGTTGCGCGATCAATGTCACGTTCACTCCAACCGCGACGGGCACTCAAAACGGAACGGTCCAGATTACGGACAACGCCGCCGGCAGTCCGCAGGCAATCAACTTGGCCGGTACTGGGGCCACCTCGGTAATCTCTGGCGCTTCGGTCTCGCCGACCAGCTTGACCTTCGCCAGCCAGACCACCGGCACCCCGAGCGCGGCGCAAAGTACGACGCTGACCAATACTGGCAACGGCACTCTCAGCATCACGAGTATTGTGGCGAGCGGAGACTTTGCGCAGTCGAACAATTGTGGCAGCTCGGTGCTAGCCGGAGCGAGCTGCACTATCAACGTGACCTTCACGCCTACCACGACCGGCGCACGGAGCGGCGGCATAACGTTTACGGACAACGCGCCGAATTCGCCCCAGGCGGTCAGCCTCACGGGCACTGGCACGGCCTCGGCAATCAAATTTATTCAGAGCGCATCGGCATCCAGCACCAGCGCGAGTTCACTGGCCAAGGCGTTTACTTCAGCGACCACTCAGAACAACCTGCTTGTGGTCGGCGTCTACACTTGGGGAGGAACGGTGTCGAGTGTTACCGATACGCTTGCTAACAGTTACATCCTTGCTACGTCGGGCACAACTGCGAGCGGCAACAAACTCTACGTGTATTACGCGATTAACAAAGCTTCCGGAACGAATACAGTAACGGCGCATTTGTCCGGTGGCGGAGTGATGGAAGACATTCACGAATACTCGGGGATCAGCACGACTACACCGCTGGATCAGAAGAAAGTCTCCTTAGGAACTGGCACGGCTATCAATTCCGGCGCTGTGACGACGCTCGTGCCCAATGAATTGATTTTTGGATTCGCCGGCGTTGATGGAAGTTCGGTGACTAGCGCGGGCGCCACGTTCACACTGCGGCAAAACACCGGCAGCGGCGAACTGAGCGAAGACAAGATCGTCGCAACGACAGGGTCTTACAGCGCGACCGCTACTTGTCCTTCAACAACCTGGGCGGGGGCGATTGTGACGTTCGCAGGTGCGGGCACGACCCCGATTGCGAGCCTTTCGAGCGCCAGCCTGACGTTTGCGAGCCAGCAGCTCAACACCCCCAGTGCGGCGCAGAATGTGACGTTGACCAACACGGGCGGCGCTACGCTGAACATCACAAATATTGGGCTGACCGGTGCGAACACCGGCGACTATGGATACACCACCACCTGCGGCGCCACGGTGGCTGCTGGCGGCAACTGCGCGGTCAGTGTGACGTTCACACCCACGGCGTCGGGCGCGCGCACGGCCTCGGTCACCATCACGGATGACGCCCCAAGCAGCCCGCAAGCAATCAGTCTGACTGGCACTGGCACCGGTGCTCCGGCACCAGCCGTCTCTTTGTCACCAGCTAGCCTGACGTTTCCCAACCAGACCATCAACACGCCGAGCGCGGCCCAATCGGTCACGCTCACCAACACCGGCAATGCGGCTCTGACCATCACCAGCATCGCGGCCAGCGCGCAATACAGCCAGACGAACACCTGCCCGACTGGTGCGACCACGCTCGCTGCCAACGCCACCTGCACCATCAGCGTTACATTCACGCCGACGGCCACGGGCACTCAGGCCGGCTCGATCACGATCGCGGATAATGCTGCCGGCACCCCGCACGCAATCAATCTAACTGGCACGGGCGCAAGCCCTGGCACACCGGCGGTGAGTCTGTCACCGAGTAGCCTGACATTTTCCAGGCGGACCGTGGGCACGACCAGTTCATCGCAAAGCGTGACGCTGAAGAACACGGGTACTGCAACGTTGAGCATCACCAGCATTGCGACCAGCGGCGATTTTTCCCAGACCAATACATGCGGCAGCTCGCGCACTGCCGGGCAGAGCTGCACAATCAGCGTCAGATTCAAACCGACCGCGACGGGCACGCGCACTGGAAGCCTTACGGTGACCGACAACGCCAGTGGCAGCCCGCACAAAGTGAGCCTGACGGGAACCGGCCGATAGGCGCTCGAAATCCGGCGCGCTACATTTGTCAAGCGTTCGAGATGGGGATTCAGGCGCGCGCCCCATCTCACCCGGCCTCTTTGCCTATTTCGAGAGGAGAAGTTCGAGCACGCTCTCATTGAGCGCTGCTCGAGCGAACTGCAACTCCACAACCTCCATCGGGCGGCACCTTCCATCGTTGGAAACTCTTCTGCGTTAGTCTTTCCCCAAGTTCAAGCATTTCCCTTTCGAAACTGAGCTTACGTCCAAGAGACATTGAGGCAATCGAAGAGAAGTTTCAGCTTGGCGGTGTGGTGGGGATGTATGAAAATGTGATGGTCCCTTCTAAATTCGCCCACGGGGCATTGGTGAGAGAGGAGTGTGCTTTGAAGATTTCAGTGATTGGTTCGGGTTACGTTGGCTTGGTGACGGGGAGCTGTCTGGCAGAAATCGGGCATGAGGTGATCTGCACGGACAGCGATGCGGCGAAAATACAGATGCTCGAATCGGGCAAGCTTCCGATTTACGAACCGCACCTGGACGAGGTGGTGGCCAAGGTGCGGCGGGAAAAGAGGCTGACCTTTTCC
>JBGQGW010000005.1:0-38388 GCA_041497605.1 Terriglobia bacterium | reverse complement strand
TTCCCCTGTGAATATTGATCCCGAAAAGCCCGCCTTGCCGCTTTCAACGCCCGCTTCCTATTCGCCCTGGCTTGCCGGTGAAGTGGGTCCTTTCTATACGCAAGGAATCGCCGAAGATACCAAAGCGCTCTCCAGCGGCGTTTTCGACGAGGGGGAATATCTTCGCCAGGCGCAAATGGTGGCCGCCGAGCGGCTGCGCATTTTCGATATCGAGCTGCCACGCTTTAAGAGCGGGCTGTTCTTTTTTTATTTTTCGGAAATCGACCAGAATTCTCACATGTTCTGGCGCGACATGGACCCGCAACATCCCGGCTACCGCCCCGAACTCGGCGAAAAATATGGCGGCGTGATCGAAGGATTTTACATTGAGATGGACAAAATGCTCGGCCAGGCGATGCAGCACGTCGACCAAGACACCACGCTCCTCGTTCTCTCCGACCACGGTTTTGCGCCGTTCGACCACTCCTTCAATTTGAATACCTGGCTGCTCGAAAACGGTTATCTAGCCCTGAAGCCCGGCACTACGCCGACCGGCGACTTCTTCGCCAACGTGGATTGGTCACACACCCGCGCCTACGGCCTGGGATTGAACGGCATCTATTTGAATCTCAGCGGGCGCGAAAAAGAAGGCATCGTCCATCCCGGCGCCGAAGCGGACGCGCTGAAAAAGGAGCTCGCCGAAAAACTGCTCGCCTTCCGCGATCCCTCGAACAACGTGCAAGTGATCACGCGCATGGACGCCGCCACCGCCGTATATTCCGGCCCCTACTACGCGCAAGGTCCCGACCTAATCGTCGGCTACACACGCGGCTACCGCGCCGGTTGGTCCACCGTCCTCGGCAGCTTCTCCCCCGGCATCCTCGACGATAATCGCGAGCCCTGGAGCGGCGATCACTGCATGGACTACACCCAAGTCCCCGGCATCCTACTAAGCAATCGCAAAATCACCGCTCAGTCTCCCTCGCTAATCGACATTGCCCCCACCATCCTCTCCTATTACAGCATTCCCAAACCAGCCAACATGCCGGGCTCTTCGGTCTTCTCCACGGGTGTTGAACAGCACCTTCACTAATTAATAGGTATGTAGCGGTACGGCATGTATCGCTGGGCTTCCGCGCATGGAGTTTACCCCGATGACTGAGATCGGGGCGTCTCGGCGAATTTGGCCGGGAATCCCGGCACCTGCGGCCGCGTCCTAGAATGCTGCCCTGAAGCCCGGCACCGAAGTTAGCACGCACGACGTCACCCCGTGCCGCCCTGAAGTGTAAAGTGCCACGACATCGTTTACAGGGGTGCCAAGACATCCTTTACACTTCGGCATCCGCCTTCGGGGGCTTTTCTTCCTCGGAGAACGCGGAGGGAGCCCGTAGGGCGAGCGGAGCGTTCTCCGAGCCCCCGCGCGCCACCACCAGCGCCCGCGACCCGCGACGCACCAGATCAATCTCGCGAACGTACATGTGCCGGTAGCTCACCAGCAGTTTCCCGTCGAATCGCTCGACCCGCACGCGCTGGTCCGCCAAGGCCCCACACACGAACCATCGATGCCCCTGCTCGGTGAGCATCCCTTGCGAATTCAATCGCCGCACCTCGCTGCCCGCCGGATACTCCCACTCCTTCACGCGTTCCTCGTAGTTTCGTTGACTTCGCTGGTACCGCTCGGCCGGGCGCTTCATCCCCAGCGCTTCATGCGGTCGTCGCTCGTTGTAGCTCGACCGGAACTCGGCCAGCGCCGCCGCCCACTGGCCGAACCACTGCGGCACACCTCGATGCCGAAGCGCCTGGCCCAGCGTGCGATGAAATCGTTCCACCTTCCCCTGGGTCTGCGGGTGACGCACCCGCCCGTACAGAAGCCGAATCCCTTGCTCGATCAGCCGCACCGAGAGCCGCGTCAATCCCCAGCCGTTCCAGGCCGTCCACCACAACGAGCCGCGATCCATCAGCATTGACTCCGGCACACCGTAGCACCGGAAGGTATGAACCAAACACGGATAGGCTTTCTCGCCGCTCAGTTCCGGCAGCGCATAGACCCCCACCGCGTACCGGCTGTGATCGTCTAAAATCGACAGCGGATGACACTCGCCGTCCCTCAGCGGATATTTTCCTTTGCTGTCCATCTGCCACAACTGGTTCGGCTCCGAGCGCTCGAAGCGCCCCGGCGCCGGGCCGTGCGCGTCTTCGCTCACCAGACGGTGACGCTCCAAGATCCGGTGAATAGTTCGCACCGGCAGCGGAATCCCTTCCTCATCGTGCAACAGCACCCGCAACTTTTTCGCGCCCCAACCCATCTGCTGGCGCAGGGCCACCACCCGCTGCTCCTTCCACGATTCGGTGCGGCGCGGACTGCGGTGCGGCCGCCGGCTGCGCTCGGATATCTCCGTCAGGCTGCCGGCCTGCCGGTAGCGCTGTCGCCAGAGATAACCCGTCGGCCGCGAAATCTCAAACTCACGGCACAACGCCGTCATGGGCTCCTTCCCGCTCGTCGCTCGAATCACAAACTGCATCCGCTGCTCGTCCACGTCCATCCTTTTCCAAGGCATCGTCTCCGGCCTCCCAGGCCGGAAACTCTAACCGAACTGTAAAGGATGTCCTGGCAACGACTGTAAAGAATGTCATGGCACCGTACACTGAAGGGTGGCGCTACACGGGCGGCGAGAAACGAACCATCGCGGGGGAGCCTGAGATTACTTTGGGTTGCGTATCTTTTCGGCCAGGGAACGGGCGCGCTGGCGGGCGATATCAAGATATTGACTGTCGGCGGCGAGTTGATCGAGCACGGGCAGAAGTTTATCGGGCTCGGGAATTACTTTGCGATTGTAGTCCGTTTCGATGCGCTGCACGGCCTCGTTCACTCCTAGCCGGTCGAAGCGCATGGCCCGCTGCAGGGCTGAAAAATCTTCCATTTCGATGGCCAGGCCTTCGAAAATATCCAGCAACTGGTTTGCGGGCGTGCTCAGCGTGTAGTTGAAAGTGGCTTCGTGGGTCTCGCCGTCTTTCTCGTAGCGAAATGTTTTCTCTCCCAGGTTGGCGATCTTTCGATGAACATCCAGATTGGCTTTGTCGAAATTGTGGAGTTGCGCGGCGAGCGAAAAAATCCGCTGCGCAAGTGAAGAGCTCACCTGCAGCGGCGGTCCGTCCGCATCTTCATCCAACTGGTGGATGTCCCAGGTTCCCGAGCCGCTCTCGTCTATTTTAATCTCGACGAATTCCGGATAGCTGGATTTGAATACCTTGCGATAGGTGATTGTGGCGCCCGTGGCAGCCGGCAGCGATGCGGGAAACACGGCGAGCAGAAAAAGCAGCGACGAAGCAAGCCGCAACGAAACGGGCCGCGAATGGAATCTTCGTTCGGGGCTCATGATGGGATTTTGATGCGCGCCGCGCGCGCGCGGCCGTGAGCCTCCGGCGCGATTCGGCAATTTTTCAGCAATCCATTCGGACCGCGGCCAGCGCCGCCGCCGGCGATGATGGCAACCGCCGCGGCATTCGCCGAGTGCAACGAGATTGCCAACCGCTCTTTTGCTTGTGAAAGCTGCGCATGGCAAAGCGCGACGGCCAAGGCATCGGCCGCGTCGGAAGGTTCCGGCGTTTCGCGCAGATTCAGCAGGACGCGCACCATCTGCTGCATCTGCTGCTTCGATGCCGCGCCGTAGCCGGCGACGCTGGCCTTCACTTCGCGCGGCGAATAACTGTGCGCCGGGATGCCGGCTTGTTCCGCTGCCAGCAGCACCACGCCGCGTACTTCGGCAAGCTTCAAAGCCGTCCGCGCATTCAGCGCCGTGAAGACGGATTCGACGGCCACTGCGTCAGGCGAATATTTTTCGAGAAGTCGTGCGATCAAGAGATAAATATCCCGAAGCCGCGCTCCAAAGGCCATGCGTGCGGGCAGCTTCAACGCGCCGAAATCCAGCAGGCGCGTGGCGCGGCCTTCCATCTCGACGATGCCATAGCCCGTGGCTCCTGCGAATGCCGGGTCCACACCCAACACTCGCAGTTTCTTTGCGATCCCAATAGTCACGCGTTGCGCGGGAAGAGACATGGGCGACAGGGAGAGTGTACGTGCGCAGAAAAACAGTGGGTAGTGTTTTTTCACGTTGTCGCGGCGGGATAGGAACCACCGATCAGCTTCCCTGGCCCGAGTTTATTTGAAAGGCAGCAGAATTTTGAAGAAAGCTAGCTGGCGCTGACCGCAGCCTGAATTTCTTTTTCGTCGATGTCGAAGTTGGCGGAGACGCGCTGAACGTCGTCGTGGTCTTCCAGCGCTTCCATCAGCCGGAGCATCTGCTGCGCCTGGTTTCCCGTGAGCTTCACGAAATTCTTCGGCACCCAGCCTACTTCGGCGGAAGCAGGAGTAATCCCTGCGGCCACCAGCGCCTCGCGAACTTTTTCAAACGCTTCGGGCGGCGTCAAAACTTCCCACGAGGAACCATCGTCGCGCAGATCGTCCGCACCCGCATCGAGCACGATACTCATCAGCTTATCTTCTTCCGCCTGCTCTTTCGGGATGGTGATATCGCCCTTGCGCTGGAACATCCAGCCAACGGCGCCCGTCTCGGCCAGATTTCCGCCGTGCTTCGACATCACGTGCCGAATATCACTGACGATGCGGTTGCGATTGCTGGTGACCACCTGCACCAGCATCCCTACGCCGCCGGGACCATACCCCTCAAACGTTACTTCTTCGAGCGTTTCCCCTTCCAGCGTGCCGGCGCCGCGCTGGATGGCGCGCTCCACGTTGTCATTGGGCATGTTCTCGTTCTTGGCGGCAAGAATCGCCGTGCGCAACCGGGGATTCGTATCGGGATCAGAGCCGCCTACGCGAGCGGCAATGGTGATTTCACGAATAATTTTGGTAAAGGCCTTGCCGCGCTTGGCGTCGGTGGCCGCCTTCTTGTGCTTGATTGTCGCCCACTTCGAATGACCGGACATGCGAATATCCTCGACTGGAAAGTGGCAGGCGCGCAACTCCGAGGGACGGTCGGAGGAAACGCAGATGCTCTCGCTCTTGCTGCGTCAGTCTAGCATACCCCCAAGCCACTGGCCAACACCGGTCACCCGGCAGCCCGGAGAATGGCTAGCGCTATTCAGCGCGGCGCGGGCGTGATAAATTGTCGCGCGTCATCGAGGCGACATGCCGGCATCCGTCAGGGAGATCTCAGAATTCGGGCTGCTCTCCTTCACATCAATTTTCTTTCTGGTGGACCCATTCGCGGTAATTCCCACATTCCTAGCCATTACCGAGGGAGCAGATGCCCTCGAACGGAAAAGGATGGCGCGTAAGTCGGGATGGACCTGCCTGATTGTGCTTTGCGGATTTGCTCTGACCGGGAGCTTAATCTTTCGCTTGTTCGGAATCACATTGCCGGCTTTCAAAATTGCGGGAGGGTTGATTCTGCTGCAGATCGGCCTGGACATGCTGCAGGCGCGGCGGTCGAGCCAAAATGAAACACCGGGAGAAGCGGCGGAAGGTGCGGCAAAAGAAGACGCCAGCATTATTCCACTTGGCATTCCCATGCTGGCAGGGCCAGGAACTATTTCCACAGTGATGGTGCTGATCGGCGAATCGCACGAGTGGTGGGAACATGCGATCATCTACGGCTCGATTATCATCAGCTCATTGATTTCCTATGTCGTCTTGGCGGAAGCTGACCGTGTTCGTGGTTTTCTGGGCGAGACGGGAATCCGGATTCTAATGCGACTGATGGGCCTGCTGCTCACTGCATTGGCGGTGCAATTCGTTCTGAATGGTCTCACTGATCTGGGCTTGATCAAGTTCACTCTGGGTCAAGGATGAAGTTCTTCGGCGATCTGCCGATCTTCAATGTGGATACTCAAGAAACTTTGCTGTTTCCTGGTGATCGAGCGGCGGGTATCCTGGAACGGTCCAGGCAGTTGAAGTACCTTGAAGATAAACAGCTCGATTCACGGAACTTGAAGCAACGCTCATCCTGGTGTAGAAGAAATGTAATGGGCAGAGGGTGTGGTTGCTTCTGCGCCGCGGGGCGATAGTATTGGATTGGCCCCGAAGGGGATAGCACGTCTAGATTTTGCTTACCGAAGATGCTACAAGTCTGCCTGCTGAAGCGGGCCTTACAATATGCCTGAGAGTTGCAGTGCCGTCGGGTGCAAGGCGCCGGTACCTCCGGAGCTAGAGTCTGAGCGGATGTGTCTGTTGCACTACACTCTGCTGCTCGAGCAGGAATGTGCCAAGATGCGCCGCGAGACTGCTCCAGGCAACACCAACAAAGAACGGCAAATGGAAATCATTCGCTATATCTCTGATGGAGGAGAACGCCTGGCCCGTGTCGCTACCAGCGGCATTCACTTATCCGACGAAATCAAGGCGCGCGTGCTGAGCACGTTCCTCACGTTGATGAATTTCCGCGAGAATCTCGACCGCTCGCTGCAACGTCAATCCACTGTCCGCACCTTCGGCCGCTAGTTATAAATCGTGGCCGGGAATCCTTGAATTCCGCAATCCTATCCTGCAATCTAAATCCTGTGCGAAATCGTGAGGCCACCAACCGCGGCCTGGCCGGAATCGTCTGCTGCGTTGCAGTGCTGACGAGCCTCGGGCTCGTGTTTTCCCCTGCAATCTTGCGCGGGCAGAACAAACCGGAACAGCCCAGTGCGGAGCAGATCATCCAGAGGCTGATTGCGCGAGCCCATGTGAATGAAGAGCGCCATGCCGACGCTCGCTACACGTACACCCAGCAATCCGTCACGGAAACATTGGACGGCAAGGGAGCCGTGAAGAAACGGGAAGTGCGCGATTACATAGCCGTTCCGATTTCCGGCCAACTCTATCTCCGGCAGGTGCGCAAGGACGGCAAGCTGCTTCAGGGAAGAGACCTGAAGGAAGAACAGGAGCGCGAACGCAAGTTCCGCGAAAAAATGCGCAGGCCAAAGGGAGAACAGAAAGACGATAGTGAAGTGGAATTCAACGAGGACCTCTTTCATAAGTACCGCTTCACCCTCGAAGGAAAGGAAATGCTGAATGGCCGTTCTTCGTTCGTCTTGAATTTCGAGCCCCGCAGCCAGGAGCTCCCCATCCGTAGAAGGATCGACCGATTGCTCAACGAATTGAAAGGACGCTTATGGGTGGATGAGCAGGACTACGACCTCGCCAAGATGGATGCGCGTCTGATGACTGAAGTGAGCGCCTGGGGTGGTTTGTTGGCTACGATTCGAACATTCAATCTCCGCTATGAACAGACACGCATGGTGGACGGAACGTGGCTTCCGCACAGTGCCCAAGGCATGATTGAGGGCCGCATCGTGTTCAAGTGGCTGAATGTGAGATTCAACCAGCAATCGGCCAACTTTCAAAAACTCAGCGAAGGTAACGCAGGCTCGCCTTAACCTGCCGCTTATGGATGCGGAGGAGCTCTCTTCCAAACCAGGCTCAAGACAATTAGAAGCAGTCCGCGGGGCTTGCTAGGCGCTGATGTAGCGGGCGTAGAGGGAACGGGCGATGGCGGGGTCCTGCGTGCCTTTGATGATCGCACGGCCATCGGGGAAGACCGTCAGCTCGTAGGGCGGCACGCGGAAGCGCAAAAGGAAATCGTTGTGACGCACATCCGCCACGGCCGGGGCAAGCCGCGCCCGCAATTCGCCGAGGTCAAGCCGCCGGCGGCGCTCATGAATTTGCACCGAATCACGGCCGCACATGGAAATGTGCGGCTGGGCGGCGCCGGCGAGATAGGTGAACTCCCGTTTGCCGCAGGCGCGGCACGCAGGATTCCGGGCGACACGGATCGACTGAAATCGTCCCTTCCACACGTCGCACGCCACTAGCCGGTCGTTGAGAGCTTCTTTCTTCCCCGCCAGAAGTTTCGTTGCTTCGGCCGCTTGCAAAGATGCGATGACGCCGACGGCGGCATTCAGAACGCCAACGGTGTCGCAGGTTTCTTCAAAGCCCGCCGGAACCGTGCCGGCCGTGGCACTGGTCTGGGCACTTGTTTGGGGAAATTCGAGCAAGCAAGCCAGGCACGCGGTTTCCCCCGCCAGGATCGTCATGGTGACGCCGTAGCTCGAGACGGCGGCGGCATAAATCCACGGAACACGGGAAGAGACGGCGAAATCGTTCAGCAAGAGCCGAGTGGCAAAATTATCGGTGCCGTCGAGAATCAAGGAATAGCCGGCAAGCAATTCCTCCACATTTTCCGGGGTCACGTCGGAAACGATCCCTTCAATACCGGCATCATAGTTGATGGCTCGCAAGCGGCGTTCCGCCGCCACTGCTTTGGGCAGGGCGTCCCGCGCGTCGGACTCCTCGAAGAGCGATTGCCGTTGCAAATTCGAAGATTCCACAAAATCCCGGTCGACGATCCGCAGACGGCCAAGGCCCGCGCGAACCAGAAGGTTGGCTAGGGTAGTGCCGAGCGCGCCGCAGCCGACCAGGACAGCGCTCGAGTTCAGCAAGCATTCCTGGCCGGCCTCACCCAGCCCGGCAAATAAAATTTGTCTCGAATATTTCTCGTACTGTTTGGGATCCATCACCAGTGGGCGAATGGCGCAGCCACGCCGATTTCATCATAGCGCCATTTGCCTGCCTTTTCGAATCCGGCGGGAATCGAGGCTGTGCTAACCTGATCCACACTCCGAGATGGGAATGAAATGTCATTGGGGACCTGTTGCGTGCAGAACGATCGGCAGCGTGGCGCTCTGCCTGCTGGCGATGGTGCCGGTCCGCGCACAAGTGACGGCACTGGAAGGCCAGCACATCGCGGAAATTCGCGTGCTGGACGAATCCGGCAAACCCGTCACCACTCATCTTCCCAGCCTGGCGATCGCCGCCGGGCAGCCCTTCGACATTGAAGCGGAGCGGCAAAGCCTGAAGCAGCTTTACCGCACGGGTGACTTTTCCGATGTTCGCACGGAGGCGATTTCGTCCCCCGGCGGATTGCGGATTGATTTCATCGTGACTCGAAATTATTTCAATAACCTCGTGATCCTCGACGGATTGAAGGAGCCGCCCAGCGAGGCACTTGCGCTTGCCTCTTTGAGGCTTGGACTTGGCGAGCCGTTCCGCGAGAGTGCTATGCGTGAAGCCATCGGCCGCCTGCAGGCCACCCTCAGCGAAGAGGGTTTCTATCAGGCCAAAATCAAGAGCCTGCCCGCACCGTTTCCCGAAACGCGTCAAATGAATATCCTGGTTCACCTTGACCCTGGCCCGCGGGCGCGGATGGGCGCAATCCAGATTCGCAATCAGAGCGCCTACTCGGACAAGGAACTGCTGCACCGTTCCAAGCTTGTCACCGGGAAAGAATTGACATCGGCCCGGCTGGATCGGGCCGGCACGAGGCTCCGGAAATTTCTGATTCACGCCGGCTATTTGGGCTCCCGTGTGATTGTCCGTCGAGGTGACTACGATCCTAAATCCAACCAATTGCCGCTCACCCTGGATGTGACCGCAGGCCTGCGCGTGCGGATCGAAGTGACCGGAGCGAAGATTCGCGGCAGCCAGCTAAAGAAGCTCTTGCCCGTTTACGCGGAAGGAGCCGTAGATGACGATCTTCTGCAAGAAGGCCGCCGCAACCTGCGCGATCAACTCGAGCGCGGGGGGTACTTTGACGCCCGAGTGCAGTACACCACTCGCAATGATCCACAGAAAAGAGAGCAAGTGATCACCTACGAAATCGAGCGCGGGCCGAAGCACAAATTGCTGGCGGTCGATTTCGACGGCAACAAATACTTCAGTGATTCGCTGCTGGCCGGTCGAATCTCCATCCAGCCCGCGGCCTTCGCTTCGCCGGGCCGTTACAGCGAACGCCTGCTGAAGTCGGATGAAGATTCGATTCGAGGGCTCTACCTGGCGAACGGTTTCCGGGATGCCAAAGTGCAGAGCGAGGCTTTGGACGATTATCACGGAAAGACCGGGGCTCTGCTGGTCCGCTTCCACATCACCGAAGGGGTGCAGACGCGCGTCGTTGGCCTCAGAATCGAAGGGAACAAATCGATCAGCGACGCCGTTCTACTGGGCGTGATCGGCTCGACGCCAGGCCAGCCCTATTCGGATTTCGACGTGACCAGCGACCGCGACAACGTCCTGGCGCTGTATTACAACGAAGGATTTCCGGATGCACGCTTTGTGGTCCAGGTGACGGACACGGAGGTTCCCAACCGCGTCCGATTGACCTATACCATCACCGAAGGCACGCAAATTCGAGTCCAGCGGGTTTTGCTGACCGGTTTCCGCCACACCCGGATCCGCACCATTGCCCGCGAAGTTCAAATGCAGCCCGGCGAGCCGTTGCGGGAAGGCGAAGTGGTGGATTCGCAGCGGCGCCTTTACAATTTGGGAATTTTCAACCGCGTCGTGATTGCGCCGCAGAACCCGAATGGAGAAGATCCCGACAAAAATGTTGTCGTCGAAACCGACGAGGCCAAGCGCATCACCCTCAGCTACGGCGGCGGCTTCGAAGTGCAGCGGCTGGGGGGCGCCGGCGCGAGCCCGGTGGGAGGAAGCCTGAGCGCCAGCCCCCGCGGAATTTTCGAAATTTCCGAAGGGAACCTGGGAGGCCGGGCGCAGAGTCTGGCGTTCAAGGTGCGCGCCAGCGCGTTGCAATATCGCAGCCTGCTCAGCTTTACATCGCCGAATTTCTTGAATAATCCGCATTTCAGCGTCGTGCTTACCGGCTTCGCCGATAAGACGCGCGACGTGCGCACATTCACTTCGACGCGTTATGAAGGTTCGTTTCAGCTTAATCAGGTCGTCTCCCGCGCCACCACGATGCTCTACCGGTATTCCTACCGCCACGTTTTGGTGGACGCGAGCTCGCTCCAGATTCCTGTTGAAGAGATTCCGTTGTTCAGCCAGCCCGCGCGAATTTCGGCATTCGGCATGACCTGGGTGCGGGACCGGCGCGACAATCCAGGCGATGCCGCTCGAGGCAATTTCAATACCGTGGACCTGAGTCTCGCGGCGAAGTCATTCGGATCCAGCGCCAGCTTTGGGCGCATCTTCGCGCAGAATTCCACGTATCATCCTTTCGGACGGGCCTTTGTGTTTGCCCGCTCGGTTCGCTTCGGGGTCGAGGAAACACTGGGCGATACGACCTCGATTGACGTTCCGCTGCCGGAGCGATTCTTCGCCGGCGGCGGCACCACCCTGCGCGGATTCGGCCTGAACCAGGCCGGCCCGCGCGATCTGACGAGCGGATTTCCCATCGGCGGTCTGGCGATGCTGGTGCTCAACCAGGAACTGCGCTTTCCCATGCATTTGCCGATCGTGGGCACGCGCCTGGGCGGCGCGCTCTTTTATGACGCGGGCAACGTGTATACCGATTTGCAGCACCTGACGTTGCGCTGGTCGCCCGCCACCAACGACAACATGATGAATTATCTTTCCCATACGGTTGGATTCGGCTTCCGCTATGCCACGCCCATCGGGCCGGTACGAATCGATCTGGGCTACCAACTCAACCCGGCGCGTTTTGTGTTTACGGATTCGAACGGGCTGCTGCAAACGTCGCGGCTGCCGCACTTCCAATTCTTTTTCAATATCGGGTCGATTTTCTGATGCGCCGAAGGATTTCCATTTTCGTGATGATGCTGGGGTGGGCGGTTTCCGCGCCGCTCGCGAACCCCACTGCATGCAACGCCCAGGCGCCTCCCGGTTCTGCCGCGGCTGCGTATTCCAGCGGCGGGCAATTGGTGGATCGCATTGCCGTGCGCATCGAAGACGACATCATTGCGGAAAGTGCGATTCGCGAACTCATGGCCTACCAGCAGCTCATCGAGGAGCATCCCGAATCTCGCGCAGAAGTGGCGCAACACCTGATCGATCAGTGGATTTTCCAGACCGAAGCTGCCACCGCCCAGTATCCGCAGCCGGACGAAAAACAAGTGAACGATGAATACGAGCAAGTGAGGAAACGGTTCCCTTCGCCGGATGCTTTCCACGCGCGGCTGGCCGCACTCGGGCTGCCGGAAAGTGCTTTGCGGCGCATGATCCGGGACGAGATCTACCTTTCGCGGTTCCTCGATTACAAGTTTCGCCCGGCAGCGCAAGTGGATCAGAACCAGATCGAAAAATATTACAAGGAAACGCTTGCGCCGGAACTCACCGCCAAGGGGCAGCCGGCGCCGCCGTTGGCGGATGTGGCGGACCAGATTCGCGAGATCTTGATCGAACGCGACATCAACGAACGCTCCTCGCGCTGGCTGGAAGAAACGCGGGCGCGATTTAAGATCGACATTGCGGCGGGAGATAGCGGATCGTGAGGAAAGGATTGAAACGCTGGCTGAAGCGCTTGTTCGTGACCGGATTTCTGGTCGCGTTCGCCTTGGCGGCTTTTCTCTTCTTCTTCTCATTAACGGGACTCGACGAGCGTTGGGCCCGCACCGCCGTCATTCATCGAATCGAGCAAATGACGGGAGCTCGCGTCGAGTTGGGCGCGTTTCATTTTCATTTAGTCGGCCTCCGCATTGAGCTCGACAATCTGACGCTTCATGGCCATGAGGCGGAAGGCTTGCCGCCCTTTGTGCACGTGGACCGCGTGCGCGCCAGCATCCGCATTCTTTCATTTTTTTCACGCAAGATTTCGCTGGAAGATGTGGAGATCGAGCGGCCGGCGGTGAATGTGCGCATCGATGAAACCGGCGCCAGCAATGTGCCTTCCCCGGCGGTCCATCAGCAATCGCGGCCGTGGCGGGAGCAATTATTTGATCTGGCAATTCAGAAGCTGCGGCTGGATGACGGCTACATTTTGTTCAATAACGCCCGTACGCCGCTGGCGGTCGAGGGCAATAACTTCCGTTTCGCGCTCGACTTCGATGCGACCCTGCCGGGTCACCAAACCTACGTGGGCCGCCTGGATTGGCAACACATCGAAATGGCCGCGAAGCGTTATTTGCCCTTCGCCTCCGGCGTCTCGGCGAAGTTCACTCTCGGCCGCGATTCGTTTTCGCTCAACGAATTTGTTTGGAAGCTGCCGCATTCCGAACTCGAGCTTCGAGCAGAGTTGCCGAGCTTCCAATCGCCCGCCTGGAAGATTCTTTACCGTGGCCGCCTGGATTTCCTGGACATCAACACGATTCTGCGCAAGCCGCATTCACCCGGCGGCATCGTCGATTTCTCCGGGCAAGCGGACTATCACCCGGGCGATTGGCACGCCAACGGGCACTATGCCGCGCACCAAATCTCGCTGCCCTACCAGTGGTTCCACGCCAAGGGGATCGAGAGCAGCGGGCGTTTCGAAGCGACGAAGGAGAAAGTGACATTGCCGCAATTCGAAGCGCGCGCGGAGGGCGGGACACTGAACGGCCAATTGGAGATGAATTTGAACAACCTGGCCTTCCGCGTGGACGCGCGCGCAAGAGGAGACAGTCTGGCTGACTTGCTCACGGCGGTGGATAATCCCAATCTTCCCGTGCACACACTGCACTGGGATGGCATCGTGGATGTGGACGCGGTGACCACCTGGACCGCGGATTTCAAGCATTTCCGCTCGGTAGGCCAGTCGCGCTGGTCGCCACCCTCCACGATTTCACCCGGCACGATTCCCGCGTCTGCAATGATCCATTTCGACTACTCGGCGGACCGCCACGACGTGCAGCTTACGCAAAGCCAGATCACGACTCCCTCGATGCGCCTGAATTTTGACGGTTCGCTTTCGGCGGTCGATTCCACGCTCGAGACCAGCCTGGAGGCGGACAATTTGCTGGAGTGGGACGAATTCATCAATTATTTGCGCGGACCGGATTCCGAGCCCCGGCGCATCTCAGGACGCACTGTATTCAAGGGGCGAATCCTGGGTCCGCTCGGGGGGCCAACGTTCGCCGGCCACGTGAAAACCTTCGATGCGCGCTACGAACAATATTCCTGGGATGAAATCGAAGGCGATTTGAACTATTCGCCGGATGAATTCCGGCTCGAACATGCCAACGTGCGCCGGGGACAATCGAATGCTTCCCTCGATTTGCAATTGACCTTCAATGGCGACTGGGGTTTTCTGCCGGAAAGTCCCTGGAAGCTCGACATTAAATTCGACCGCGATCCGCTCGACGACATCCAGGGCCTGTTCGGCACGAATTATCCCGCCAACGGCCTGCTGACTGGAGAATTTATTGGCGGCGGCACGCGAGCCCTGCCCACACTCGACGGCGATTTCGTTCTTGCGAAGGTAAAAGCCTGGGACTTGGAGGTAGACGAATTCCGCGGCCGGCTGGGACTGCAGCACGACGAAATCCGCATCTCGAATGCCGCAATTCGCAAGCAGTCCGCTCGCGTGACCGGCGATTTTCTCTACCGTCTCCAGGAGAAGGCGGTGGAGTTTGCTTTAGCGGGCAGCGACATATCGCTGGATCAGATCGAAAAACTACAATCGGCATCGTTGCCGGTGGGGGGCACGGTCAGTTTCAACCTGAACGGAAAAGGTCCCCTGCTCGCGCCGCAGTTGAACGGAACATTCCGTCTGGCGAAACTGCGGATCGGCGAAGAAATCGAAGGAGATTTGGAAGGCAAGCTGGATTCCGATGGCCAGCGGACCCGGCTGCAATTGACGTCGAAACTGGCCAACGGAAATGTGCAGGGACAATTTGAACTGGGCCTTACGGGCGATTATCCCTACAGCGGTGAATTGACGGTCGAGAAAGTGGACCTGGATTCGTTCATCCGGACCGGATTGCACCTGAAGGCGGTGACAGGCCACAGCAGCGTGGACGGGCACTTCACGCTGCGCGGCGCAGTGCGGAAGCCGGGCTCGCTCGAAATTCAGGCCACCATCTCGCGAATCAAATTTGATTACCAATTTGTGGATCTCGAAAATGTGGACGCGCTCCGCCTGGTTTATCGCCGCGATGAAATACGCATCGAGCAAGCTCACCTGAAGGGCGCGAACTCCGATTTTCGATTTTCCGGCTTTGCTCGTTTTGCGGGTGATCGCGCACTCGGTTTGAAATTGGCCGGGTCGGTGAATTTGCAGTTGCTCACCGGAATTTTGCCCGCCCTGGAGGCGACGGGCGCGGCGCAAATCGACGCCGCAATCGCAGGCACCACCTCGAATCCGCAAATCACCGGCCGGCTTCGGGTCGAGGATGCTGCGGCAAGATACGGCGATTTCCCCGCGGGACTGAGCCACGTAAAGGGCGAATTTGTATTCGATAAAACGCGATTATATTTCGACAATGTGACGGCGGAAGCCGGGGGCGGCCTGCTGAAAATGGACGGCTCACTGAATTATGGGGACGGCCCGCTGCGCTACGAGATCAATACTCACGCCAATCGAATCCGGCTCCGTTATCCCGAAGGCATGAGCTGGCTGATCGGCGGAACGCTGCGGTTTACCGGATCCATCCAGGCGGGTTCCATTTCCGGCCACTTAATCATGGACCGGTTGCTGCTGGGCGAGGGAGTCGATCTCTCCACATTGATTGTGTCGTCGCGCGATTCCGCCCACGGACCAACCAGGACGTCTCAATTTCTGAGCAACCTGCAATTCGATATCGTGGTGGATTCCGGCCCTGACGCGCGCTTGCAATGGGAGGGGGCGAATGTCTCCACCGAGGGCAGCCTGCGAGTGCGCGGCACCTGGGATCATCCCATCATGCTGGGACACATCCATTTGATATCGGGGGAGATGAGCTTCCGCGGAAACCGCTACACGCTGAGCCGCGGCGACATCAATTTTTCGAACCCGTTCCGGCTCGATCCGGTGCTGAACATCGAGGCCACCACGACGATTCAGCAATACCAGATCACGCTGGATTTCAGCGGTCCTGCCAGTCACTTGAGCCTGGCCTATCGCTCCGATCCGCCGCTTCCCTCGGCTGATGTGATTGCTCTGCTCGCACTCGGCACTACCAGCGAGGAAAGCGCGTTA
Source organism: Terriglobia bacterium (assembly GCA_041497605.1). Lineage (GTDB taxonomy): Bacteria > Acidobacteriota > Terriglobia > Acidiferrales > UBA7541 > JBGPTK01. The sequence continues at coordinate 22,564 of JBGQGW010000005.1, read as the reverse complement.
CGCTCTTCGACTGCCGGACAATCGCAGAATTTCGGCGCCACCGCGCTGCTCTCCGAAGCCCTCACCAGCCAGGTTGGCGGGCGCATTCAGCATTTATTTGGGATCAGCCGCTTCCGCATTGATCCGTTCCTTTCCGGCACTTCCACGGAACAAAACGCCGCGGCGCGGATCACCATCCAGCAGCAAGTGACGCGGGATCTGACGATCACCTACAGCACCAACACCACTTCGGACCAGGAACAGGTGATCGAGGTGGAGTATGCGATCCGGCGGGATATTTCCATTGTCGCGCTGCGCGACAACAACGGCACGTTCGGGCTCGACGTGAAATTTACAAAACGATTCAAGTAAGTTCGCCGGTTGCGCTGGCACTTCGGCTGATTGGAATGCGGGATTATGGTTTGCCCGGGGGAGGCGTGAGGGCGTCTTTAAGCTCGGGATGCTCCGCGATTACTTCCTGAGCGGCTTCTTGCCCGACTCTTTGTCCCCACTGGAAACCGGCGGTTTGAGCTTCCTGGACGATCAGCGGTAAAACCTTCAGGGCGCGCTGGCCGAGTTCTGATTCGTAGAAGCGAATGAGGCCGTCAATATCTTCGCTGGTCAGATACTTGTCGTAGATGGGGATGATCAGGCTGACGAAATCGTCCGTTTTCAATTTAGTTTGCAGCTTCTGATAAAAAAGTTCAGCGAATTTCTGGGAGCTATCGTTCTTCGGCAATGCCCTCGTAAGATTTGCCTGGCTTATGTCCGTCATGTTCTTGACGGTCTGCTCCATCATGGCGCGAGTCCCGATCACATCGAGCAATTTGCGGATGCTGGCGTCCTTGGCGGGATCTATCTTCGGCGGGACGGAGATCTGCGGTGCAGCAGGCTGCGGTGCGGGGGGCTGCGGCGATGTCTGCGGCGCGGGCGCGGGTGGCGCCGGTTCCTGGGAGCGTGCCGGCAGCGCGCTCAGCATTCCTGCAATCATCACTCCCACCGCAATTGTGATCCGCGCGCTAACCCGAGCGATTCCGCCGGTCATCCCAGCCTCCGTGCGCCTGCGAGACAGGACGCAATCCAGCCATCGTAGCCGATTCCCAAAGCTTGCGTCACGGCCGGATTTCGATCCGCGTGCCGTCGGGCACTTCACGCCAAATCTGATCCATCTCGGAATTGGTGACCGCGATGCAACCATCGGTCCAGTCGATCCAGCGATGAAACCGCCCAATCCAGCCCAGCCCATTTTGTAAACCGTGGATCATGATCTCGCCGCCGGGTGCAGCGCCCAATTGCTTTGCTCTTTGCAGATCCCCGGAATTCGGAAAGGAAATATGGAGTGATCGATGAAACCTACTCTGAGGATTTCTCCAATCGATGATGTAGTTCCCTTCCGGCGTCCGGTGATCGCCGGCCCGAGTCTTCGGCCCGATGGACCCGCGGCCGAGGGAGACTTGATAGCTTCTTAGGATTGAGCTCTGATGCATCAATACCATTCGATGCGAACTCTTAGTCACAACAATCTGATCGATCGCGATCGGTGGAAACGGGCTAGCGGGCAACCACGCATAGAACCCGGCAGTGATCAGCAGAAGCACGATTACCGGCGTAAGCCATCGTCTGATTGCGGTCATGATCTGTCCGTGAAGTTTGCTTCAAGAGGGGGCGGCGCGCAAGAAGAGCATTCCTGCTGCCCAACAAGTGATCCCCACCGGTTTGCCGTGGCTCGCTTTTGCCGCGCTGTGATACTTTGTGGGGCGAACGGATGGCAGATCCCGATTCTGGAGAATTCCCGTGGACGACCTTCTCAAGTGGCGAGAGGAATTTCCGATCCTCGACCGGACGACGTACATGATCAGCAATTCGTTGGGAGCCATGCCGCGAGGCGTCTACGGCCAGCTTCACGATTACGCCGAGACCTGGGCCACCCGTGGAGTACGCGCGTGGGAAGAAGGCTGGTGGGAAATGGCGGTCCGCGCCGGCGATAAAATTGGCGCGATCATCGGAGCAGGGCCGGGTGAAATTTCCCTGCACCAGAACGTCACCATCACCCAGGCCGTGATTTCTTCGTGTTTCGATTATTCGGGACCGCGCAACAAAGTAGTGATGGCCGATCTGGAGTTCCCTTCGATTATTTATTATTACACCGAACAGCAGCGCTTCGGCGCCCGCGTGGAAATGGTGAAGAGCGAGGACGGCATCCATCTGCCCCTCGAGAAATTCCTGGCGGCGATTGACCAGAACACGCTGCTGGTCCCGATTTCACACGTGCTGTTCCGCAGCGCTTCGATTGTGGATGCGCGCGCCATCATCGAGCGCGCGCACATGGTGGGCGCCCACGTCATTCTGGATGCCTTTCAGGCGGCCGGCACGGTTCCCCTGAATGTGCGTGAATTGAAAACCGATTTCGCGGTGGGCGGCGTATTGAAATGGCTCTGCGGGGGCCCGGGTGTTGCTTACCTTTACGTTCGCCAGGACTTGCGGGCAAAACTGAAGCCGGCGCTGACCGGCTGGCTGGCGCATCAGCGCCCGTTCGAATTCGAAGTAGGGCCCATCCATGCGCGGTCGGATTCATTTCGCTACTTGAATGGCACGCCGCACATTCCCGCGCTGCACGCGTGCCAGCCTGGCCTGGAAATCATCGGGCGCGTGGGGATGGAGAGCATCCGGAAGAAATCGCAGCGCCAGACGGCACGCCTGATCGAAGGAGCGCTCGAGCGGGGTTGGCGGGTGAACACGCCCCGCGATCCTGAGGGACGCGGCGGCACCGTTTCGATCGATTGCCCCCACGCGCGCGAGGTCACACGCGAATTGCTGGCTCGCGAGATCCTGGTGGACTATCGTCCGGCGGCAGGCGTGCGGCTTTCACCCCATTTTTATAATCGTGATGAAGAGCTCGATTTTGCCCTGGCGCAAATGGAAGAAATTCTGAAAACGAGCGCCTGGGAGCGCCACCTGCAACATGCTTGAACGGGTGTTATAATCCCGCCGCATTTAACCCTGCCTGCGCCGGTTTGCAATTTGCGGTCTTGACTTAGAGAGTGAAAGGAGTGCGTGAGTGACCCGGTTTCCGAAATCCCAATTCTATCTTGTACTTCTAGCGAGCCTTTTTGCCGCGATTTGGTTTATCGCCGGTTCCTTCTCTCCTCGAACTGCGGTTGCGAGTGACGGGAAGACGGCGGAGCCTACATTCAGCGAGCCGGGCATATCTCCGGATGGCTCGCAAATCGCGTTCGTCAGCGGGGGAGACATCTGGACGGTATCCTCGTCCGGAGGAGAGGCGCGGCTGCTGGTCTCCAATTCGTCAACGATGTCTCGTCCGCTGTTTTCGCCGGACGGAAAGCGCCTGGCATTCGAATCCACGCTGACTGGGAATGGCGATATTTATATTTTGACAATCGAGACGGGCGAGTTGAAGCGCCTGACATTTGAGGACGGGTTCGAGCATCTCGACGGCTGGTCGCGCGACGGCCAGTGGATTTATTTTTCCACCACGAGCCACGATCTTTCCTACATGAACGACATCTATCGAGTCCGCGCCGAGGGCGGCACACCCATGGCCGTGAGCGCGGATCGCTACGCGAATGAATTTGAGGCAGCGCCCTCTCCCGATGGCACGCGCCTTGCTTTTGCCGGGCGTGGAATTTCTTCGGAGCAGTGGTGGCGCAAGGGCCACAGCCATCTGGATGAATCGGAAATCTGGCTGATGCAGGACTCGACGCCACCCGCGTACCAGCAAGTGAATAAAGTGAGCGGCGCGGCCGGAGCGAAAGAACTGTGGCCCATGTGGAGCGGCGACGGAAAGAGCCTTTACTACGTGTCCGATCGCAGCGGCGCGCAAAATATTTGGCTGCGTCCCCTGGATGGAGAAGCGCGGCAAGTGACTCAGTTCCGCGACGGGCGCGTGCTTTGGCCTTCGATCACGCCGGATGGCAAGGCCATCGCATTCGAACGCGATTTTCAGATCTGGAAGCTGGACACCGCGAGCAAACGCGCATCGCAAGTTCCGGTCACGCGCGTGGGTGCGCCCGCCGGGCTCGGGGTCGAGCACGTGAAGCTGGACGGTCATTTTCAGGAAATGGCGCTCTCGCCCGACGGAAAAAAGGTCGCGTTTGTGGTTCACGGAGAAATTTTCGCCGCCTCGGCCAAAGACGGCGGTGACGCGGCGCGCATTACATTTACTTCGGTGGCGGAGTCCGAGGTTTCCTGGTCGCCCGATAGCCGGCAACTCGTCTACGTTTCCGACCGCGGCGGCTCCACTCATCTTTTCCTATACGATTTTCCCAGCAGCGCGGAAACCGAGCTTACCTCGGGAAAGGGCAACGATTCGTTCCCGCGATTTTCTCCGGACGGCAAGCAAATTGCCTTCGAGCGAGATGGACAAGAGCTGATCGCCCTCGAGATCGCCGCTAAGCAAGAACATCTGCTGGCCAGCGGCCATTTCGATCGCCCTCCGTTCGGCAGTGCACGTTCATTCGCTTGGTCGCCCGACAATAAATGGATCGCATTTGTGCAAGTGACCAACCGGGGATTCCGCAACATTTTTGCCGTGCCTGCTTCCGGCGGAGCCGCGCAGGCGGTGAGCTTCCTGGGAAATGTTTTCAGTGGCGGAGTCACCTGGAGTCCGGATGGCACTTACCTTCTCTTCGACACTGCGCAGCGGACGGAGCCGGGGCAGGTGGCGCGGGTCGACTTGATTCCGCGAGCCCCAAAGTTCCGGGAAGACCAGTTTCGCGATCTTTTCAAACCGGAAATTCCGAAGCCGGCTTCTTTGACCGAATCGGCACCCTCGGCGCAAACGGACGAGACCAAGGCTGCTCTAACTTCCACTGAAAAAGAAAAGAAGCCGGCCACCAAACCGGTCGAGATTGTGTCTGAAAATATTCGCCGGCGGCTCACCCTGTTGCCGGTCGGCCTGGATGCGCAAGATCCATCGATCAGTTCGGATGGAAAGTGGCTGCTGATTACCGGCGATACTGCCGGCCAGGAGAATTTATACATTTACTCGCTGGACGAACTGGCCAAAGAGCCGCCGGTCGCGCGCCAGCTCACTTCGACGCCGGCACGCAAAGCCGGCGCTCAATTCTCGCCGGATGGCAAAGAGGTGTTTTACCTCGAAGGCGGCTCGATTCACGTGGTAACGGTCGACAGCCGGCAAGCGCGGCCCCTATCCGTCGCCGCGGAAATGGACGTGGATTTCGCGCAGGAAAAAAATGAGATGTTCGAGCAGGCCTGGCGCTACCTGCGCGATAACTTCGCTGATCCCGATTACAACGGCGCGGACTGGAATGCGGTTCATGCGGAATTCGCTCCGCGAGTTGCCGCGGCCGCGAAGCCGGATGAAGTTCGCCGCCTGATTCAATTGATGGTTGGCGAACTGAATGCTTCGCATCTGGGAATCTCCGCGCCTCAGGGCACCACGCAAACTACAGCCGGCCAATTGGGAGTGGATTTTGACCGGCGTGAATATGAAAGCAGCGGCAGACTGTGCATCGTGCACCTGGTGCCGTTTGGGCCCGCCGATCTGGCGAAGAATATTCATGCAGGAGACTACCTGGTGGCCGTCGAGGGCAAATCAGTGGCGCCCCCGGTGAATCTGCACTCTCTGCTGGATCACACGATCGGGAAGCGCATTGTCTTGAAGATTTCCGCATCCGCGGATGGAAAGGATTCGCACGACGCGGTGGTGAAGCCGGTGAGTGCGAATACGGAAAAGGGATTGCGCTACCGCGAATGGGTGGAGGAGCGTCGGGCTTACGTCGAGCGTGCCAGCGGAGGAAAGCTGGGGTACGTTCACATGGTGAATATGTCCAGAGACGCGCTTGAGCAGCTTTATATGGATTTGGACTCGGAAAATCAGTCGAGGCAGGGAGTGGTGATCGACGTTCGCAACAACACCGGGGGATTCGTCAATGTATATGCAATCGACGTGCTGGCGCGGCGCGGCTATCTGAACATGACGCCGCGCGGCTTTTCCACCTATCCCGCGCGCACGGAACTGGGCCAGCGCTCGCTGGAGTTGCCGACGATTCTGGTCACCAACCAGCATTCGCTTTCCGATGCCGAGGATTTTTCGGAAGGCTACCGGTCGCTCCATCTGGGAACCGTGGTGGGTGAGCCGACCGGGGGCTGGATCATCTATACGGGCGGCACAACGTTGATCGATGGCTCCATCCTGCGGCTTCCCTTCATCAAAATTACGGCGGCGGACGGCACGCCCATGGAAATGCATCCACGGCCCGTGGATATTCCGGTTGTCCGGCCGATCGGAGAAAGCTACACCGGGCGGGATTCGCAACTCGATGCGGCGGTGAAAGAGTTGCTGAAACAGATCGGCGCGCATTCGAAGTAAGGCGTTCCGAATAGCCCGGTGGTGCAGGTCCGGCGATGTTCGCTCGCGTTCGCGATACACGAAATGCCTGTAGACGCCAACCACAGACCGGGAAATGGCGCGCCGCCGGGGGCGGGAGTCGAAGCCTTGCGCCACGCCATGGTCGAGCAGCAAATTCTCCGCCGTGGCGTCGTTTCCCCCAAAGTGCTGGAAGCCATGAGGGTGGTGCCGCGGCACGAATTCGTCCCGGAAGACCAGCGAGCGGATGCTTACACCGATAAGCCTTTGCCGATTGGCGAGGGCCAGACGATTTCCCAGCCATTTATAGTTGCGGCGATGACCGCCGCGCTGGAATTGACGGGGAATGAGCGCGTGCTGGAAATTGGCACGGGCTGCGGCTATCAAGCCGCGGTGCTCGCGAAACTGGCGCACGAAGTGTATTCGATCGAATCGCGCGCTTCGCTTGCCGCTGCGGCACGCGAACGATTGGCGCGGCTCGGTTACGCCAACGTGCAGATCCGCGCGGGCGACGGCACGCTCGGATGGCCCGAAGCGGCGCCGTTCGATCGTATTCTCGTCACCGCTGCGGCGCCCTCGATTCCGCCGCCGTTGCTGGATCAACTGGCGGAAGGCGGACGCTTGATCATTCCCGTCGGCGCATCCGATCATCAGAACCTGCGCCGCATTGCAAAACACCAGGGCCAGATCATCGAACAGACTCTTTTCGATTGCCGGTTCGTTCCCCTGATTGGCCGCTATGGCTGGCCGGACCGGTCCGCGTGATGGATTCCGCGCCCGAGCTTTCAATCATCATTCCCGCGTACAACGAAGAAAATCGCTTGCCGCGCGCGCTCCACCTGATCGGCGAATACCTTGCCGCGCGCCCGCCGCTGACCGCGGAAATTTTGGTGGTGGATGATGGATCGACGGATGGGACCGCGCGCGTGGTGGAGCAGTGGCGGCAGCGGATGCCGAACTTGCGGCTGATTTCGAATGGGCGCAACCGCGGCAAGGGTTTCAGCGTAAAACACGGAATGCTCGAAGCGCGCGGGCGCATCGCCATGTTCACCGACGCCGATCTTTCCGCTCCGATCGAAGAAGCGGACAAACTGTTCCGTGCCCTGGAGAATGCCGACTTCGCGATCGGCTCCCGCGCGCTTGACCGCAGCCTGATCTCCGTGCGGCAATCGCTCCTGCGCGAGAATGCCGGAATTATTTTCAACGGGATTGTGCGGGTGATGACGGAAGTGCAATTCGAGGATACCCAGTGCGGCTTTAAAGCGTTTCTGCGGGAACGCTCGCGGATTATTTTCGAGCAGCAGCGAATCGAAGGTTTCGGCTTCGATCCGGAAATCCTCTATCTTGCCTGGCGGCACGGGTTGCGCGGGGCGGAAGTGCCGGTGCGCTGGGCGCACGATCCCGCCACAAGAGTTCACGTGGTGCGCGATAGCGTGCGCATGTTCGCCGATTTGTTCGTGATCCGCTGGAACTGGCTGATGGGCCGCTACCCCAGAAACCCCGCGCGTCCGCGCTGATCCCGGGGCTGCCGCCTCGGTCAGCCGCGTGGCACAGTCTTTCAACCGGCCATTCCCCGCCAAATACGAGCTGGCGTTAATCCTTACTTTTGTGGCTGCGCCGTTGGCGGCAGGATGCCGTTCAGCCGTAGATACATCGCGGCCATGCCGTAGTGGTCGGCGAAATCGTTGGTGAGCGCGATCATGGCGCCGGCGCGCGAGGCCGTGCGTGTGCCGAAAAGCGTCAGGGTTTCGCCCAGATTGGAATCGTCCACTTTGCTGAGCGTCTCGGTGCAGAAATCGAAGGAAGCTTTGAGCGCGCTGACCAGCTTCTCCTTTGGATCTTTATCGGTGACCTTCGAACTCTCGGGAGCAGCCACGCCCGAAATTTTCGAACAGAGCAGGAAATTCGACCCGACCATGTGCGCTACCAGATGGCTGAACGTCATTTGCTCCGGGGTGGGATGAAAGTTGTATTTGTCGGCGGGCATGGCGTCGGCCGCGGCCACCATGTTCTTGGACATGCGTGCGACGCTCTGCTTGACCGCGTTGCTGACAGGATTTGTTTCCGATTTTGATTCTTGCGCGCCGGCGGCCAGCGGGAAAAGCACTGCCGCCAAAGCAATCATACAAAAACGCTTCATCTTGAAGCCTCCTTGAAAATTCCGGCAGCAAGCATAATCCCGCCGCGCTTCCAGGACAACGCCTACTCGGTCGAGTGCCAGGATTTCCATGTTTTCCCCGCCGGCATTTTCGTCTCTCTTGCCCCGCCCATGTTTCCTGCAGGCTATTACACTTTACGTCACAAAGTACTTGACGGTGAACTCGCCCGGCGTACACTTGGTTCATGGCAACCGTCAAGCCGCTTCGCCCACCCGAGACCGGGCCCATCGCGCTCGATGCTCACGCGCGAGACAATCTTCGGTATATCCGCGAGACCATGGAGCGGGCCGCCTCCTTTACCGCTGTCCCGGGTTGGGGCGGCGTGGCGCTGGGGATTACGGCCCTGGGCGCCGCGGCCGTGGCCAGCCGCCAGGACTCGGCTCAGGCCTGGCTGATCACGTGGGTTGTGGAAGCCGCCGTTGCCATCGGCATTGCGGGATGGACCACGCTTTCGAAGGCGCGCGCGGCGGGAGTGCCGTTGCTTTCCGGACCCGGGCGCAAATTCGTGCTGAGCTTTTCTCCCTCTGTTTTCGTTGCCGCGCTGCTGACGGTGGTTTTGTACCGCGCCGGCTTCACAGGCGCGATTGCGGGAATGTGGCTGCTGCTTTACGGCGCGGGCGTGATGACGGGCGGAGCATTTTCGATCCGCATTGTGCCGTTGATGGGACTCTGCTTCCTGGTGCTGGGAGCGGTGGCGCTATTTTCTCCGGCGTCCTGGGGCGATGGATTCCTGGCGGCGGGATTCGGGGGGCTGCACATCATTTTCGGAGCGGTAATTGCGAGGAGGTTTGGTGGCTAAGCAAGGGGCATTGCGGTCGGAGCGCGAGCCGAAGGGAGCCTCCGCCCGGCGGAATCGCACGGCGGAGACTCCGGCGCGGGATCTCAACCGGTTGATTCATGAGCGAACGCGGCTGGGAATCATCAGCGCGCTGGCTGTGAATTCTTCTCTGACATTTGGAGAACTGAAGGATTTGCTGCGCGCGAGTGACGGCAACCTGAGCGTGCATGCGCGAAAGCTGGAAGATGCCGGCTACATCGCTTGCTCGAAATCGTTTTCGGGGCGGCTGCCGAAGACGGAATATCGCCTGTCGGCGGCGGGGCGGAAAGCGCTGGAGCGCTATCTGGATCATATGGAATCTTTAATTCGCGCCACGCGGGAAGGCTGAGAGCGCGGCGAAAATTTTTTGGGCCTCATGCTTCATGGAGAAGAGTACGTTGAATAATAGAACCCGAAGCGGATTGCACGTCGCTATTCTGATGGATGGAAACGGCCGCTGGGCCGCGGCGCACGGCTGGCCGCGATCGGCCGGACACTGCGCCGGGGTGGATGCGGTGCACCGCGTGGTGCGGGCGGCGCCGGAGCTCGGCATTGGGACGCTGACGTTGTATGCGTTTTCTTCCGACAACTGGCAGCGCCCGGAGGTGGAAGTCGCGACGCTGCTTGGCCTGCTCGAGGACTACCTGCTCACGGAAGCGGAGCGATGCGCGGCGCACGGCGTGCGCGTCCACGTGATCGGGCGGCGCGACCGGCTCACCCCTTCCCTGGTGGCCGCCATCGAATCGGCGGAGCAGATGACGGCAGATGGCCGCATGCTCGACCTTCGGATCGCCGTGGATTATTCCGCGCGGGAAGCAATTCTGCGGGCTGCCTGCTGGATGCTCTCGAGTTTGGAGATTACGCAACAGGAGTTCGCGCGCTTGCTGGGTCGAGTGACCCATGCGGGCGGCCCTGTACCCGATGTGGATCTGGTAATCCGCACGGGCGGCGAACGCCGGCTGAGCGATTTTTTGTTATGGGAGTCAGCGTATGCGGAGCTGATCTTCACATCAAAAATGTGGCCGGACTTTACCGCCGAAGACTTGCGCGCTGCTGTTCAGGAATACTCGACTCGCGAGCGCCGCTTCGGGCGCGTTCCCGAACTGCCCATCGAACCCCAACAGGAAGCGCCGCCCCACCTCTTGCGGCATGACGAGCGCCGAAAGCTGGCCGGCTAACTCTGATTCGTCCCCGAACCTGACTGGCACCCGCATTGACACGCAAACCTCTGCCATCTAACATCCCTGCGCGCCACAGATTGTGACTCGAATGGTCGGCCAAACTCTCGGACACTACCGCGTCATCAAGAAAATCGGCGAAGGCGGCATGGGCGCCGTTTACGAAGCCGAAGACTTGTCTCTACAGCGCAAAGTGGCGCTGAAATTTCTCCCCGCGGAGCTTGCCGCTGACCCGGCCGCAAAGCGCCGTCTGCTCACGGAGGCTCGAGCCGCATCGCGCCTGAACCATCCCAACATCGCCACCGTTTACGAGATTGGCGAATCCGAGGGCACCTCGTTCATCGCCATGGAATTGGTGCAGGGCGAAAGTCTCAAGACTATTTTGCAGCGCGGCGCGATCACGCGAACCAAATTATGCGACATCGCGCGGCAGATTGCCGAGGGACTGAACGAAGCCCACCAGGGCGGTGTCCTGCACCGCGACATCAAGCCGGGCAACATCATGCTGGATGACAAGGGACGAGTGAAGGTTCTGGACTTCGGCCTGGCCGTATTCGCGGGAAAAGAGAGAAGCGCCGGAGAAGCGGCTGAAACTTTCATCACGCGCACGGCCACGCAGTGGAGCACTGGCGGCACAGTTCCTTACATGTCCCCCGAACAACTGCTGGGCGAGCCCACGGACGCCCGGAGCGACGTGTTTTCGTTCGGCGTGTTGCTTTACGAGTGTTTGGCGGGCCGGCTGCCGTTCCGTGGCACAACTTCGATTGATACACTTCATGCGATCCTGCACCAGCCGCTCACCCCCTTGCGGGAAGTGGCTCCCGACATGCCCCCCGAATGGGAACGAGTGGTCGAGCAATGCTTGCAGAAGTCTCCGGAACGCCGGTTCCGCTCGATGCAGGATGTGCTGCAGGCTCTGCCGCGGCAAACGGATGCGCCGCTGCGGACGGAAAAGTCGCTCGCCGTGCTCTATTTTGAAAATTTGAGCGCCGCGAAAGAAGACGAATACTTCCGCGACGGCATGACTGAAGACATCATCACCGAGCTATCGAAAATCAAGGGCCTGCATGTTTATCCGCGCGCCACGGTGCTGGCTTACCGGGAAAAGCCGATCACCGCTCCCCAGGTGGGACGCGAGCTCAACGCCAGCTATGTGCTGACGGGCAGCGTGCGGCGGGCCGGCAACCGGCTCCGGATCACGGCGCAGTTGATCGACGCCCGCAAGGATTTTTCTCTCTGGGCGGAGCGGTATGACCGCGAGATGAAAGACGTCTTCGAAGTACAAGATGAAATGGCCAGCAAGATCGCTCAGGCTCTTCGCATCACGCTCACGCCGCAAGAACAGCAGGCCATCGCCCAGAAGCCCACGGAAAATACGCAGGCCTATGATTGCTATTTGCGCGGGCGAAGTTACACGCGCCGCGTGACGCGCACCGATCTGGAATTCGCGATCGAGATGTACGAAAAGGCGATTTCGTTCGATTCGCGGTTCGCCCTGGCTCATGCTGGACTGGCCCTGGTCTGCGCTCTCTTCTACGAATGGCATGAACAGAACCCCCGATGGATCGAGAGAGGGCTCGCTGCCTGCGAACACGCCTTGGCGCTCGAACCGCAACTCCCGGCCGCTCTGGCGGCCCGCGCGCGGATTGCCATGGCTCAACGCAAGTACGACGAGGCCATTGAATACGCGCTGCGCGCCATCGAGCGCAAACCCGATAGTGAAAGCGCGTATTGGACACTGGGGGGAGCTTACTTTTGTTCGGACCGATTCCAGGAAGCCGCTGCAATTAGCGATCGAGCCGTGGAGTTTTCCGGAGACGACTACAACGTATATGTTCCCACAACTCTCGCGTTGGAGCGAGTAGGGCAAGTAGAATCGGCGCGTGCTCTGCGCCTGCGTCAAATCAAAGCCCTGGAACAGCAACTCGAGCTTGTCCCTGAAGATGTCCGCGCCCGCATCCTGCTGGCGGTGCAATACGCATTCTTCGGGAGAGAGGCTGAGGCGGCTCGAGAGTTGCAAATTGCCACAGTCTTGCGGCCGAAGGACGCCAACATTCTTTACAATGCCGCCTGTGTTTACGGAATCATGAAGAAGAAAGTGGAAGCATTGGCCCTGCTGAAGAGAGCCAAAGACGCCGGCTTTGCCAGTATTGACTGGGCGGCGCGCGATCCCGATCTCGCTTGCCTCCGGGATGAACCGGAATTTAAATCGATGCTCGGGAAGTCAGCGGCAGTTTAGCTGTTGCGGCGCCGAAGTTTCCGCGCGAGCCCTACTTGCCGCCGATCGGCCGAGGACGGCCTGCCTTACTTGTTCCCGCCCAAGAGTTCCCGCTTTGAAATCAATTCTGTGGAAAAATCAGAAGGCTGATGCCCAGGGCGAAAACGACGGCCGAGACGATGCGTCGAAAAATTGATTCCGGAATTTTGTGGAGCACGCGCGCCCCGACGACTGTGCCGATCAGCACGCCGACCGTGCCCAGAGCAACCAGTGGCCAAATCTGGAACACCGGCCCTCGGTCCGCCACGGCATAAACAGGCATCCGCGCACAATCCACCAGAAGTGCGATGGCCGTCGCCGTCGCGACGAAGGCTTCCTTCCGAACGTCGAATCCCAGCATCGCAGCAGCGCGAATTCCGCCTTGATTCCCCACCATTCCGCCGAGCGCTCCGGACACCGCTCCGGCGATCCAGGCGGCGCGCCGGCCGAATCGTAGACGGCTGGCAAAGCCGGTCAAGCCCATGATCCCGGCGAAAATCAGCAATGCCGCCAGCGCATAGGTGAGCAAGTGGCTGCTCGATCGGGCATGAATCAGCGCGCCGGCCAGGCCCCCCAGAGCGCTGGTGACGCCGAATGACCACAACACACGGCGATCCACATGTTGACGTGTAATCCACAGACGCAATGCCGTTCCCGCGATGTGAGGAATCGAGACGGCCGCTACGGCAATCTTCGTCCCGGTATGCACGGCCAGCAATGGCGTGAGAATGCTGCCGATGCCAAAGCCGGATACCGACGCGATGGCGCCGGCAATCATTGCGACAAACGTGAAAAAAATCGTGAAGCTCATCATTCCGCCGATCGAGCAGGATTGCGGATTCTATCATCGAGACCGCGATAACCCGCCAACCGAAACAAACTTAAGCGACTCTGACGCATCGGCCAGTGCGTCACCATCAGCAATAGCAACGGGAACGTGGAGTTGATCAATACCGGAGGCCCCACAAGCATCACCAATGGATTCGGCTCGATGCGCGCTTTCATGGTGAGAAATGCGGGCTAGCCCGGATTCGGCGCGCCGGTGAACCGCGCGTTGTTCTATCGGGCGGCCCGGGACATGGAAAATGCTTTTTTCAGGACCCGCGTGGCGGCGGGTGTGAGCGAATATTTCTCCAGATCTTCTTCGCGCACGCGGGCGATTTCCGTGGAATCGCCGCCGGGGCGCGGCGTGCCGGAAACGGCCTGGCACAAATAATCCAGAATCACGAAATGATACTGCGGGTGGCCGCCGGCATCGGGAAAGATGCGCTCGAATACTTCGATCAGTTCCAGCACGCGCACTTCCAGGCCAGTCTCCTCGAGCATTTCACGCTGCACACCCTCGAAAAGCGTCTCGCCCACCTCCAACTTCCCGCCTGGAATGGACCATTCCCCTTGCAGAGGCGGGCTGCCGCGGCGAATCAGCAGCGCATGGCCTTCCTCAATCACCACGCCGCCGACCCCCACAATCGGACGGTTCGGATATTCACGCGATTCCATGGGCCTCGCTGCTTCCGTTTACTTCCACATCATTCGTCCGGGAAAATCTTGACAGCTCGGGTATATAATACGCTCTTCGGTTGGAGGTTCAGTTCGGGAAGGAGGATTTCGCGATGATCAGATGCCCGGGATGCGACGCCGAAATTGATATGGATGAAGACGAAGTGGAGGAAGGCGAAATCCTGACCTGCCCGGAGTGCAACATCGAGCTCGAGGTAGTCCAGATCCACCCCGTCCATCTCAACGTCATCTCCGAGGAAGAAGAAGAGGAAGACGAAGAGGAGAAAGACGAAGAGAGCAGCGTTGTGGATTCGGACGAGGATGAAGAAGAGTAACTCTCGCGCAATTCGCCTCGGCATCTTTTCCGCTCTCTCCCTCATCTTAACTATGCGAGACGTGTCTTTCGCCGCCTTTCTCGTCTGTGCCCTGATCACGTGGCCCGCGCCGGCGGCCCCGGGTGGAGTGCTGCTGGACGCGGAAACCGCCGTGCGCGCCGGGATGGTTGCAAATGGTTCAATCGCTCCCGCAAGCGCACAGAAGAAGAGCAAAGCGGAACAATACGCGGAGTCGTTTCTTCTCTATGGAAACGTTTACACCGACCAGGGACTTGCGCTGCCGGGGGCGGAAGTGAAGGTAAGGCGGGAAGACCAGAAAAAGCCAAAATGGGAATCGAATTCAGACGACCGTGGAGAATTTGCCATTCGCGTGGCGCCGGGTCCCAAGTATGAGATTACGATCAAAGCAAAAGGCTATGAACCACTAACTCGTATGGTGGATACCTGGCAGCAGGGCAACCGGGTGGATTTGGCGTTCAAGATGCAGCGCGCGGCTGGAGGTAAAAAGTGATACGCCCTTCGATCATGCTTGTATTTGCGCTGTTGTTCGTCATCGGAATAACTGCGGGCGCGCAAGAGAAGAAAGGTGATCAGCAGTTGCGCACCGTTCACGGGAGTGTTTTGGATAAAAGCGAAAACCCCGTCGCGAGCGCCGTGGTCTATCTGAAGAATGCGAAGACATTGTCAGTGAAAACGTATATCTCCGACGATACGGGCAGCTATCGCTTCAGCGGGCTGGACGTCAACGTGGATTACGAAATCCATGCCGAGCACAACGACATGATGTCGGCGGCGCACACGATTTCCAGCTTCGACGATCGCAAAGACATTCCGCTCACCTTGAAACTCAATAAGAAGAAGGAAAATAGGTAATCGATCGGTCCGGCCTTTTCACTTGGGGCGGATCAAGCCCTTTACTAGAGGGATTTGCGGCTGGCAGGTGCGGCCACGCGAATTGCTCCCGCTAAAATTTCAAATTCCACGGGAGTTTCTCCAAGGATTTCACCGTCGCCATGGACGAGCGCCGGGCGATTCGTGCGCAGGACCAGGCGCCGCGCCCGGTAGCGTTGAATTTCAGGCCAGCGAAGGTCGCCTGTGCGCAGCAAGATCGGAAGCGCTTCCAGCAGCCGCGTCCAGGGAATTTCTTCCACCAGCGCAACATCGAGCCAGCCATCATCCAATTCAGCCGCCGGAGCAATTCGAAAGCCGGAGCCGTACCACGGCGAATTGGCCACCGCGGCGAGCAAGATTTTTCCCGTCCACGTGATGGGGCCCGACTCAGCTTCGATTTCGGTTTCGAGCGTTAAAGACTTAGCGTGCGCGAACGACCAGAACGCTCCGGCCAGATAGCGGGTTACGCGGGGCCAGCGGCGGAATCGCGTATTCGCCAGTTGCGCAGCCTCCGCGTCAAGCCCAACGCCGCCTGCTCCTACAAAAACGGCCGAGCGGCCGGTTGTAAACGTCGCACGGATTACATCAATCGGCCGCGGGCTCGATTTCAGGAATATGCTTGCCGCAGCGATGGGATCTTGGGGAATTCCTAATGCTTCGGCGATATCGTTGCCGTTTCCCGCGGGAAGAAATCCCAAGACGACATTACAACCCATTGTGGCTTCCACCAGGTGATGGAACGCCCCATCGCCCCCCAGGGCCACAATGGCGCGAAAACCAGCCTTCGCACCTTCCGCGGCGCGCCGCCGCAAATCATCGGTGCTTTGCGATCGAACAAATTCCGCCCGCAGATTGTTGCGCGAGAAGTATTTCGCGACCTCAGGTTCCGCCCGCAGCGCTCGTCCTCCACCCGCCGCCGGATTGACGATCACCAGAGTATCCGCGCGCATCCCGCCATCCCCTTTCATAAGCCTGCATCAAATGGCGGCCATCGTGAAGGAACGTGCGGAAGGATGTCAACCAATGAAACGGAATGCCGCCCGCGAAACCCGCAAAGACCAGAAGCGCGAGTGGCAGCGCTTGAAATTTGCCCCGAAGCTCTAGATCCGGGCGTTCTTGCCCGCCTGCATGCTCCGCCCGGCGCGCTGGCCGGGGTCTGGACTTTGGTCTTGCCGACAAAACCGGCCTCCAGAACCGGCACCCTAAAATCGACGATATAGGAGCGATTAGACTGCTCTGCCGCCTTGTGTTTTCAATGGGTTGCGTCATTTTGTCATTGAATTCCTCTGGCGATTAGCCAGGCGATTAGAAATGCGGGCTTTGCATCCCGATTTTTCTTGTGGGACGGGCTGGTATTGAACCCGATTTTGCCCGGGAATGCGCCTGCGGGGGCGCCGGTAAGGGTTCAGTCTAAACTTGGGATCGCTGTTGGATACTGCCGGCTGGGGGGTGCTGTCGTATTCTCTCATACCACCATTTACCACAAAGGCAACTAAATAGTCAAGACCTTCTGTCGCGTAGACATTTTGGAAGTGTGTAGCGCCGTCCCTCTCTCGTCCCGATGGTTTTCGTCGGGAAGGGCGGGACTCCTTCGGATGGTGGATGGAGGTCTAAGCTACGCTAGATTGCACATCTTTTGAAGGAGGAAAATGCCGACGATCAAAAATTAAGAATTCAAAGTCAAAACTCCCATCCGTAAAACCGACGTGTGGGAACGCGAAGTCTCCAGGAGAGCGAATCTCCGGGCCACCCTCCTGGGAACGCCACTCGCCTGAATGGCGTATTGGTGGGCGCCAATCGGGAGATTGGCGTTCCAGGGATTGTTCTTGGAATTGTTCACTCAATGCCTGGGGCAGCAGTGATTTTACCGGCGGCACTTGTTGTGGTTCAACCCTTTCGGCGTAAATAGATAAATCCCCACACGTAAAACCGACTTGTGGGCCACCCGCCATCAGCGTCCAACCGAAAGCAGCCTGCTGATTCGACGCTCTACCGCCTTTGGAAGCTTGAACAGGCCACGTTGCCCTTTGGCTTTGACCGGCGAAATACGGCAAGGTTTCTTCAAAACCCATGAGAAGCGATGCGGAAACCACCCATCCCCCACCCCTTTTTTCTTGAGCACTCTCGCATCCGCTTTGGTATGGGGTCTCACATCCGTCAAGATAGCAACACCAACGAAGGCACCAGTAATGAGCTTTTCAGGATTCAGCCCTAACTGCCGCGCATCCTCAGCATATATTTTCATTGCCGCGTGAATCACCAGAGGCCCCCTGTAATTCGTCGTCCAGGTTCGTAACTCAAAGGGCTTCCGCCCTCTAAGGATTATCTCTGCCCATGGCTGGCGTATTGACAGTGCTCTCATTGAAAGTTTCTTGCCTGAACTGGAGGATTTTATTTTCATATTTTACTCCCCCGCAAGGGAATATCACCATCCTTGTAAGTAAGCCACTCCACGGCGTTTCTCCAATTGAAACGGAGAGACGGCGTTTTTCCTAAACCCAGTTAGTGAACGAAGCGCTAAAGGAGGACGGTCGAAGGAAATACATAAAGCAAATCAGTAAACTTGAATGTACTTGTGACTTCACTCCACCCTCCATTCAACGAACAATAGTGAGTCAATGCACACTCCACACGCCAACGCGCCCTCAATGAACTTATATTGTGGTTTGGTAAGCCGATCGTTTCCCTTAAGTCTTCCACTTTTGTGTTTCGCTTCACAAAACAAAACGTCATTATTTTTCCATGCAAAGATGTCAAAGCATCCTGTCGTTCCAGCCGCCCTACGAATGCTATCCAATAGGGTTTTTCTCTTTGGGGGTATTGCTACGTGTTGAGAAGCCAGTTTCCAACCGGAAGGCATGTCACGCAGAAAATGAGTACCGCCGAAATTCGCAACCCACACGCCTTCCCATCCAGAGGCGCGAAGTAAATTTAATATGACAAGCTCCGCATACGCCGCTTTTCCTCTATCGTTGAGGGTTGGTTTATTTCCATAATTAAAAGCGGGGGGCTTCCCCGTCCACTCGGAGAAGACTGGACGGCAAGTAGGTAAATCTATGGTGCTACCCGATAGAAGGGTTATAAATGTCTTTGTGGAAGGGGCTAGCAGCGGGGGGATACTTATCGGAACCCTAACGACTTCCTTACCCATTTTTTCATTCTAGCATTCTTTCTTCGGTGAAGGCGCAACGAGATACCGGCACTTCAAGTAGACTCCATTGTTAAGGAATTGGTGACGGAGGAGACAGCAAGAATCGAACAAGAAAAGGAAAAGTCAAGAACCGCACGCGTAAGAGCGAAGGGTGCGGCACCCAAAATCTTTTCGCCGCATTGAGCCTGCGCCACTCGCCTCAACGAATTACTTTTAAGCAGATTCATCGCAATCGTGAAGAGGGGACACGAAAGGATTGTGGCTTCGTCCGCCCGAAATAAAATTCGGCGGGGAAGCCGCACGCTCTCGGAAGCAACAAAAGGACTCAAAAAAGATAAACTACTTTAAGTCTTTCACCGATAACCTGATCCCGATCGAAACGACCAGGAGCACGCAAAGTGAGAGAATAGCCAGATCGAAATATGTCGGAAATGTCTTCATCTCAGAACCGAGGATTGTCCTGATCGACCAGAGAGAGAAAAAGAATGATGCTATCGCAGTGGGAAGGACTTCAGATTTTAGGAAAAACACAATCGCAAAAAGGAACACTGTCTCCGCAATTATTAAAACGACCGCTGTCAGTACAACCAAAGGATTCCGTCGCAAATCAAACTTGACACGATAACTATTGTCT
Source organism: Terriglobia bacterium (assembly GCA_041497605.1). Classification (GTDB taxonomy): domain Bacteria; phylum Acidobacteriota; class Terriglobia; order Acidiferrales; family UBA7541; genus JBGPTK01. Next base: position 3,314 of record JBGQGW010000005.1, on the reverse strand, counting down.
AAATTGCGTAATGCTGACACGCTGTCACACGGTAGATAAAAACTTGATGTGAAATTCCTTATCAAAATATGGGTAAATATGGGCGATGGAACGAATGAGAGGTTGAAGTCGAAGTTAGCGGAATCGAATGGAAAGTTCATATGCGATCCTGCAAGCCTAACAAAAGTCATTTCGGTCGGCTTTGCCATCCAGAGTGTTTTATTAATATCGTCGTATTGGAGATCAGCAAATACAACCGATTGAGCATAAGTTCCTTCTGCCGATCTTGTAATAGTTACTTTTGTAGGATTCTTTCCCGACATGTTTCCAAAGTTCAGGAAAATTCCCCCGTTGAAAAATGGCTCAGTTGGGTCCTGATCTCTTATTTCGATTTGGAAGTATGAAAAGTTCTCTGAAGTCCCAGGGCTAAATTGCATATTGCAGCTTAATCTCGCTGAATTGCGAACCTTCAACGCCGTACTTAAAGCACAGGCAAACCACGCTGCCAGCGCTATGGAAACGATTAATAGGCTCAGCCTGAGAAACTTTCTCATAAGAGTTTTCTAACTCAGCTTCCAGGCTCTCTGTATAGCATTTTCCAAAGCGACCTGCCGGGATTTTGCGAATGAAGCAGAGTGTTTCTACAAGAGAAAAACGGCATAAATACGCGACAAAGAATGGTGCCGGCGGTGGGACTCGAACCCACGGCCTAGGGATTATGAGACCCTCGCTCTACCTCTGAGCTACACCGGCACCGGGGAAGCATTCTCATGCTACGGGGAGGCTTCGCGCAGTGTCAAGACGTGATCCACGCGCATCCAAGGTGATCCGCGCAAATGCAGTGCGCACCGCGTAAACATTTTGTATTGGTGTGAACTGCGTGTTTCGAAAAGATCAGCAAGGTAGTACGGACGTACCGTTGACCCACTTCGCTCGAGAACGCTACGTTGCCCAGGACAATTAGGAAGAGGCTCTGGCTCCCCCAGGGAGGGGGGTGTGTATCGTTTGGGCACGGTGCCCAAACATTCCCCTCTTGACGGCACCAGTCTGTCTATACTCCCCCGAGTCGTATTTGGGAAGTTGTATCTGGACTCGGAGGCAGTATGAAGACGCTAAACGCGTGGACAGCAGTGTTGTTACTGGTGCTGCTTGTTCTCGCCGGCGCGATGGGTTTGAGCAATTTGGCAGTTGCTCACACCGGATCGCCGGCGCCACCAACACCCTGGTTAATGGCTCACACGGGTTCACCGGCACCGCCAACGCCGTGGCACACGGGATCTCCCGCGCCGCCAACGCCGTGGCATACGGGTTCACCCGCACCGCCAACGCCGTGGCATACGGGTTCACCCGCACCGCCAACGCCCTGGGTTAGGTAGGGGCATCCCGGATAACCGGGAGGGCAGGCCAAGCCAGGCTTCCATTGGAAGGTAAATGCTTGGCCCGCTAGATTATCTGATCTGGATTGTTAGCTTCGCTTTAGAAGCATACGTAGTTGTGTGTTCAATCATCCGCAAAGATTTTTCCCGCTATCTTACCCTGAATTTGTACATGATGGTTTTGGCTCTGACGACTGTCGTCCACTTTGCCGTCTTTACGAAATATGGCTTCTCCTCGGTTCAATATCGGTACGTTTATTATTACTCGGACTGCCTGCTCACCGTGGTGATGTACTTCGCGATCATGCACCTCTACCAGCACGTGTTTCGCGAAATGAAAGTCGGCCGGTACCTTCGCGGCGCCACAGCTCTGTTGCTGGCAGGAACCGCGTGGTTCTCCTATGTGGTGGTGCGCCACAATACAGACAACATGACCAGCCGGCTGGTTGTGGAGTTAGGCCAGAACCTCTATTTCGTTGGAGTGGTGCTGACCTACGTGCTGTGGGGCGCGGTGATGAAGCTGCGTGAAACGAGGCTGCGCTTAATTCAACTCGTGCTCTCGCTCGGTGTGTATTTCAGCGCTTATGCGGCGTTGTACGCGCTGCGCAATCTGTTTCCCAATGTTTCTTTCCTCAAGGCTCTTATGCCGATCATAGGCACATGGCTGCCGCTCGCCTGGGCATATACATTCACCAGGGTTCCAGAGAACGCGCGGCTGGCAACGGCGAGATTGGTGGCGGGGGCCCGATGATTGCCGCACTCATTGTAGTTATCTCCATCGCTGCTCTGCTGCAGTTCTTCATCTCGTACTGCCGCTCGGTGATTGCCGCGTATAGCAAAGTCGAGCTCTCCGAGCAAGTACGAGAGGTGGCGGGCATCGCAGCACAGCCGGTAAATGGGGACGAATTCCGGCGGCTCGTTTCGCTCGTCCGCTTGTGCCCCGAGCGGGGAGATGACGGAATGGAGATTCGCCTGGTTGGCGCTTACCACGGGATGCTGAGCACCGCTCGCGGCATGCTTCGCTCCATGGTCCCTGCGATCGCGGGCTGGGCCGAGCGCGAGCGCGAGAACTGCTCTTACTTCGCCGCTGTGGCACTCGACCGGCGAATTGCCTTCAGTCGCGACCTGCTTGCGCAGCAATCTGCTGGACGAATCTAAACTCCTTCGAGATCCCATCCGAATCAGAAGCGTGAATTTCTCCTTCCTCGTGCCCCCAGAATCGGACTCCCGTTTCGCTGTACGCATCTTTGCCCGGCTGTTAACATAGTTGTCGACAGAGCAGCGGACAGCCGTCTCATTCCCGTGCGCGCAAAGCAAAGCAAACTTCACGAGCAAGTGCTGGAAACGATTCACCGTCGCCACATGCTCCAGGCGGGCGACCGTGTCGGTGTAGCCGTTTCCGGCGGCGCTGACTCGGTAGCCCTGCTGCGCTTGCTCGAGGATTTGCGCGGGAAGCTGGGGATTACGCTGGTCGTTCTGCATTTCAACCATCTGCTCCGCGGCTCGGATTCAGATGCCGATGAAGAATTTGCCGCTGCGCTCGCGCGCGAGCGCAAGCTTGAATTTATCTCGGATCGAGAAGATGTCGCCGCCCGATCGCGCGAAAATCGTTGGAACCTCGAAGATGGAGCGCGAAAGCTGCGCTACGCATTTTTCGTGCGCGTCGTCGAAGGAGAAAGCGTGAGCCGCGTTGCCGTGGCACATACAGCCGACGACCAGGCGGAAACCGTGCTTGGGCGCTTAATCCGCGGCACGGGCCTGGAGGGCTTGGCAGGGATTTATCCGGTCATCGGGGCTGTGGTGCGGCCGCTGCTCGATATCCGCCGCAGTGCTTTGCGCGAATTCCTGGCGAAGATTGGACAATCCTGGCGCGAGGATGCGACGAACCTGGACACGCGCCGGATGCGTTCCAGGATTCGCCACCAGTTGCTTCCGCAATTGGAGAGCAATTTCTCCAAG
>JBGQGW010000004.1:0-43343 GCA_041497605.1 Terriglobia bacterium | reverse complement strand
CTGACCGTGGTCTCCGATGTAGACGATTCGGGGTTCACCTGATCTTGCGTTGCCGTCACTTCCACTTTCTGCGACACGCTGGCCACACTCAGCGGAAAGTGCAACACCGAAGCCTCGCCCGAAGTTACCGTGAGCGTTTGTTCCAGCGTGCCGAATCCGGCGTGGGAGATGGTGATGCGGTATTCTCCCACCGGCACGGCATCGAACTGGAATTCGCCATCCGAGCCGGATTGCGTGGTCTTCGACCAATCCGAGCCCTGCGCGCGCAACGTCGCGGTTGCGCCTTGGATCGGTCGATGTTGCGGGTCGTGAACAATTCCCCGAATGTTTCCAAAAATGCTGGCATGCGCAATCGTCACGCCAAACAAAAATATCATCACGCCAAATAGAATTCCGAGCCTGCGCACAGGAGTCCTCCGTTCCCTCAATAAATTGTGTTTCTGAACCGGAAGGAAGGGGAACTAACTTCGAGGTGGCTGGAGCGGCGTTAAAGAAAATCCTGTTTGAGGCGAAATTCCCGCAATGCTTACAATTTCAGTTTGTGGTTGAGGAGCAATCAAGGCGGCGGCCGCAGTTAGTACCGTCCGCGGCAGCGGGGAAGCGAAACCGTAGTCGAGTGCGTGATTGCACCCCGACTTGACGATGCAGGAGTCGCTGGGAGCCGGCCCTTGACGGTGGCAGATCATTCCCGCTGCTTCCTTCTCGCTCGCTGGTTGCGGAACAGCGGAATGCTTCGAAGCACAGCAGAAATTAGTGCAGCACGGATGCTCGCACGCGCCGGCACGCGCCAGCAACGCCATGGGAGCCGCCAGCATTGCGAGCACGACTAGTATGGCCTGCATCCGTCGCATAAAGTGAAATGCTAACATGACCACTTAGGGTACGCAATTCATGCTTCTACGGATTGTTTTTCGCCCTGTGCCGCTCGGTTCAACGATTGCCAGCGGATACAGTTCGGGGTAATCTCACCGGAGAATGCCGCTACCCTTCAAGCTTGTTTACGACGACCGTTACGATCTGAATCTCGGCGCCCATGTCTTTCCTTCGCAGAAGTATCGGCTCGTCTATGAAGCCTTGCTCTCAGAAGGCATCGCACGGCCGGACGACTTCCTTGTCCCACAGCCCGCCGGCGACGAAGACGTCCTGCGCGTCCATTCGCGCGAATACGTCCACAAATTGAAGACCAACACGCTCAGCGCCACGGAACGAATGCGTCTCGAGATTCCCTATTCGAAAGAATTGATCGAAGCTGTCTGGCTTTCCGCAGGCGGTTCCATCCTGGCGGCGCAACGGGCGCGGACGGACGGCTTCGCCGTCAACCTTGGCGGCGGATTTCATCATGCCTATCCCGATCACGGCGAAGGCTTCTGCGTGATTCACGATGTCGCCATCGCCATCCGCCGGATGCAGTTCGACCAGGCGATCGAGACAGCCATGATTGTGGACACCGATGTCCATCAGGGGAATGGCACGGCCGCAATCTTCGGCGGCGACGGCACCGTCTTCACTCTCTCGATCCATCAGGAAAACAATTATCCCTATCCGAAGCCGCCCTCGAATGTCGACGTTGACCTGCCCGATGGCTTGGGCGACGACGATTACCTCGCGATCCTTGAAAAACACTTGATGCAGTCATTCCATGATTTCCATCCCGGCTTGCTTTTCTACCTCGGCGGCGCCGACCCCTACCGCGAAGATCAACTTGGCGGCCTTAAGCTGACCATGGACGGATTAAAGAAGCGGGATGCGCTGGTGTATGAGCACGCCCGGCGGCTCGGTGTGCCCGTGGCGATCACGCTGGCCGGGGGCTACGCGCGCAACGTGGCTGACACCGTTCACATCCACGTCAACACCATTCTCGCTGCCCGCGAGGCTGCTAAAAAACACACTCTATCCTTCTTGCGCTGAATTTCGATTAAACCGGCTGAAGTTTTCTGGGAGCGGAATTCAATTCGCCGTGGTTAACGCGGCATTGATAGCAGCGGTCAACAATCCCGCAAAGTCATCCAAATTGTAGCCCTCGGAACGAAAAACGATCTTCCCGCCACGGTCCAGCACGATAACAGTGGGAATGGAATTAACCTGCAGAAAATCATCCAGCCCGTCCGCGAACACCACCGGCACGCTGATCTTTTCGCGGGCAAGGTAGGGCTGGACGCGCATCTGATCTTCGTCCGTATCCGCCGCGAGAAAGACGACCTCCGGTTTCCCCACATAATCCCGGGCAATCTGGCCGAATAGGGGCTCCAGCTCCCGGCAAGGCGCGCACCACGTGGCCCAGAAATTCAAGACGATGATTTTTCCTTTCAGACCTGCCAGCGGCACCGGCGAGCCATCTGGCTTTCGCAAAACAAAATCCATCGCCTCCTTGATGCCCTGATTCCTCGGCGCCGCGCCCACTTTCGGCATCTCGTCCACGCGATCGTATCCGGCGAGCAATGCTTCTCCCAATCCTGCTTCGCTCCCATGGACTCGACGCCAGCAATTTCCCAGTTTTTGACGCACCTCGTGATGATCCACGGTTCCGATCTGGCTTTTCTCCGGCAGCACGAACGCCTCGATATACCGGTCAATCGCCGTCTTGCAATCTTTCTGAATTTCAGCCACGTCCCCTAGCCAGAGCGCGGCCGCTGCGCTCGGCGCAAGATTGTAACTCGTGTCGAAATCTTTTTTCGCCCGGGCGTAGTCTCTCTGTTCCAATTCCACTCGTCCGCGGATCAGGTACATCGCGCTGCGGATCTGATTTTCTTGCCGCTCCCAATCGGGTGCGGAGACGCGCGCCGGCTTGTTGGCAGGCGGTGTTTTTTCGATCCGGTCGATCACGCGATTCAGATAACCCACTGCCTTCGTCAAGCTGTGTTCGTCGCCCTGGCGCTCGAGCAAGCCCGCCGCCACCAGCATCATCTGATTGTCATCCGGGTGGAGGGCGATCAGCCGCTCGGTATATTCGAGCGCGCGTACATGATCTTGAAGCTGTTCGGAAGCCTCCACCAGCGCGCGATAAACGTCCACCTTGCGCGGAGCGTCGGGAAATTGCTTCAAATATTCCTCGAGCCGGCGCACCAGCGCGGCCCGGTCGTTGCCGGCGGCCGCCACGGCACGCTCAAGCGCTTCGTCAGCGTCGGGTGTTTTCGGTGCTTGCTCTTTCGCTTTCGATTTCGCTGGCGAGGTTGTTTGTGGTTTTGTACCGGGCATGGGTGATGCCGGGGTTGCGGCGGGTTTTGGCGCCGGATCTTGCGCCGCGGCCGGATGCGCCCCGGCCATCAGAACCAGGATTATAGTCCTCGTCGCGAACAGAAGAAGTTTGAGCGGCGCCATCAGTTGTGGATTGTACTTCCGAATCGAAAAGAAGCGATGGAAACTCGCAGGCTTTGCTCAATCGAAGAGCCCGGTCAGCCACTGCCCGGACCACAACTCTTATTGAAGACTGATATCGCCCGACGCGGTCACCACCTGCACTCGCGCCTGTCCATCGCCCACTCGCGCCCGCAATTCGTGCCTGGGCCGTTCTTCGACGACCATCGGGATGTTCGTCTCGATTTTTCCGGACATGGAGTGTGCGTAGAAACGGAAACTTGCGCTCGACGGGACACGGAGCGTCACGTCTCCAGACGCCGTGTGAAACTCCCATGAACTGGATGGCGCTGGATTACCATCGATGCTGATATCGCCCGAGCCGGACTTTGCGCGCACATCGGCTCTTGCATCGCGGATTTTCACGTCACCGCTCCCCGTCGTCGAATCGATCGCTCCACTGCTCCGTTCGATCACGATGTCGCCAGATCCCGCGCGCACGCGCACCTCGCCCTGAATGCCGGTCAGGTTCACGTCTCCTGATCCCACGGTCGCCTGCACCTGCCCTCCAATATCCGTCAGATCAACCGTGCCGCTGCCGGCCGTGGCCATTGTGTCTTGCTCGATCTGCCTGGCCTCGATCGTCCCCGAACCCGCCGTCAATCTTGCCGGTCCGTGAATTCCATTCACGTGGATTTCGCCGGAGCCCACCGTCCCGCGCAATTCCGTCTCCGCCGGGACTTCAATGGTGTAATTCACGGTGAAATCTTCCATTCGAAACTGGCTCTGGCCCACGCGCACCAGGCTACCGGTTTGCTCGATGGGTGGGTGTGCCGCGATCTCCTTCGCGCGCCGTTCGGAACTCTCCCACGGCCACGATCGCACCGTAAAGTCGCCGTGGACGCGCACCTGGCCGGCCGTTCCCGGCGTTATTTTTGCGTCTCCCGAACCATTCTTGAGTTCGAGGACGATGGGCCCCGTCACCGCAAGTGTCTGGTCAAAGTGGCCCGAAACTCCAGGCGTGGTGACGCAGCCGATGGTAGTGGCGGCTAGCCCCACAGCCAGAAAAACTCTCGCAACTTTTGCGTAAGCCCGCATTTTTCTCCGCGAAGAGCGCCTTGGGTTGTTCCGGCATCCCTTCCTATCAAAGGTATACGCATATTCGCAACCGGAAGTTCCCCGCGAATGACGTTCCAAGATGCGAGTGGCGCCATTTCGAAAATTGCTTGCGAATTCGGCGCGGCGAGGAATCTTCTCCGCAGCCTGATGTTCACAGGGTATTTGCCTGGAGTCACGCGGGGAAGTTGTCCATCTGGCTTACTTCTTCTTGATCAGGATGTTCAACGAGCCTTGACGGTAGCCTTCTAGATCGACCGTCACGAACGTAAACCCGATCTCGTGAAACCTCGCCGAAATCTGCTTCGCCATTTCCGGATCCAGACCCCGCGACATCTCCTCCCGCGCAACCTCGATCCTGGCCAGTTCGCCGTGAGCGCGCACCCGAAACTGGCGGAATCCCAGTTCGCGGAGCACGCTTTCCCCTCGCTCGATCTGCTCGAGAATTTCTTCGGTCACGGCAGTTCCATAAGGAATGCGGGAAGAAAGGCAAGCCGACGCAGGCCTGTCCCACGTTTCGAGGCCCGCGCGCCGCGACAATGCCCGGATCTCGGCCTTGCTGAGCCCGGCATCCAGCAGCGGCGCCAGAACTTTATGTTCCGCAGCCGCGCGATGGCCAGGGCGGAAATCGTGTGTATCATCCGCGTTAATGCCGTACGCAATCGCTGCAAATCCGCGCTCACTGGCCAGGCGCTCCATCTCGACGAATAATTCGTCTTTGCAGTGATAGCAACGATCGGGATTGTTCGCGACATAGAGGGGATTGTCGAACTCATGAGTTTCGATCGATTCGTGCCGCAAGCCTGCGGATTGCGCAAAAGCAAGGGCTTGCTCGCGGTCATGAGCTGAAAAACTGGCGGAGAGCGCGGTCACCGCCAGCGCGCGTGAGCCCAGTGCCTTGTGCGCGGCCCAGGCGAGATAGGCCGAATCCGCTCCACCGGAAAAAGCAACCAGCAAGGAATCGAGCCGGCTCAGCGAATCCAGCAATCGATTCTCTTTTTCCAATGCGCTTCCATCCAGAATCTGTTCAGGATTCAGCTCTGGCGCGCGTTGAGCAGCTTCGTTCGGCATTTCCCGTACAGTATAGCGTAGTTGGCCTATTGAAAATCGAGCAGGACATCCACCGTGGCGTTTTGCGGATTTGTGCGCAGCCAATGCCCGATCTTTTCGTAGTGGAAAGGCAGATCACCGAAAGCTGCCTTAGCTCCCTTTGCGACGAACTCTTCATAGTAAGCGCGATCGAACACGGCTCCCTTATCGAGCCGCCACGCCGCGAGCAATCGGCGTTCTGCTTCGAGAGAGAGTCCAGTCAGCACTAAGCCGCCCATTTGAAATTGCGTCCCCTCGACAATCGAAACTTTATAACTGACTGTTTTGGCCGCCTCATCGAAGCTCGCTCCCGCATCCACTTTCGCATCGAGATAGCCGTGGTGGCCGCAGGCCAGCCGCACTTTGTCCCAGGCCGTCTCGATCTTCATTCCGTCCGCCGGCTCGCCGCTGGTCAATCCCGTCGCGCGCGTGAGTTCGTCCGGGGGTACCGCCGAATTTCCGCTCCACGTAGTGTTGCCGAATTTATAGACTGGACCTGGATCAATGGGCACGATTACCAGAACAGTTGAAGCCAGGGGCTTTGATGGGTCGCCCGTAAAACGCGCAATCGGCGTCCCAAAATGCACGCGCATGTTCCCATGCTGCAGGTAGATGGGCCGCACTTGCTCGAAATCGAATAGCTCCATGGCAAAACGCGAAAAGGGCTTGCCAACGATGTCTCCCAGCCGCTCCTGAATGTGCGGCTCTTTGGTTGCGAGTTCGTCGCTGAATTGTACGCCACTGACATTCAGATTTGAGCCGGTGACGTGGAACTGTTGGACCTTCGAATCGCCATCGGCGCTGTTCACAAGCGTGTGCTCCACCGTTCCCGTCACCCCGCGCGTTGCCAGCAATTTCGACAGGGCTTCGGCCATCTGGTCCAGAATGGCTCCGTTTCCCGGCGCGCTGCCGTCGAACATTCCCATCGGCTGCTTCAGTGATTGCGTCAGCTCCTCGTCCGTGAACCATGGAAAATTGTCGAAGGAAACAGGGACGGTGGGAGCGTCCTCCACCAGGAATTCAACCGATACGTCCTCTCCCATGCTGCGAAATTTGTAGCGGACCGACGAAAACAGTCCCAGCCCGGAAAGCGTGTTGGCTGCTGTTTGGAAATCTTCCTTCCGGACAGTTGCGCCTTTCTGCAATCCCGAAACGGAAGCGATCTGTTCGCTCGAATACTTCTTTGAGCCGCTTACCGCAATCGCCGTCAGCTTTCCTGAGCCGCCGGACTCCATTTTCGAGGGTGTCTGCGCGCGTAGAGGCATCCCCCATGCCATCAACAGCAGAAGAAATATCACCGGCCGAAGCAGTCTGGATTGTTCGTGCATACCCATAAGGTATCTATGATGCATGATCGAGCAGAATTGTAGGCTAAGGGGGCACGAAGAAGAAAGCGGCGATTCGAAGCGGGGATCGCCTCTCGCCCGATGCAATTACGACAGTTTGCAGCGCGGACGTCCGCCAGAATGTTTCTGCGGGAAGGAATGCGTCTCTTGCTGTCTTATTCCACCGTCACGGATTTCGCCAAATTCCGCGGCTGATCCACATCGCACCCGAGGCGCACCGCAATGTGATAGGCCAGCAACTGCAGGGGCAGAATCTCCAGAATAGGAGCCAGCAGTTCCGGCGCGGTTGGAATTTCAATGATGTGGTCGGAAGCCTCGCGCGCCAGGCGGTCGCCTTCCGTCACGACCGAAATTACGATGCCGTCGCGCGCCTTTACTTCCTTGATGTTCGAAACGCTTTTCTCGTAGCGCGTCATCGAGCAGGGATCGGATTCATCGCGTGTCGCAATCACCACCACCGGCAGATTTTCGTCGATCAACGCATTGGGCCCGTGCTTCATCTCTCCCGCCGGATAGCCTTCCGCGTGAATATAGGAAATTTCCTTCAGCTTGAGCGCCCCCTCCAGCGCGATGGGATAGTGAATTCCGCGGCCCAGGTATAGAAAATCCGTGTAGCGGAAGAACTGCCGCGCCAACGCTTCAATTTCTTCATCCTGTTGCAAAATCGATTCCATCTTGTGCGGCAGATTGGTCAGCTCCTGCAAAAGCGCCTTGGCGTATTCCGCGGGATGGTTCTCCCGTTCCTGCGCCAGATACATCGCCATCAGCATTAGCGCGGTCAATTGGCAGGTAAACGCTTTCGTGGACGCGACGCCGATTTCCGGCCCGGCATGCGTCAGGATGGTTCCGGAAGCTTCGCGCGTGATCATCGAGCCCACCACGTTGCAGATTCCCATGGTCTTCGCGCCCTTTTGGCGGGCTTCGCGCTGGGCCGCCAGCGTATCGGCCGTCTCGCCCGACTGGGTAATAAAAATCGCCAGGCTGCGATTGTCTATGATCGGGTCGCGATAGCGGAATTCGCTGCCATAATCCACTTCCACCGGGATTTTCGCCAATCGTTCGATCATGAACTTGCCGGCCAGCGCGGAATGCCAGCTTGTGCCGCAGGCCACGATTTTCACGTTTTCGAATGCCTGGAATTCGTCGGCCGTGATCTGCATTTCATCCAAAAACACCTTGCCGCTCTCGAGCGAAATGCGGCCGAGCAGGGTATCGCGCACCGCGCGCGGCTGCTCGAAAATTTCCTTCTGCATGAAGTGCTTGAACCCGCCCTTTTCCGCCATGATCGGGTCCCAGGTCACATGCTGCACCGGGCGCTCCACGGCGCATCCCTCGAAATCCATCAAGCGGACGCCCTGCGGCGTCAGAATGGCGATGTCCCCGTCGTTCAGGAAGAAAATGTCGCGCGTGTGATACAGCACCGCGGGGATATCGCTGGCGATGAAATATTCATTTTGTCCCAAGCCGATCACGGCCGGTGGGCCCAGGCGCGCGCCGACAATTTTGTTTAAGTCCCGCGTCGAAATTGCCACCAGCGCGTAAACCCCGCGCAGCAATTTCACTGTCTTCAACATCGCGTCTTCCAGTGAAGCCCCATGTTCCGAAAATTTCTCCAGCAGGTGGGCCACCACTTCCGTGTCTGTCTCCGTCTGGAACTTGTGCCCTTCGCTCAGGAGCTGCTGCTTCAGTTCCAGGTAGTTTTCGATGATCCCGTTGTGAACCACAACGATGTCGCCGGTGCAATCGCGGTGCGGATGCGCGTTTTCTTCCGTGGGACGGCCGTGCGTGGCCCAGCGCGTGTGCCCGATGCCATAAATTCCGTCGAGCGGCGAAAGGCGGATCGTCTCTTCCAGATTTCGAAGTTTGCCTTCCGCGCGCCGGATCGAGAGGTGCCCGTTCTGCGCCACCACGGCAATACCTGCCGAGTCGTACCCGCGGTATTCCAGCCGTCTCAGCCCGTCAATGATCAGGGGCACAACTTTCTTCGCACCGATATATCCAACTATCCCGCACATATTTATCTTCTCCCGCGCTAAGGTCGAGAAAACCGAATCCAGCACCGATCCCCGGGGAAAGTAATAACTCAGACTAGCACAAAATTTAAGGCATCAAGTGCCGGGTGGACGCACCTGTTTCGATGTCAGAGAGCCCAAAAAGGCCGCAGCCGGACGTTTGCGGCGAATCGTTCGGGAAGGGCCTATTCGAGGATTTCGAAGCGGCATTCTTCGATGACCGGGTTGGTCAGAACTTCCTTGGCGATGCGCTCGATCTCTTTCTGCGCCTCGTCGCGAGTGGCGCCGTTGAGCTGCAGCACAAAAAACTTTCCCTGGCGCACGTCTTTCACCTTCGCATATCCCAGCGAAGCCAGCGCGTGTTGAATCGTCTGGCCCTGTGGATCAAGGACGGTCGGCTTTGGCATTACCCACACGTGAGCTTTCATGGCTCGGCATTATAACAGGATCGATTCTCTCTTGCCGGGGTGCCGCTCGAAATTCGATAAAGCCCTAGCAGTCGGGCTTACTCCAACCCCAAGGACGCTGCCTGCGCGTCAAATGTCTGCAGCATCTCCCTCTTTTCTTCCAGGGAAAGAAATGCCGCCTCGAAGCTCATCCGTGCCATTCTCACAATCTCGGCCGTGGAAAGCCCCAGCCGTCCCGCGATCTCATACTCGCTCACCAGGTCGGTGTGAAACATGGCCGGGTCGTCCGTCGAAAGTACAACGCGCAAATCTTTGCGAAAAAAAACCGGCAAGGGATGTTCATGAATGCTCGCCTCCGCTTTCCCAAGTTGGCGAGCCAGAGCCCCGGTGCAAATATTGCTCGTCGGGCAGTTCTCGATCGGAATGCCTCGCGCCGCCAGCCAATCTATCAGCGCCGGATCGCGCATGGCGGCGATGCCGTGGCCAATCCGCTCCGCGCCCAGAAATTCGATCGCATCCCGGATCGACTCGGGGCCGCCGACTTCTCCCGCATGCACCAGTGAGTGCAATCCCCCTCCGCGCGCGATGTCGTAGGCTTTGCGAAAATCCTCCGCGGGAAAAGCGAGTTCATCGCCACCCATCCCCAGTGCCACCACGCCGCCGGGTCGAAGCTTCACGGCCCAGCGTGCGACGTCTTCGGCCGCTTCCACACCAAATTGCCGCGTTACGTCAAAAATCCATTGCAGCCGCAAGCCCCTCTCTCGCGCGTGTTCCCCAACTTCGTGGATCGCCGCAAAACTAGCTTCCACATCCTGCTGGCGTCGAAGTATGATGCCGCAGGAAACGATCACTTCGGCATACACCACGTTCTGGCGCAGCAATTCGTACACCAGCCCTTCCGTGATCAGCGCGTAGTCGGCCGGCTCTCGAACAAACGAAGTGACCCACTTGAACGCCTCCAGGAATCCAAGAAAATCCCGGTAGGAGTACCGCGTGGCCACTTCCTCGAGCGGGACAGTCACTCCATGGCGCGCGGCAAGCGCCACCGCGGTGGCGGGCGCGATCGAACCCTCGAGATGCAGATGGAGTTCAGCCTTCGGCAACGCCGCGAGGAGTGTTTTCTGCGAAGGGGAATTGGTCGCCACGGCAACTCTTAGTGGGAAGGCAGTTGCGGCCGGCCGGCATTCACCCAGGCCGTCAGCCAATAGGAACCCGTGTCCGTGGCGGCGTCGGATATCTGCCGGATCAATACGGCGCCCGCTTGGCTGTAGAAGTGATCATAATAATCGTCCGTGTAATCCGACTGTCTCTGCCTCGACCGGCGGTCGGCGAGCAGGATGTTTTCCAGCCAGCTATGTGCGCTCAGGCACATCTCGAATGCATGATCGGTGGGGTCGTTGATATACATGGCTTCGTTCGGGTGTACGAAGAAAAAAAGCTGGTAACGGTCCACCAGGCTGGAGCCGAATCGCTGGTTCACGCCCACCTGGTTTGATAATTTCCCATCCTCATTCATCGTGGTGTTGAAGGGATCGTGCGCGGCCGCCACATAAAAAGCAAGTTGCGCAGCCGCGGCGCGCGCCTCCTCCCAGTTGTGCGACTTGAACGCATCCGTCAGCCGCGCGCTGAATACGCCCACTTCCCACGGCAACAGTCCGTACGTTTCGAGAGTGCGCTTCGTGAACTTGCTGACGGCTGCATTGTAACTCCGCGGCAACGCGCTGAAGGGGAACTGCCCGTAGTGATCCAGCAGGATGAATCCGTTCTTGCGGTCACCGGGATTTTTCTTGAGCGTGTCAAAGGGATCGGTGACGTGCTGCACCAGGAAATTTCGGTTCGCTTCAAAAAACGGCATCACTTCCTGCGGCATTGTATCCACGGCCTTGTTCGTAATCAAACGGACCGCGTTCGGACCCCACGCAGACGTGGACAAGGGCGCCGTCAGAAATATGGCCACCAGCAATGCCACGCCCGCCCTCACCCGCACGTTCATCCGCGAGTCCCCTTGGGCGTCGTCGCAAGTCCGCTGTGCTTGCGGCTATAGAACATATAAATCACCATTCCGATCACCAGCCACACGAAGAAACGAATCCAATTCTCTACCGTCAGGCTGGCCATCAGGATGACGCAGAACACAATCGCGGCAATCGGGATCCACGGCATGAAAGGCACATGGAACGAACGCGGCCGGTCCGGCTGGGTCTTGCGCAGGATGATCACGGCGATCGAGACTAGAACGAACGCAAACAGCGTTCCAATGCTCGAAAGATCCGCCAGCGTTCCGATGTCGAAGATTCCCGCCGGAATTCCCACGAAAAACCCGGCCACCCACGTGGCCACGTGAGGCGTGCGGAATTTAGGATGCACGCGGGAAAACGCGGCAGGCAGCAAGCCATCGCGTGACATCGAAAACCACACCCGCGCCTGCCCAAGCTGGTAGACCAGCAGCGAAGAAATCATCCCCATCAGCGCGCCGACGGTGACCCACCGTTCCGTGCCGGTCAGTCCAATCGCTTCCAGCGCATTCGCCACCGGCGCCGCGTTCCGCAAGGAATCCCAGTGCTGAATGCCCGTCAGCACCACCGCCACCGCCACATAGAAGAAAGCGCAAATAAACAGCGACACCAGAATCCCAATCGGTAAATCCCGTTTCGGATTCTTGCATTCTTCCGCGGCAGTCGAAACGGAATCGAACCCGATGTACGTGAAAAAGACGATTGCCCCTCCGGTCAGCACTCCTTGCCAGCCATTTGGCATGAACGGGTGATAGTTCACCGGCTTGATGTATTTGCCCGCGGCGACGCAGAAAACCACGATGGCCACCAGCTTGATGCCCACCATGATGTTGTTCGCGCCGGCCGATTCGCGAATTCCGATCACCAGCAGCGCCGTCAGCATCATCACGATCAGGAATCCCACCAGGTTGAAATGAAATGCCCACCCGGTTTCCGGAGAATACGCCGGGGTGCTCAGCGAAACCGGTAGGTGAATCCCAAATGTACTCAGCAGGCTTTCGATGTAAGCGGAAAATCCAACCGCGACCGCCATGTTCGACACCGCGTACTCCAAAATCAAATCCCAACCGATGATCCACGCAATCAATTCGCCCAGCGTTGCGTAAGTATAGGTATAGGCGCTCCCCGCGATGGGAATCATCGACGCGAGTTCCGCGTAGCACAGGCCCGCCAGCCCGCAGACAATTGCCACCAGAAAGAAGGACAACGCGATCGCTGGCCCCGCCCCCGGCCGTCCCGCGGTTCCCGCGGCGTGAACTCCATGCAGCAGAACATCGAGCAGCGGAGCCTTAAAAATCGAAGGATATTGAACCACCTCGCCCGCCGCAGCCGTTCCAGTGAGGACGAAAATTCCCGTGCCGATGATGGCGCCCACGCCGAGCGCCGTCAGGCTCACCCAGCCGAGAGTTCTCTTCAGCCGCCGGTCAGGCTGGTCGGCATCGGAAATCAGTTGGTCGATGTTCTTGGTGCGGAAGAATTGTGGATCCACCCGCCACCATCCTTTCGCTAAGGTCGCCAAACTCTACCCCGACAACCGCTTGCGCGCAACCTTCCCGGCAAAATCATTTGCTTGCAGCAGGCCCCACTAAAATTTACGCAACCGCGCCCGCGGTCCTTCGAACAGCTCTCTGCGCACCCTGCCGGGGCGCTTCTCTCACGCCGCTAGGCCCAATCGAGCTGCGCGTACCGTTCGAGCAGTTTCTTAGTGCCATAGTCAGAGAAGCTGATCGTAAATTTGCGGTCCGAGCCATCCTCTTCAATCGCCAAAATGGTTCCCACGCCAAATTTAGGATGCCGCACTCGTACGCCGATAAGTGGATTGGACCGGCTGCCTCCGGCGGATGATCCAACCGTTCGCCCAGCCCCAGCCGCAGGCGCGGCGCGGCCGGGCCGGCGGACGAACCGCGACTCCTCGTAATCCGGATCAGGCTCGTACCGCCGCGTCTCGCCGGCGTCGGCCAGCGAGCCCGCGGCAGTCTCGATCAACTCGGAAGGAATTTCCTGCAAGAATCGCGAAGGTGTGGAAGGCCGTAGCCGCTCTTCGCCGTAAATGCGGCGATAGATGGCCCGAGTGAGAGTGAGCGATTCCCTGGCCCGCGTCATACCCACATAGCAGAGCCTGCGCTCTTCTTCGATATCTTCATCACGATTCAGCGAGCGGCTGTGCGGGAAAAGCCCTTCTTCCAGGCCCACCAGGAAAACGTGATCGAATTCCAGGCCCTTCGCGCTGTGCAACGTCATCAAACTCACCTGGGCCGATTCGTCGTAATCATCCGCATCGCTCACCAGGGCGGCATGGTCGAGCACATCTTCCAGCGTCTCGCCCAGTTCGGCTGCTTCCGCGACGGCGTTCTCCAATTCGGCCAGGTTCTCCGCCCGCGATGTGTGCTCCAACCGGTCCTGCTCCTCGATCCAATCGAGATAGTTGGTTCGATCCAGCACCCGCCGGAGCAACTCCGCGGGTGGCAGATCCCTGCATTCGCCCCGCAGTTCCTCGATCAATTCGCGGAATAATTTTAAGGCCGCGCTCGCACGGCCAGCGTTGCCGTTTTCGAGCGCCGCGCCAATTGCTCCCCACAGCGAGCCATTGTCTGCCTTCGCCTGTGCCTGCAACGCCGCAATGCTCTTGTCTCCCAGGCCGCGTGGCGGCGTATTCAGCACACGCAGCAACGCAATGTCATCCTCGGGATGCAGCACCAGCCGCACGTAGGCCAGCGCATCCTTCACTTCCGATCGCTGGTAGAAACTGAATCCGCCGATCAACCGGTAACGAATGCCCAGCCGCCGCAGCGCTTCTTCCAGCGAGCGGGATTGAAAGTTAGTTCGATAAAGCGCGGCAAAGTGCGCGTCCGCATCCGCGCGCCCCAGCCGCGAAATTTCCGCGGCCACGAATTCGGCTTCGCCTGCCCCGTCCTGCGCCTCGAAAAATCGCAGGGCCGCTCCGCTCTCCTTCGTTGCCCGCAATGTTTTTCCAAGGCGCCGCTTGTTATTGGCCACTACCGCCGCTGCGGCGTCCAGAATCGTCTGCGTCGAGCGGTAATTTTCTTCCAGCCGAATCAATTTCGCGCCCGGAAAATCCTCGGTAAATCGCTTCAGATTGCCCGCTTCCGCGCCGCGCCAGCTATAAATGGATTGATCCTCGTCGCCCACCACGCAAACGTTCTTGTGCGTTCCGGCAAGCAGCCGCACCAATTCCTCTTGATGCCGGTTCGTATCCTGGAATTCATCCACCTGGAGATAGCGAAACCGTTCACTCCACGTGCGGCGCGCTTCCGGATGTTCCCGGAGCAGTTGCACCGCCCGCAACAGCAAGTCATCGAAATCCACCGCCGCTGACTTGCGCAGGATCTCCTCGTACTCGGCGAAGAGTTTTGCCACCGTCGCTGCCTCGGGATCTCTTCTTCCTTCCGCGTCTGCCGCCATTTGCTCGGGCGTGACCCCGTGATTCTTGGCATGGCTGAACCGCGAAAGCAGGCCGCGTGGCGGGAATGCCTTCTTGTCGATCTGCAGGCGGTCGAGCGCCATTCTCACCGCGGCCGTTTGATCGTCTTCGTCATAAATGGCGAAGTCGCGCGGCAAGCCGATCCTCGGCCCCTCGCGCCGCAGCAACCGCGCGCAAAAAGAATGGAACGTCGAGATCCACAAATCCGACGCGTCGCGCCCGTTCGCGCGCAGCAGATCGGTGATCCGCTGCTTCATCTGATCGGCTGCCTTATTCGTGAATGTAACCGCGAGAATGGACGAGGGTGGCGCGCCCTGCTCGATCAATTGGGCCACCCGGTAGGTGATGACGCGCGTCTTTCCCGTGCCCGCCCCCGCGAGCACCAGCACAGGGCCCTCGGTCGCCAGCACGGCTTCACGTTGTTGTTGGTTCAGATCGTCAAGAAGTGGCATGAAGTCGGGTGCAGTGGCGAAAACCAATTCTATCCGAGCGTCCTTCTTTCAGCAAATCACTCGCTCGATCGGCAAATTTCAACCGCAGTCATTCCGAGGAGACCTGGCGCTTTCAGCCAGGACGACGAGGAATCCCGATACAAATGAAGCGCTCGAGAAGTGGCGAATTCCTCACCGTGCAGAGGCATCCGGAATAGCTCTAATCCCGCACGGCCGGCCCAAGATCAATCTCAAAATAAGTCAGCGGCTTATTCGAGGGAATCATGGATATTCCAGGGACGTAAATACTCGCCTTGCGTAATTCGTCGAAATTGCTCCCGAAATCAAAGAACAAAAACCCGTGAATGGTCGCTTGAGGCGGAATCACGTCGGCGTCCAGGGCGAACGGCTCCAGCATCTCCGTCATCTGCTTCACTTTTTTGTCTTTGCTCGGCAACGGAATCACTTTCGGCACCGGCGTGCGCCGGGCCTCGGGAGTTTGCGCCCCATTCGGATGAACGATGATCTGTGCCGTTTGCCCGGCCGTGAGCGGCTCCACTCGTTGTCGTGACGGTCCCGACGAAATCTCCAATCGAATCGTCGAAAGATCAATTCGCAGCGGCATGTCCGTTTCGTTCTTCAAAAAAATCTCGATGGGGATGATGCCAGTCGGCACCGGATTGGCCTTCCCGAATTTCTCTTTCGCTCGCGCCGCATCCGCGTACGGGTCCGCAGCGATCAGCAGTCCCTCATGATGGTCGTGCGCCGGCAGGGCCGCGGGATCAGACGTTTGCGCCGGCACGGTGTTCGCAATCGCCAGAAGGAACCCTGCGGCAATTAGAAAGCGTTGCATGTTCATGCTCGGATAAGATGCCTGCCGGCGCCGGAAGTTGCCCCGTATCGCCGGATGCCCGCTGCCACTATAATACCGGGCTGGCGTGCGGCGTGGCGGATTGATTTACGCGCGCCTGCCCTCGAATGTATTTTCTCTACAGCGTACTGGCCGCGGCGGGGATGGTCTTCCTCGCTCCGTATTATCTCGTCCAGGGGTTGCGGCACGGGAAATATCTGCACAATCTTCGCGAACGAATGGGCCATCTCCCGCCCCAGGCCGCCCCCCCGGACGCAGCGGCCGCGGCGAACCACCCCGGAGCCATCTGGGTTCATGCCGTATCGGTTGGTGAGGCCCTGGCAGCTCTGCCCCTGGCGCAAGCTTTGAAGCAGCATTATCCCGATCGCCGCCTCGTCGTCACCACCACAACCGACACCGGCCAGCGCCTCGCTCGCGAACGCATGAAGTTCGCCGACGACATTTTTTACTTTCCCCTCGATTGGACCGGCCCGGTTCGCCGCGTCTTCCAAACCATCAATCCGGCGCTCATAGTCATTCTCGAAACGGAAATCTGGCCGAATTTTCTTCATGAAGCGCGCCGCCGCCGCGTCCCGGTTGTCTTCGCCAACGCGCGCATCTCCGAGCGTTCCTTCCGCGGCTATCGCTGGGCCAATCGCCTGTTCAACCAGTTCGTCGCCACGGTCCTCAATAACGCCGATCTCTACCTCGCGCAGAGTTCTGACGATGCCCGCCGCCTTCGCGATCTCGGCGCGCCCGAGGATCGCGTGGAAGTGACCGGCAATCTGAAATACGATCTCGCGACTCCCGTCATCAGCGATTTTGCCGTATGGCTTACCGAACAACTCCGCAGCCAGGAACGCTGGCCATTGGTCGTGGCCGGCAGCGTCGCGGCGGATGAAGAAGCGCCGGTACTCGCTGCCTACGACATCGTCCAGCGCCACTGGCGCCGCGCCCTTCTGATCCTCGCCCCGCGAAAACCCGATCGCTTCGACGCTGCTTCGCAGATCGCCACCGAGGATGGCTGGACCGTGGTTCGGCGCAGCCGCCTCGATTTCACCAATCCTCTCGACGAAACCGCCGAAGTCTTGATCCTCGACACCATCGGCGAACTCGCCGGCGTCTACGCGCTGGCCGATACGGTGTTTGTCGGCGGGTCGCTGGTTCCCGTTGGCGGCCATAACATTCTCGAGCCCGCCGCTTATGCAAAGCCGCCCGTCTTCGGCCCATCGATGGAAAATTTTCGTGAGATGTCCGCCCAATTCCTGGATGCTCGTGCCGCGATCCAGGTCGAAACCGGCGAGCAGCTTGGCTCCGCTTGGGCTTATTTGATTGAACATGCGGACGAGCGCGAAAAGATGGGCCGCGCCGCGCTTGCCCTCGTCGATGCCAATCGCGGCGCCACGGCACGCTCGCTCCAGCGCATTACGGCCATCCTCGACGCCCGGCAAGGCGGCGCCTGATGCTGCTCCGTCTGCCCCTGTGGCCATTCTCGTTGGTCTATGGCGCGGCCGCACGGTTGCGCGCTTGGTGCTACCGCCTAGGAATCTGCCGCCAGCGGCGCCTCAACGGTGCCGTCATCAGCGTCGGCAACTTGACCGTCGGCGGCACCGGCAAAACTCCTATGGTGATTTTCATCGCTCAGCGTCTTGCCTCGGAAGGCAAGCGCGTCGCTGTGCTGACGCGCGGCTATCGCGGCAAGCCGCTTAATGCGCCCGCCGCGGCGGGTGAATCACAGCCGGCCGCATCATCGAGTGATGAGGTCGCCGTGATGCAATCCCATCTTGGCTCGCAGGTTCGCATCGGAGTCGGTGCCAACCGTTTCACCGAAGGCCGCAAACTCGAGCAGGAGGGCATCGACTATTTTGTTCTCGATGATGGATTCCAGCATCTGCAACTCGCGCGCGATCTCGATGTCCTGCTGATTGACGCAATGAATCCCTTCGGCGGCGGATTTCTTCTTCCCGCCGGCCGCCTTCGTGAACCCGTTTCCGCCCTTCGTCGTGCCGATCTGGTCGTCATCACCCGAAGCGAGCGCGCCCCCGCAGTGGAAAGCCTCATTCGCCGCCACACGTCTGCCCCCATTTTCTACGCACAGACGGAGTTGAAGGGCGCTTTCCGCCTTGAGCCGCGAGCGTTGGTCCCCGATGTCTCCGACCATTTCCCGAAGCGTCCGTTCGCATTCTGCGGCATTGGCAACTCCAGCGCCTTCTTCGCCGACCTTCGCCGGTGGGGAATTGATCTCACCGGTCAAACGGATTTTCCCGATCATCATGTCTATTCCCGCGAAGACATGCAGCAGCTGGAGCGTCTCGCAAAAACTGCAGGCGCGGAGTCCCTGGTTTGCACGTTGAAAGATTTCGCAAATTTCGGATCGCAGCGATTCGCAGAATTGCCCGTCTATCTGATCCGCATCCAGCTCTGCGTTACTCATGAAGACGATTTCTGGCAAGCGCTCCAGACGATCATCGCCCGCAAGCGCCCGGGAGACGCGCAATGAAAATTCTCATCCGCGCCACGAACTGGGTCGGCGATGCAATCATCGCGATTCCCGCGCTCCTGGCTGTTCGCCGCCGCTGGCCCGCCGCCGAAATCGCCATCCTCGCGCGCCCCTGGGTTGCCGATCTTTATCAGAATCAGGGCTTCGCCAATCGTCTGATCCATTTTGATTCCAAGGAACGTCACCGCGGCATTTTCGGCGTCGAGCGCATCGCCCGCCAATTGCGCTTCGATCGTTTCGACGTCGCATTGTTGTTTCAAAACGCGTTCCAGGCAGCCTGGATCGCCTGGCGCGCAGGCATCCGTGAGCGCCTCGGATATTCGCGTGACGCCCGCGCCGCCTTCCTCACCCGCGCCATAAAAGTTCCCCGCCACGGAGAAATCCCCGCCCACGAAGCCTATTACTATCTCGAATTGCTGCGCCGAATCGGATGGATTGACCAGTTACCTCTTCTCGAACCGATTCGCCTGAAAATAGATCCGGCCGCTATCGAACTCGCGCGCCTGCAAATCATCACCGAGGGTTCCCGCCCGGGCGCCCCGCGCATCGCACTGGCTCCCGGCGCCGCCTACGGCTCCGCGAAATGCTGGCCTCCTGAGCGTTTCGCCGCGCTCGCGGACAGCTTGATTGCTGACTTCAACGCCGATGTGATACTTTTCGGCACGGCTTCAGAGCGCGACATTGCGGATCGCATCGCCGCTGGCATGCGCCATCATCCCGTGAATCTGGTAGGACAAACACCGATCGGCGAGCTTCCGGCGCTCTTTGCCGCGTGCGATTTATTCATCGGAAACGATTCGGGCGCGATGCACGTGGCCGCCGCCGCCGGCATTCCAGTTGTCGCGGTTTTTGGCCCCACGGACCCGGAAGGGACTTCGCCGGTCACGCCAGAACTGGCTCTGGTACGCGAGCCGGTGTCCTGCAGTCCCTGCTTTCTGCGCCATTGCCCCGTGGACCATCGCTGCATGACGCGAATTTCCGTGGATGCGGTTTACTCCGCCGCGCGCAGGTGGCTGGAAGGGAAGAGGGAACTCACCGCCCGTGGCTAACCCAGAGACCCCGCGCCGGGCCGTCTTTCTCGATCGCGACGGCACCATTGCAGAAGAAAGCGGCTATGTGAATCACCTCGACCGGTTCGATGTATTCCCGTTCGCTGCTGCCGCGATTCGCCGGCTGAACGACGCGCGAATCCCCGTGATTGTGATTACCAATCAATCCGGCGTCGCTCGCGGTTTTTTCCCCGAGGAGATGGTGCATCGCGTCAATCAGAAAATGATCGCTCAACTCGCCGAGGGCGGCGCGCATATTGACGCCATCTACTATTGCCCGCACATTCACCAGGACGGTTGCACCTGCCGCAAGCCGCTTCCTGGCATGCTCCTCGAGGCCGCTCGCGAGCACGGTTTGGAATTGCCCGGTTCATTCCTGGTTAGCGATCGCTTCGTCGATCTCGATATGGGCGCGAAAATCGGCTGCCGCAATATCCTTGTAAAAACCGGCTACGGGCGCGGCGAATACGAATGGAATCGCGCGCGCTGGCCGCATCTTCCGGATCGCGTCGCCGGGGATTTGACCGAAGCCGTGAATTGGATTCTCGAGGAATCTCGTTGAGCGCCAAAAAGAAAAGCAGCCGCGCGAAGACTTCCGGTGACGCCGACCTCGCCCGGCTGCTCGATCTTATCGGCGCCTTTTCGCGTCAATCCATCGTCGTCCTGGGCGATTTCGTCGCCGATGAATTTGTCGGCGGAGAAATTTCACGGGTTTCCCGCGAAGCGCCCGTCTTGATCCTCCGCCATCGCAGCACCGAACTGGTTCCCGGAGGCGGCGCCAACGCTGCCAACAATTTGGTCGATCTCGGCGCTCGTGTTTGGCCCGTCGGCGCCGTCGGAGACGACGCATCCGGCCACGCCCTGCTCGATTATTTCCAGATCAAGGGAGTCGACACTTCCGGCATCATCCGCGTTCCCGGCTGGACCACCACCACCAAAACTCGCTTTCTCGCCGGTTGGACGCACACCACGCGTCAGCAGGTTCTGCGCGTGGATCGCGAGCCCGATGCCCCTCTTCCGGCCGACGCGCTTGCAAAGCTTGCCGCCAAGGCTCGAACCCTCTCGCGCCGCGCCGGAGCGGTGCTGGTTTCGGACTACGGCTGCGGATCGGTCACTCCCGCGCTGGTGCGCCGCCTGGGCGCAAAGCTTGTCACCCTTGATTCGCGGTTCTCGCTGTTCGATTATTCAGGCGCAAAGATCACCGCCGCCACGCCAAACGAGCCGGAACTCGAAGCTCTCTTCCACACCCGCATCGGCACGGATACGCGCAAGCTCGATTTGCTCGGCATGCGAGCCCTGCGCACCCTCGGCAGCCAGGCCCTGGTCGTGACGCGCGGGAAGGACGGGATGGTAGTTTATGAGCGCAACCGCCAGCCGCACACCATCCCGGTTTACGGCACCGATCAATGCGCGGACGTCACCGGCGCAGGCGATACGGTCATCGCCACATTCACACTGGCGCTCGCTGCCGGCGCCACGTTTGTCGAAGCCGCTCACATCGCCACCTATGCCGCCGGAATCGTGGTGATGAAGCGCGGCACGGCCACCGTCACGCGCACGGAACTCGAACGGGCGCTGCGGCAAGAAGTGATTTCCCGCTGATGGACACGCGCGCAAAAATTCTCGCTCGCGATTTACTGGTAAAGCGCCTCGATTCGCTCCGCGCCGCCGGCAAGCGCATCGTGCTAACCAACGGCTGCTTCGACGTTCTACACGTCGGACACATCCGTTATCTCGCCGGCGCCCGCCGCGAGGGCGATATCTTGGTCGTCGCTATTAATTCGGATTCAAGCGAACGCTGCTTGAAAGGCCCGGGCCGTCCCATACTTCCGGAACGCGCGCGAGCCGAACTCGTCGCTGCCCTCGAAGCCGTGGACTATGTTCTGATTTTCGACGAACCAAATGTGGAGCCGCTCCTGCGCGAGTTGCGCCCGCATGTCCACGCCAAGGGAACCGATTACACAACCAGCACGGTTCCCGAGCGCGAAGTCGCCGCGCAATTGGGCATCCGCGTGGCCATTGCCGGTGATCCGAAGGATCACTCAACTCGCGATCTGATCGCTCGCATCCAGGAGCGCCGCGATGCCTGACCAATCCATCTCCGTCGCATTGCCGGGCGAAGAGCGTTTTTTGATCGTTCGCCTGGGTTCGCTCGGAGACGTGATCCACACGCTGCCGGCTGTGCACGCGCTGCGCGGCGTCTATCCCTCGGCGCGAATTGATTGGCTCATTGATATTCGCTGGGCCCCGCTCCTCGATGGCAATCGCGATGTCACCGAGGTCATCGCCTTCAGCCGCCGCTCCTGGAACGAGGTCATCGCGGTCATCAAGAAGCTCCGCGCCGCGCACTACACCTGCGCGCTCGATTTTCAATCGCTCTACAAGTCGTCTTTTCTTGCCTATGCTTCGGCCGCGCCGCGGCGCGTCGGATTCGAAGCCGCTTATGCCCGCGAGCGGCTCGCGGCGAAACTGTACACGGAGCACGTCACGCCGCATGGCGCTCATAAAGTGGAGCACAATTTGAGTCTCGTCGAAGCCGTGGGCGCGCGAACAAATGACATACAATTTCCGCTCGTCTTGCAGAGAGACGCCGTCATCCAGGTGGATCGCGAACTCGTCGCTCGCGGACTTCGTGAATTCTTCGTCCTTAGCCCGGGCGGAGGCTGGAAATCGAAATGCTGGCCTGCGGAACGCTACGGCGCCCTCTACCGCGAACTTTCCAAGCGATACGAGTGGAGAGGCGTCGTCGCCTTTGGCCCCGGCGAAGAAGAAATTGCCAGCGTCCTCCGTCGCGCCGCCGGACCGCCGGAGCCGGCCATCATCCCGCTCGACATCCCGCACCTGATGGCCTTGCTGCGCCGAGCCCGATTCCTGGTCGCCGGCGATACCGGCCCGTTGCATCTCGCCGTCGCTCTGGGCACTCCGGTCGTCGCACTTTACGGACCCACCGATCCGTTTCGCAACGGCCCTTATTCCACAACCGATGTTATTCTTCGCAACGCCAAGCCGGATGAGACTACCTATCGCCGGGGCAAGGAATATTCCCGCGCCATGCTCGCGATCACGGTCGAAGAAGTGATGAACGCAATCGAACGCCGCTTGGGGATGCGCTGATGGCCGCTCCTGGCGAACTCTGGGCACGCTGGCGGGTGCGCGCGGGTTATCCGATCGCGATTGGTTTCCTTTGGCTCGCCACTCCGACTCCGCGTTCCATCGCGCTGGGAGCGGCCATCGGCGTCATGGGCCTTCTCATCCGCGCCTCGGCCGCCGGCCATCTTCGCAAGGGAGAAGCGCTCGCCACAGTTGGTCCTTATGGTTGGACGCGCAATCCGCTTTATTTTGGAAGTACGGTTATAGCCGCCGGCCTCGGCGTCGCCGGCAATTCCTGGGCGGCTGGTGGTCTGATTCTTCTCTATTTTCTGATGTTTTATCCAGCCGTGATGAATCGAGAAGAAGGGGAGCTTCGCGCTCGTTACGGCCACGAGTTTGACGACTACGCCGCTCGCATCCCGCTCTTCTGGCCCCGCCCGCCCCGCGCGCGTCCGCGGGCCGAGGCCGCCGCTCGATTCTCGTGGCCGCTCTACAAACGCAATCGTGAGTACCAGGCAGCGCTCGGATTTGTGGCCGGGTTCGCTCTGGTGATTCTGCGAATGTTCGTGCGCCGCTAATTCAGCATTTCTCTCACGCCCCGCCTGGCGGGAGCCTTTCGCCGCTGAAACACACTTGGCGACGCAACTGGAATGGCTGCTGTGAAACTGCCGGGGAATCTGGGTTAGACGTGAAGCGAAAATTACTGCAGCCGGTAGACTTCGTGAATCAACCGTTGGAACTGCGGCCGGTAAATCACGTCGAACGCGTTTTCCTTTCCCGGAAACAAATCCAGTGCAAAGTTACGCGTCGCCGCCACCATCCCGGCAGCTTCTTCAATCGTCAGCTCCCCATCCGCTATCGTGCTCAATGCCAGGTGCACAACGATTCGCAAACGCCGGACACGCCTGCTTTCTTCATCAATTTCTTCCTGTGTGGGGGTCGTCTTGGGTTCTTGATCCATGATGATCCAACGTTTGTGCGAGCGCCTGGTTCAGAATATAGTTAAGATTATTATGATCGCGACGCGCACAGGCGGCAAGATACGATGAGCTTAAGGGGAGTCCAATGAGCCAACAAGCGGAGCCGGAACGTACCGTCGTGGTTCACACCGCCGGTACTTGGACGGAAGCTGTAGTGATCCGCGGTCTCCTCGAAAGTGCCGGAATTACCGTGCTGAATGCGGTCTCCACTGACCCATTCCCGATGCGCGAGCCTCCCAAGGGTCCGCACGGCACCGAGATCTTGGTTCTCAAATCCCAGACGGAAGAAGCTCGCCGCTTGATCGAGGATTATTTAGCCGGCAACAAAGGCCCCGAGCTCGAAGAGCCAGAGGAATCCAGCCAGAGCTAGTCATTGGCAAAAGCTTGTGGTTTTCCTCATGGACGCGAGACGAAGAATCTCTCCAAGTGTTTGATCGAATCTACAGCCTGTCCCACAAATGGTCTTAGGGGGTTGGAAATGGTTTTTAGGGGGTCGGAGCTTCCGCGGTTTTCGCGTGCCGACGCCTCGTGTCGGGAAGCCACTGAAGCCAGAACAATTTCTCAATGCGGATGCATCTCCACAAACGTGTGAACAACCAGTTCTCGCCCATTGGTCGTCGCCTCTACCGCTCCATCGCGGTCCGTTCGCAATAGTCTTGCGTTCGTTCCTTCCAGGCGGGCCAACGTCTCCGGGTTCGGATGCCCAAAGGGATTTCCCTCGCCCACGGACACCACCGCCACTCTCGGCGCGACCCGGGAAAGAAACCCATCCGTTGATGATGTTTTGCTTCCGTGATGCGGCACTTTCAAAAAATCAGCCGTCAGCGTGTCGCCATCTTTCACCAGCGACCCTTCCACGCGCTTCTCGATATCCCCCGTCAGCAGAAATCGAATCCCGCCGTCCTCGATGCGCAGAACCAGGCAATCATCATTGGTCGCCTTGGGAGCCACCACCGGATTTTCCGGCCACAGCACATGCCCGTTCGTTCCGCCCCACGCGAATGTATCTCCGCGCAAGTGATGAACGATCGTAACTCCTCGCGCCCGCGCGTAGGCCAGCAAATTACTATAGGGGACGGAATCCACATCGCGTCCCACCCACAGTTCCTTCACGTCAAAATTGTCAATCACTGCATACAGTCCATCCAGGTGGTCATGGTGCGCATGCGTCAGCGCCATCACATCAACCTGTTTCAATCCGCGCCGCCACAAATACGCGGACACGACCTCCTCCCCGATGTCAGGGCCCGTTCGATAGCCCCCGGCATAGTTCTGGGAATACTGCCCGCCTCCATCGATCAGCATGGTGTGCCCGTCGGGGAACGCGGCGAAAATAGAATCGCCCTGGCCAACGTCCAGCACCGTCACTTCGAGTTGGCCGGCTGCCAGTCGCGGGGCGAATGGAAATATCGCCACTGCCAGAGCCAACACCACCAGCGCGAGTCCGGCAATGGTCTCTCCCCACGGCCGGGGCCGCTTGGGATGAGCCAGCCGGTCTTCCGCCAGCCCAGCGCGTGAAAAAAAAGCGAGCAACGCCAGCACGGCAAGAAACAAAATCATCAACCACACCGGCGGCCCCGGAATTCGATGCGACGCGTGAGGCCAGTGGCTGATCCATTCTACGGAAGCCAAAAGACCGCTGACCAGGCTGCCCAGCATTTTCGCGAGCACTCGTGCCGCCGCCCCCCAAACGAAGCTCGTTGTCAATGTCAGAAAGCCAAGCGGCACAATCAACCCCGTCAACAACACTGCCGGAACATTCGATGCCGGCCCATAAATGCTCACCCGGTGAAAATATTCGGCCAGCAACGGCAGCAACCCCAGTTGAATCGTTGCCGAAAGCACGATCACTTCCCACAGCCGGAACCCCGCAGCCACCGGCGCCGTCACCAGCCTATCGGCGCGAGGAGCCAGCCACGCCGGAAGCCGCGTCGCCAGCCACGCAGATACCGTTCGCAGATCCAATCGAAATTGAACCACTCGCGCCGGATATGACACGTCGCGCGTCACGTCTCCCAGATGAGCGAGCCCTTCACGATACGGCCCGCTCGACCGGTCGATCCACGGCATCGCCAGTCCGGCGATCACTCCCGCGGCCAAAAAAGAAAGTTGGAAGCTCGCATCCCCCAGCGCCGAGGGCCGCGCGATCAGCAGAATCAGCGCGGCCAAAGCGACCGCATTCAACATCTCCATCCGTCGAAACAGCAATCGCGCTCCCAGAAAAATCGCCGCCATCAATGCCGCGCGCAAGATGGGCGGCCGGTCCTGCACCACGCCCAGGAATGCGCCGAGCACCACCAGCGTCACCGCCGTGGTCCAGATCACCGTAAGCCGCAGGCGTCGCGCCAGCCAGAAAACGAACATGGCCAGCGCCGCCACGTGCAATCCCGCCAGCACCAGCACGTGATACACGGCCGTTTTCTGAAACACTTCCGCGGTTTCTGAATCCACAAAATTGCGGTCGCCCAGCAGCATCGCGCGCAGCACCGCCGTGCGGTCGCGTGAATCCGGGAAAAGCATATTTACCTGATTGAGCAATCGTCCCCGCACGCGGGCAAGCCGGTCCGCAAAACGAAGGGAAGGTGCGTCCAACTTTCGCAGAAGCTCTGTGCTCCGCAAACTTCCGATCAAGTTGATGTTCTGCCTGGCTAGGACGCCGCGCGTGTCAGCCGCCCCTGGATCGAGAAAATTTCGCGGCTCGCGGGCGCGCACCAGCGCCTCCACGCGATCACCCGCGCGCAAATCAGCCGGCAACTCCGCGTGACGTTCGTCTAGATAAAAATTCACCCGCAAGCCGCCCGAGACTTGCACATCACGCCCCGCCGATTCCACGGACTCCAGATCGATTTCGTACCTCGTGCCCCAGGGCAGCCGCATCGAATCGCTGCGCAGCCGCCCGCGCCAGCGCAGCGGCTCGCTCAGGTCGAGCTTGCCTTCGGCCGCAAGTCGCGTTACGTGCGTCGCGGGTATAGAGGTCTGCTCGATTCGCACAGCGGCCCCGCCCACCGCCGCCCAAGTCAGCATGCTGAGTACCCATGCTCCCGCGATTCGATTCCCTCGCAGCAGGAATAATCCAAGTACGATTCCCACCGCCGCCAGAACCACCCAATACCACATCCGCGCCGGCACAATTCCCGCAAGCGCGATGCCGCTGGCAAACGCGCCGGTGATCCACACTGTCGGCAGCTTCATGGCCGTTGCGTCAATCGCACGAACGATTCGATGTGAAATGTTTCGGGAAAATGATCGAAGAGATGTAATTCGGTAATCGTGTAGCCCTTCGCTGTCAACGCGGCTAGGTCCCGTGCCAAGGTTGATGGCTCGCAGGAAACGTAGGCGATTTCAGCAGGCGCAAGCTCCGCAAGACGTGAGACCGCTTCCGGCGCCATGCCCTCGCGCGGCGGGTCGAGCACCACCAGGTCGGGCGTATCCTTCCATTCACGCAAAAAGGACTCCACATCCGCCTCGCGCGTTTCCGTGTGGCCGCCGCTCGACGAAAGATTTGATTCCAGGTCGCGCACGGCCGCTGGATTCGCCTCCACGGCCACCACGCGCTCATATCGCTCCGCCAGCGGCCGCGTGAAGAGTCCCACCCCGGCAAATAAATCCAGAGCCAGCCGCCGCTGGATTCCTTCCGCCGTTCCGCTCGCCTCGCCCACAACCGTGCGGACAAGCTCCTCCACAAGAAATCGGTTCACTTGGAAAAATGAAAAATGGCCCACGCGATACGCAAACCCACCGGCGTCGTACTTCAAAAATCCGGGCCCATCCAGTTCCATCCGTTCGCGGCTCAGATCATTCAGCAAAAGACTCTCGATCCCCGGCACTGCGCCGCGAATCGTTTTCATCAAACCCGTCGGCGAGGAAGGGAAGCCCGCGAACGAAGCATTCACCAGCACTTTCGTATCGCTCGAATCCGCAAAAGCCGTCACCTCGCGCAGCGCCGTCGGCAGTTCACCCTTCGCCAGCGCCTCGCGAAAATTCCCAAGCGTTTCCACCAGCCGCGGCGAAAGGACGGGACATTCCTCCACCGCGCAAAGCGCGGTAGAAGCCGCGCGAAAATAGCCGATCCCCAGCGCCCCATTTATTCCCGGGCCCGACGCAATTCCCGCCGGGATGTTGGCTGCGCCGCGTGGCCTCACTTTCCATTGCGCTCGATTGCGGTAGCCCCAGGGCGGGGAAGCATGCGCCGTAATCGGCCCGGTCCAATCAATCCGTCCGAGTCTTTTCAGCGTCTCCCGCAGTATTTCCGTTTTAAAGCGGAGCTGCGCCTCGTAGGGAATGTGCTGGTAGTGGCACCCGCCGCACACACCGAAATGCCGGCAGGCTGCCACCGTCCGCTCCGGCGACGAAGTGACGAGTTCCCGCACCTTTCCCCGGATGAATTTCTTCTTCCGTTCCACTTCGGTGATCTCCGCCACTTCCCCTGGGATCACAAATGGAACGAACACGGTCGCGCCGCCGTGATGCGCCAGCCCGTCGCCCCCATAAATCAATTTTTCAATCGTGACATTCATTCAGCGCACGAATCCTTTTATTTACGCCAGATAAAACAAGCTCAACCGCGGCACTCCGAACTCTTCGAACAATCTCTTCTGCGTGTATTGTCTTTCAAGTTGCGCCAATTGCTGCGCCGACATTTTCCTTCGATAAGGCGCCAGCGCCCGGTCGATTTCTCTCCGAATCCCCACCAGCACGTCTTCGCTCGCCGCCGCTCCCGCCGCGGCGGAAAGTTTCTCCTCCAGCACGGTCAGCCGGCGCTCCAAATCCTCCAAATCCATCTTGGCGGGCGAATCGAACAGCGCCGCAAGTTCCTCGATCCGTTTCGCCGTCTCCTCCATTCGCTCCGCAAAATCGGCGTGTGCTGCCCGGCACTTTTCCGCCGCTGCCTGCAATTGCTTGCGATTGCGCTCGAAATAAACGGCAAGCTCATCGCGCGAAAACGGCTCGCTCGCCGGCCGCGTCGATTTCCCCTCCGGCCCCGTGCCCGCGTTTGCTTCTGCCGCTTCCGTTGCCGCATCCAGCACGGCATCCACGCAATAGGCCAGACTTTTCAATTGTCGGCCGCCCGCCGCTCGTCGCGACCGCGCATAGCTTTCAAACGCGCGATCGATCCCCTTCAGCACCGCTTCCAGCGGAATCCCTGCCTTCTGCCATGTCTCCACCACGGCCCAGTCCAGCGGAGACACCAGCAAATGCGCGCCCCGTTTCCGCCAGAAATGCTCCTCGATCTCGGTGAAGTAATTGAAATAGTTGAAGACGCCCATGGGGCCTGCGCCGGCAGTCAACGCCCGGCTTTCCGGGGCGCGTCGGCGGCGCGCAGCGCATCTTTTTCCGCGGCCGCGGGCTTCACTCTTCCGGTGGCCAGATTCCGCTCCCACACGATGCGCAGCCCTTCCAGGGTGAGAAATTCGTCCACGGTTTCAATGTGTTTGGACGCGCGCGCGATCATCGGCGCTTGTCCGCCGGTCGCAATCACCCGTGTTTTCGGTCCCAACACTTCTTTCATCCGCGTCAAAATTCCGTCCACCAGGTCCGTATAGCCATAATAAAGCCCGGCCTGCATCGATGCCGCCGTATTGGTGCCGATGATCTTTCCCGGATCCTTAATTTCCACCCGGAACAGCCTGGCTGCGCGCGCAAAGAGCGCCTCCGACGAAATTCCGATCCCTGGCGCCAGCACACCTCCCAGGTACTCGCCGCGCTCTGAAACCGCGTCGAAATTGATCGCC
Organism: Terriglobia bacterium; assembly: GCA_041497605.1. Classification (GTDB taxonomy): domain Bacteria; phylum Acidobacteriota; class Terriglobia; order Acidiferrales; family UBA7541; genus JBGPTK01. The sequence continues at coordinate 13,990 of JBGQGW010000004.1, read as the reverse complement.
GTGCCGAAATCCACCGCGATGCATGGCCCGCCATATTTCTCGAACGCCGCCACGCTGTTCACGATGCGGTCGGCGCCCACTTCCTGCGGATTGTCGTAATGCACCGGCATGCCCGTCTTCACGCCCGGCTCGACAAACAGCGCCTTCAACTTGAAATATCGCTCCGCCATTCCCGCCAGCGTCGGATTCAGCGGCGGCACCACGGAGCTGATGATCATGCCGTCAATCGCCGCCGCTTCGAGCCCGGCCAGGGAAAACAAGTCGCGAATCAGGATTCCATATTCATCCACGGTCTGATCGCGCGCCGTGGTCAGCCGCCAGTTCGCCACCAGCTCCGCATCGCGGAACACGCCCAGCACCGTGTTCGTATTTCCAACGTCCAGCACCAGCAGCATTTCTATGCCTCGCTCACATCCGCCGAAATCACGGTTTCAATCCGGCCATCGTCGCGCCGCACCCGCAGCAGGCCCGTCGATTCCAGGCCCACCGTCGTGCCCACGAAGGTTTCCATCGCCGTCGCGATCTCCACTCGCTTGCCTTCGTAATAACTCGAAACTTCGGCAAACCGCTCCAGAATCGGCTGGGCGCCTTCGGTGACGAATTGATTGTAGTAGCGGTCCAGGTTTCGCAGCAACCGTTCCAGCACCGCCACCCTCGAATGCACCCGCTCGGTCTCCATCCGCATCGATGTCGCGATTTCTTCCAATCCTTCCGGCATCTTCGTCTGGTTTACGTTGATCCCAACCCCCACGGCCGCAAAATAAATGCGATCCGGCTCGGCGCGCATCTCCGTCAGGATGCCGCAGCACTTCCGGCCTTTCAAAATCACGTCGTTCGGCCATCGGATGTCCGTCGTCAAATTTGTTTCCTCGGCAATTGCATCGCGCGCGGCCAGTCCCGCCACCAGCGTCAGCAGCGGAGCGTGAGCCGGAGCGATCGGCGGACGCAGCAGCACCGTCACATGAATTCCCACGGATTTCTCTGATATCCAGGAACGCCCCGCGCGCCCGCGCCCTGCCGTCTGTTCCTCCGCGATCACGACTGCGCCGTGCGGCTCATCGGCTTCGCCAAGCCGCATGGCTACGTTGTTTGTCGAATCGATTTTGAAGAAATGATAGATGTGCTTCGCAAAGGGTGTTCCATGCAGCCGCGGCGCCATCAGCCTCGGCACCAGCACGTCCGGCACGCGTTCGCAGTGATAGCCCGTTCCGGCGTGTCCCTTCACTTTCACGCCCAGCTCGCGCAGTTTCTCCACCCACGTCCAAACCGTCTGCCGCTGCACGCCGATTTCTTTCGCGATCTTGGCCCCGCTGATCACAATCGTCGAATTCTCGACGAGCAAAGTCAGCAGCGCATCCAGCCGCTGGTCCGTCGTTCCCCCGATATTCGCCTGCCGTTTCGCCGCTCGTTTCGTCGCCATTTGAAGGTGAGTCAGCTTACTTGAGACTGCTTCGCCCCACAAGCGCGCGATCCCGAACGATCCCGGCGCGACCTTCTGCGTCGCGCCAAATGAGCCCGCGGCTCCCTGCCTCGATTCGCTGATTGAGCTGCCTCCTGAATGCACGTATAATAATTTTGGCGGGCGGGTCGGGCGATCGCTGGCCCGGCAATCGCAAGATTGTCGGACGGGAGGAAAGTCCGGACTCCGCAGGACCTGGAACCGCAAGGTTTCCGGTTCAGGGCAACGCGCCTGGTAACGCCAGGGGGCCGTTCCGATGTCTCGGCTTGCAGTGTCGGGATGGCTACGGAAAGTGCCACAGAAAATATACCACCGGTGCGAATTGCGGCGAGCGCGAGCAAACCGCTTGTGGTAAGCGAAGCCGAACCACAAGGCATCTGTCGCAGGAGTGAGGCAAAACCTTAATCCCGCGTCTCTTGGCTGATCGCACTTGGCAAGGGTGAAAAGGTGGGGTAAAAGCCCACCGCTCCGCTGGCAACAGCGGAGGCACGGCAAACCCCGCGTGGAGCAAGGCCAAATAGGAGGGGAGGGCTGGCCCGGCCCGTATTCGGCGAACTCGCAAGAGCGAGCCGTTGTGACCCTCGGGTAGGCTGCTTGATCCCGGCAGCGATGCCGGGACTAGAGGAATGATCGCTGCGGCGCCTCTGTTTCGTTCCGCTGCTCTTTGCGGAACAAACAGGCGCGCCGAACAGAATCCGGCTTACAGACCCGTCCGCCACTCTTCTGATCGTCCCCTCTACATTAACAGCTTGGGGGAAAATGCCCGGCGCTCATTCTCAGGGCCGCTCTCCGGCCCGAAGCGCGCTACATCGCCACAGCCCTTATCTGAAAACTTCGATTCCGCGTTCCTGCCCAAGCGGTCTTGCTTACAATACCAAGTAAGAAGAGCTGATCTTCCGGATCATCCTCCCATTCTGGGATACTTGCGTTGTTCCTTCGTCACCAGGATTTATCCAACGATGCTGATTGATGAATCAATTCGAGATGTCACGCGGAAGCTCGAATCTGACCAGAGATCTGCCGCGCCATCGCCATCTCAAACCCAGCCTCAAACCCTGAAAGAAACCGAATCCCCTCGTTTCAAATGGTATGACCAAATCTTCGCGGCGGGAGCAGTCGTGTTCATGGTAGTTGCGCTCGCCTTTGTGTATTTGTTCGGGTCGCGGCAGCGAGTCGACGAATTAACCAAGAAATTGTCTCGGGGCCAGACTGGCAGGCAGTGTTAGAGGATTAATGATCGAGTTCCTACTTTTAGTCAATTATCGCAAGGAAGGTGCGCGCGCCATTCAAGAAAGGCCGGATTTACAGGAAACAACCGGGCAGCTATGCAGAGCATGTGGTGTCGAACTGAAAGAATTCAAATTGATTCTTGGCTCCTATCACGTTTTACTTTGTTGCGAAACCAACGACACCCGCTCGATCTCGCGGCTCGTCAGAACTTGGAAAGCCAAAGAAGAGGTTGAAATCGAGGTGCTCCTGGTATTTCCGCGAGACGAGTACTTGCGCCTGTTGTCGGCCCCGCAGTCGGTCCCCGAAACTGTTTAATTGTTCCCACGAATTTTCGCAGAGGGCGTCGCTCCCCTAGTATCACCTCTCGATCAGCCCGGCGCTAATCCCCCGTCCTTCAACACAAATGTCCACAGGCAGAGGGTCTTGTATTTTGGCGAATCCATGTTATTCAGGATAGGGAGGTGTGAATGCGGCAAGCACGGCGAAAGGGGCTGCGATGGGCGAAAAAGTGGCGCTAAAAACCCGGCCCCTTTTCTCTTAGTTAATCGCCTGGCTAATCGCCTGTGCAATTTATTAGAAACGGCTGAAATTGCAGGAAAACAAGGGGGGAATGGTTGTCTAATCGCACCTATATCGCCTTTTTTCGAGACGTGCTAGGCGCACGTTCCGGAGCCGCAACAGTGCCTCGCGCAGTAGCTCCTTGCGCACTTTCCAACCAGTCGCACGCGCTGGATCCCCTCCCGGAGAATCGCCCCGCATGATTTCTCCCGCCAAGCGGCGCGCGAAATTTTTCCTGGTGGCGATTGTTCTCTCCGCAATCGCCTCTGCCTCGGCCTGCAGAGGCAGTAGCGAAAAAAGCGCGAAAACCGCGCCTCCACCGGTACAGACCGCTCCTCCATCGCCGCTCGTCATCGCGACTCAATCCCCACTGCCCAGGGCAGACTCCGGTAGGCCATACAATTTCGCACTCCAAGTCACTGGCGGCACTCCGCCATATAACTGGAGCATTCCGCCTGACGATCTGCCCTTACCGAATGGATTGACACTAACTTCTAGCGGAGTGATCAACGGCACGCCCGGTGAGCTCTCTGCAATCCACACACTCTTCACATTTCAAGTGAAGGACTCAGCGGGAGACACAGCAACCAGAAATCTCGAGCTTCAATGCGTGGCGCCTCTCAAATTCGGATCTGCGGAGCCTCTTCTCGACGGAAATGTCGGCATCCCCTATTCCTTCAATGTCCCGGCCTCGGGAGGAGTGCAACCCTACACACTTGGCTTGGCGAGCGGATCAGCCCCTCTTCCTCCGGGGCTCGTGTTGAGCAATCAGAACGGAATTGGCGTCGTCCAGGGAACACTCGCGAAGCCGGGAACATTTCCGTTTGTATTGCAAGTGCTGGATAGTGGCACGCCGCAATTGCAGGCTACCCAGAGTTACACTCTTCACGTTCTGAAAAATGTTGTCATACCGGTTGGCTCTCTCCCCGCCGGCGTGCAAAATGCCCCCTATTCTGAATCGGTCAAAGTGGTGGGAGGAACTCCTCCGTACCATTGGGAGATTGCCGGGCAAATCTCCGAACTGCCGGATGACTTGACGCTGGATCCTTCGACCGGAATAGTCAGCGGGACCCCAAGCAGTCCAGGGTCCTCCACTTTTCAGGTGCAAGTGACGGATTCGGCGAGTCCGCCCTCGTCAAAATCGCAATCCATTCAGTTGACCATCAACGGTCCTTTGGCCGTTCAATCTTTTTCATTACCCGATGCCGCTCGAGGTTCGTCTTACCGCGCGCCTATTTCCGTTGTGGGCGGCCGCCCGCCTTACCTCGCAAGACTGGAAAGCGGCTCATTGCCCGCCGGGCTATTCATCACTTCATTGAATGGATCGATTGTTGTTGCGGGCACCCCGGTAATCGACGGCGAGTTCAGTTCTACGATTCGGGTCTCCGATTCCTATGAAACCCCGAACATTGTCACTCACTATGCTCAGATCAGGATCAGCGAGCCGCTCGCAATTTCTCAAACCGATTTCCCTAATTCGATCAAGGAAGGCCAGCGAAGCGACGCCGCTTTTTCGGCGACGGGAGGATTTCCGCCCTACACCTGGACGATGAATAATATTCCCCCCGGTCTCACCTTTGACACAGCCACCGGCGCCTTGACCGGAATAGCAACTGGCGTAAGTAAGTTCACTGCGGTGGTTACCGTGCGCGACAGCAGCAATCCGCCGCTTTCTGCATCCACCACCTTCTCCCTGCAAATCACAGCACTTTTGCGAATTCCGCCAAGCGTTTGGCTTGCAATCACCAGTGCGACTAACGCGTGGCTGGCGCCGCCGGTCATCCGAGACGGCGTCGCACCCGCTTCTTCCGCTTCTACTACGGAGCAGCGAACTGTCTTCCCCAATCGTGCGATGAAGGACGGCAGGGAAGATCACAGTCACTTAAGCGGCAAAGCCCGTCTTGCCAGTGTTAGATTCACTGGGGAACTTTGACCATGGAGAACCGCAAGAGGCCGGGAATCGGTTGGATTGATATCGTCTTCTTTCTTTTTCTCGCCGGTCTTGCTCTTCTTTCCCCCATCCGGGAAGTTCACAAACAGCTCACGCTCCTGGCCATCGGAGTGTTTCAGCTTTTCGAGGGGCGGCTGATCAATTGGCTGCCGAAGCGCGGTCCATCCTACAGCGTTCTCATCAAGATTCTGTTGGCTACCTTATTGATCGACCATACCGGCCAGGTGGGCATCAACAGCAGCTACTATCAAATCTACTATGTTCCCATCCTCACCGCGGCGATCTACTTCCGTTACCTCGGCACCTTATTTTGGACCGTGCTTGCTTCGCTCGCTTACTGCTCGTTTCTGATTCCCGCTCTGCAGGAATATCAATTGACCGCCTCCGGCGCTTCCGAGTTGGCGATTCGAATTTTGTTTTTCTTTCTCGCCGCCGTGCTGGTGAACCGCCTGGTGATTGAAAATCGCCGCCAGGTCGAGCGCTATCAGGCGCTGTCCGAAACCCTCTCGGCGACGAACCTTCGTTTGCAAAGAATCGAAGCCGAAGCCCGGCGTTCGGAGCGGCTGGCCGCGCTCGGCCAACTCTCCGCGGGCCTGGCGCATGAAATACGAAATCCCCTCGGCGTCATCAAGGGCTCCGCGGACATGCTGAATCAAAAATTGCACGGTGCCCAGCCGGTTGTCGCGGAACTTGCGGGCTACATTTCTTCCGAAGTCAACCGACTGAACACCCTCGTGGCGCGTTTTCTCGATTTCGCCCGGCCCGGGCAGCTCGAGCTTCGGCCGGTGCGCCTTCCGGAAGTCGTGGACCACGCCCTGGCATTGGTTCAGCAGCAACTCCCGGACGCAAAAGTGGAAGTCGAACGCCGGTATGCCGAAAATCTTCCCGAAGCCCTTGCGGACGAGCATTCTTGCGAACAGGTGTTTATCAATTTGATTCTCAATGCGTACCAGGCCATGGACGGGCAGGGCGGAAAACTGAGCCTCTCGATTTCTCCACAGAATTCCGCAGGCGTCGAGGGAGTGGTGGTTTCCGTCAAGGATACGGGCGCGGGTGTGCCGCCGGAATTGCGCGAGCAGATCTTCAATCCATTTTTCACTTCGAAAAAAGAAGGCGTCGGCCTGGGACTTTCCATTGTGGCGAAGATTGTGGATGACCATCGCGGATGGATTCGGCTCGAGAGTGACTGGGCTCATGGAGCTCATTTCCGTGTCTTTCTCCCGGCGGCGCCGAAAAGCTGAAGCGATTCCGTTTGCCGCGCATGGCACAATAGCTAACCGCGAGACGGGCTTGCGCATCGAATCGAGCAACGAATGAGCGAGAAAAAACCAGCAATCCTGGTGGTGGAAGACGAGCCGAAAATGAGGCGGCTGCTCGAGCTGCATCTCGGGGAAGAAGGTTTCCTGGTTCACTCCGCCGCCGATGCGGAAAGCGGGCTGCAATTATTGAATCGGGAATCCTTCGATCTGGTGGTGACCGATTTTCGATTGCCGGGCATGAATGGCCTCGAATTTCTGCAAGCCATCAAACGAGTGGACGCGATGCTCCCCGTCGTGGTTATGACCGCGTACGGCAGCGTGGAATCGGCCGTGGAAGCGATGAAGATCGGCGCCAGCGATTATGTTTTGAAGCCGTTTTCATTCGACGAGCTGGTGCTGATTATCCGCAAGGAATTGAAGTCGCGCGAATTGCGTGAAGAAAATCGCTCGCTCCGCGAAGCTCTTGGCCACCGCTACAAATACGAGAATATTGTCGCGCGCAGCGATAAAATGCAGGAGGTGCTGGCCCTGGTGGAACGGGTTGCGCCGACCAACGCCACGGTTCTCCTGGGCGGTGAAAGCGGCGTGGGCAAGGATTTGATCGCCCGCGCCATTCACCAGCATTCGCAGCGCGCCTCCGGTCCATTCATAAAAATCAACAGCACCGCGATTCCGGAAAACTTGATCGAGAGCGAACTGTTCGGCTACGAGAAAGGCGCTTTTTCGGGCGCGAATTCGAGTAAGCCGGGAAGATTTGAACTGGCCGACAAGGGCACGCTTTTCCTCGATGAAATTGGCGACGTACCGCCGCCGGTTCAGGTGAAGCTCCTGCGCGTGTTGCAAGACAAGGAATTCGAGCGGCTGGGCGGCACGAAAACCTTGAAAGTGGATGTGCGGCTTGTGGCCGCCACAAACCGCGATCTGCGCGCGGCGCTCGAGGAAGGCACCTTCCGCGAAGATCTCTATTACCGTTTGAACGTGGTGGCCATTGATATTCCTCCCTTGCGCGAACACAAGGAAGATATTCCCCTTCTGGCGAATTTCTTCCTCGAACGTTTCTCCCGCGAAGCAGGGAAGCCGGTTCAGACCATCACCCCCGCTGCCCTGAATCGCCTGATGGATTATCACTGGCCGGGAAACATCCGCGAACTCGAAAATATGATTCAACGCGGCGTCGCTTTGTCTTCTGGACCCCCTCTCGACGTCGCCGATTTTCACTGGGACGTTCGGTCTCCCCGTGATGCCGCAGGCGCGAATGCCTCTCCCGTATTGCCGCCCGGCATGACGTTGGAACAATGGGAAGAAGAAATTATTCGTGAAGCGGTGCACCGCGCGAATGGCAACAAAAGCCAGGCAGCGCGAGCTCTGGGTCTTTCGCGAAATGCGCTGCGGTATCGCCTGTCGAAGATGGGAGTTCCCGATTCCCCTGAGGAAGCGTGACTCCCTGAACCGGTGGCTGAAAACCACCACCAGCGCTTGAAAACCACCAGTCTTCAGCGAAACTCTCAAGAAGACCGGTCGCGTGATCCTTCTGTAAGTTACTGATAATACAAGTCATATCTAAAAACCGCGACGGCATTCAGTTTGGCCCCGGCTGTGCATTACCTGCTCATGGAGTAAAGGTTCCCTGACTGGTTTGACCGGCAGGAGGTGGACAATGAAAAAATATCTTTTGAGTCTGGCAACGATGGTTCTTCTGCTGGCTTCGGGCTCGGTTCGCGCGCAAGATCCATCACCCGAGGACCAGCAACCTCCGCAAGATCCCCCGACGGCACAAGTCGGACAGACGGGACAAGATCAGCAAGCACAAGATTCGCAAACGACCCCAGAGCCGCAGCCCGGCGTGGCGCGCGTCAGTTTTGTTCATGGCGACGTTTCCAGCCAGCGCGGCGAAACGGGCGATTGGGTTGCAGTCACTCTGAACACTCCGATCATGGCGGGCGACCACATCGCGACGGGAAAGAAATCCCACGCGGAATTCCAGCTCGACCACGCGAACATCCTGCGCCTGTCGAATGAAGCGACGGCAAAAATTGTCAATCTGACCCGCACCAGTATCCAACTCCAAGTCGGACAAGGACTGGTCACCTACTCGGTTCTAAAGGGCAGCGAAGCCGACGTTGAAATTGATACGCCCAACATCGCGATCCATCTTCAGGGAGGCGAAGGCAGCTATCGCATCCTCGTCAATAACGAAGCACAAACGGAAGTTGTAGTCCGCAACGGTTCTGCTGAGATCTCGACAGCGCAGGGCAGCACCCAGGTGGGCAAGGGTCAAGCGGTCACCATCGCGGGCACCGACAATCCGCAATACAAAGTGGCCCAGGCATCTGGTAAAGACGATTGGGACAAGTGGAACAATGATCGCGACCGCTTGATCGCCAATGCCGACAGTTGGAACCATACCGATCGCAATTACACAGGCTCGCAGGATCTCGATGCCTACGGCCGTTGGACCACCGTGCCGGAATACGGCTCAGTGTGGGTTCCCACTGTGGCGGCCGGCTGGGCTCCGTACCGCGCGGGCCGCTGGGTTTGGTATCCATACTACGGCTGGACCTGGGTTTCGTATGAACCGTGGGGCTGGGCTCCTTATCACTATGGCCGCTGGTTCGTTTATGGCGGAGGCTGGGCATGGTGGCCTGGTCCCGCTCGCATTTATCCCGTGTGGGCGCCGGCCTATGTTTCCTTCTTCGGGTTTGGTCGTGGCGGCGGCTTCTCGTTCGGAGTCGGATTCGGCTTCGGCAATGTGGGCTGGCTGCCGATCGGGCCCTGTGACAGTTTCTATCCCTGGTATGGACGTTACGGAAGCCGGGTGACTGTCGTCAACGTTTACAATTCTCACAACGGCCGCTTCAACGGCGCCGTTCGTCCCATTCAACCGCTCGCGCGAAATTTCTCGCATCCGTATTCCAACATGAGTCAAGCATTCACGAACCTCCGTGTCCGTTCCGGATTCTCGTCCATGCCGGGCAATCAATTCGGTCACGGAGCTGTTCCATCCTCGCAGCGGGGCATCGACTCCGCCGGATTCCGCCAGGCCAGCATGATGACGGGAGGTCTGCCGGCGAAGGCGACTCACGATAGCATGCGGCCAACCGATCGCCAGGTGAACACGCGAGATCTGCCGAGAAGCGCCACGACTTCGCAGCACTTCTTCACCCGGTCTCAGGCTCCAGCTGCTCGAGCGTCGTTCCACGGCCAAGCAACGCAAACGCAACGGAGCGTAAATACAGACACACCGCGGAATAGCAATCCTGGCGGCTTCCGAACCAACGGGCAAACTCCACGAGGCGGAAACATGCAAGGAACGCAAGGCGGGAATACAACGCAGACACGTTCCGGCATGGTTCCCAACCGATCCGAGGGTGCTACGCAAACAATGAGGCAATCGACAACAGACGTGCCGCGCACAGCACCCGTTACGTCGCAGACTCAGACTCAGCCGGGATGGCAAACGTTCAGCGGCGGCAATACCAGCCGCGGCAGGATCGAGAGCCGTGGGCCGGGCGCGAATCCAGGAATGCGATCGGGCGCGCCAATCGGCAACACTCGACAGCAACAGATTGGGCTGCCGCCGGTGTCTCGTCAGCCACAGGCTGGGCCAGGGGGATCTCAGAGTGGATGGCAGCACTACAATCCCTCCGAGCATCCGTCTCAACCCGGTTCGACCATGCGTCAATCTCAGTCTCCGATGCAGCGTGGTTCCAGCGCTTCCGGCCGGCCGCCGCTTGAACTCCGGCAGCCGATCGTATCGCCTCGGTCGAGTTCACCGTCTGGGGGATCGCGTGGTTCTTATGGCGCGGGACCAAGCGGCGGGCGCGGCTCCTATAGCGCGCCTGCACCTTCACGCGCTCCAGCTCCATCGCCCTCTCATTCATCGGGCGGCGGAAGCGGAAGTCACTCTTCGGGCAGCAGCCATGGCAGGAATGGCGGCGGACATCCGCACCAGTAATTGAGCGTTGGTTCATCGAGCTCCCGCGCCATGTTCCTCTGTTCTGGAACGTGGCAGCGGGGGCTTTTCTTTTTTCCGCATTATTTTCTGACGGATTGCAATTCCTCGATGCGGGCAAGTCGTGTACCATCGCGATGGGTAAAAATAATTCCTGAAAGTTTGTCCGCCGGAGAGATGGATGGCTCTCGAAATTCCCGCACAATTTAACCTGGCGTCCTGGTTCCTTGACCGCCCGGCCAGGGAGCATCCGGAAAGAGTCGCGATCCTCGGCGAACCAGAGGCAGTTCGCTATGGAGAATTGCTGGAACTGGCCAATCGTGCCGGTAACGCTTTGCGAGAGCTGGGATGCGGCGTCGGCCATCGCGTTCTGATTGTCCTGCCGGATTCCGTGGAATTCTTTGCTGCATTTTTCGGGGCCGCAAAAATCGGAGCGGTGGCGGTGCCCGTCAATCCACTCGCCAAATCCGCTGATCTCGCCTATTACCATTCGGATTGCGGCGCACGGATCGCCATCGTTCACAGTTCCGTAATCCCGGAATTTTTGCCCACGCTTGACGGGAATGAAACGAAGCTGATTGTCGTGGGCGATTCGCCGGCGAGTGCTTCGGATGGGGAGAGAAGACGCGATTGGAACAAATGGATTCGTTCCGCGTCAGCGGAACTCGCGGCCCATCCCACCGCCGCGCACGATGCGGCATTTGTTTTGTACACCTCCGGCAGCAGCGGCCGGCCCAAAGGCGTGATTCACCAGCATAAAGATATGTATGTCACCAGCCAGTGCTTCGCACTCGGAGTGCTGGGCATCCGCCCTGAAGATCGGACCTTCTCCGTTTCGAAACTTTTCTTCGCTTATGGATTAGGGAACGCCATGTATTTCCCGCTTTCGGTTGGCGCGAGCACGATCCTGAATCCGGAGCGGACCAAGGTAGACAAAGTCGCGGCGCTCATCGCTAAGCATCGCCCCACAATTTTCTTTGCGGTGCCAACTTTTTTCGCGGCAATGTTGCAGGAAGCGAGCCGCGGAATGCCCATCGATTTGGCTTCCGTGCGGCTGGTGGTTTCGGCCGGCGAGCCGCTGCCTGAGGATATCTTCACGCAATTTCAAGATCGTTTCGGCCTCGAAATTCTCGATGGGATTGGTTCCACGGAAATGCTGCAGACATTTATCTCCAATCGTCCCGGTGAGGCGCGAGCGGGGTCATGTGGCGTCCCGGTTCCCGGATACGAAGTGCGGATCGTGGATGAAAATGGAGAGCCCGTTCTCGCAGGAGAGGTCGGCACTCTCTGCGCGAAAGGCGAGAGCGCGTTTGCCGGTTACTGGAAACAACCGGAGATGACCGCGCGTGGGAAAATCGGGCAATGGGTGGTGACCGGCGACAAATTCTTTCAGGATGCCGAGGGATATTTTCACTACTACGGCCGCGCGGACGACATGATGAAGATTTCGGGAATGTGGGTCTCGCCGGGAGAAGTGGAAAACGCTCTACTCGGCCATCAGCACGTGGCGGAGGCCGCAGTTGTGGGCGTGGCCGATGCCAGTGGACTCCTTAAAACTGTGGCATTTGTAGTCCTGCGCGAAGGAAGCCACTCCACCGGAGAGATCGCCGCTGAGATTCAAGAATTCCTGCGCGGGCGCCTGGCGTCCTACAAATGCCCTCGCCAGGTTCGCGTTGTGGCGGAATTGCCCAAGACTGCGACGGGCAAAATTCAGCGCTTTCTCCTCCGCGAGCAGTTTCGCCGGGAACGCCCGGAATCCATCTAAGTCTCGGCCGGCAACGATTTTCTTCGCCAGAAATTCCGCGCCAATCGCGCGGAATCACACTGGGGAATTTAAAACCGGCAAAATGTCCCGCCGCGCCCGCACGTTCGGGTGGAACGGCCGCGCGCTGATTTGGCCGCGGAAGGCGGAATCCCAGCGGCCGGGGATTTTGCTGTGGCAGCGCGGGCAGGCCCCGTCGGGCGTTAAGTGATAGCCGGTGATCAAGTAGCCGTAGCGCTCGATCAGCGGTTCGCGGCAATCGGGGCAATGCGTGGATTCGGAATCGCCCACCAGTCCCGGCAAATTTCCGGTGTAGACGAATCGCAATCCGGCGTTCTTGCCGATCTCGGCGGCGCGCAACAGCCCTTCCGGGCTGGTGCTGTCCGCGTCGGTCATTTTGTAATCCTGGTGGTACGCGGTCACGTGCCAGGGGATGTCGCACGAGACGCCGGCCAGGAATTCGGCCAGACGCGTGATTTCATCGTCAGCGTCGTTGAAGCCGGGAATCAGGAGCGTGACGATCTCGAGCCAGATTCCCATCGCGTGCAGCCGCCGGATCGTATCGAGGATCGGCTCGAGCCGCCCGCCGAGCTGCCGGTAGTGGCGGTCATCGAAACTCTTCAGGTCCACTTTATATAGATCAACCCAGGGGCGAAGATATTCCAGCACCCGCGGCGTGCCATTTCCATTCGAGACGAAGCCGGTGACCAGTCCCGCGGCGCGCGCTTCCTTGAAAATTTCCACCGCCCATTCACTGGTGATGAGCGGTTCGTTGTACGTGCTCACCAGCACGCGGGCGCCATTTTGAATCGCGTCGCGCACCATTTCCGCCGGCTTCACGCGCATCGGGCGCGAGATCGCGTTCGGATCGCGCAGCGCTTGCGAAGTCACCCAGTTCTGGCAATACGAACAATGCAGATCGCAGCCCAGCATGCCGAAGCTGTAGGCCAGCGTGCCGGGATACGCATGGAAGAAAGGCTTCTTTTCGATGGGATCGCATTGCAGCGCGCCCGCGTAGCCCCAGGGCACGAAGAGTTTTCCGCCTTCATTGAAGCGGACTTTGCAGACTCCTGCCTGGCCGGGGGGGATTTTGCATTCGTGGCCGCAGGCGAAACATTGAACCCAGTCGTGGTCGCGCTTGTCGTAAATTTCACCTTCGCGGACGTTTTGAGAAAGAATTTCTTTTAAAGTTGCCATCGCAGTTTTTGCCGGTGAACTGGCCGGTGTGCCTTGAGGTTTCTTACTTCATTTATTATACGCTCATGCCGCAATAACTGCGAAGTCTCGATACCGGGTCAGTCTCCAGTAAGCCGAGTACTTGGAGAAATGCCCTCGGGCAAATCAGGTCTGACGATTATTTCCGAGTTGGCGACTACCCAGGATTTGGCCGTTCGCCGGGCGGATAGGCCTGAACTCCCATTAAGTGAAATGGCCTGTTTGCGCCAACTGGCCACGAGAGCCTTTCGTCCGACCTTTCACCTGCAAAGAAAAGTGATACTTTCGGGCCCCGGTCCTCGTATACGTCCATGACGAAGCGCTCCTTATTCTCGGCTGGAATAAACCTCCTCGCGGTCTGCGGGCACGGGGACGCAGCAATATCATGGCGTCGGAATATTCGGCGTCGCCACGTTCATGTGGCGGCCCCTCCTGGAGGCTATGAAATGATGGAACGGATTGCAGAAGCGTCGCCGCGTCTCAAGGCCAGGATTGCCGGTGTCTTTTATTTGCTCACGATACTGGCGAGAGTGATCGCCGACGCCTTCGTTCGTAACCGGCTGGTGGTATCGGACGACGCCGCGGCTACCGCGACCAACATCAT
>JBGQGW010000003.1:0-44010 GCA_041497605.1 Terriglobia bacterium | reverse complement strand
GTTCCCCAGCCGTGGCCCACGATCACGGCCATCAAAACTCTCTGGTGGCTTAGGATGCGCAGGATTGAAGGCGGCGTTGCTTCCCCGCACGGAAAAAGAAATCAAGGTTCGGGAAAAGAAATCGTTCGAGGCGGCCGCCCCGGCCGCTGCTGCTCAGCACAGGCATCCATTCGCTTCGCCCGGCACGAGGCAATGCCCGAGTAATTCAGGTTGGCGTCATAAATTATCGAGGAAAAATTTCGTGACGCGCTGGAACAGTTGGATGCGCGCCGGCGGATCGCTGATGCCGTGTCCCCGGCCGGGATAAATCGCGATTTCCGCGTACTTATCGGCTTGGATCAATTTTTCCGCCAATTCCACGGTGTTGCCGAAATGAACGTTGTCGTCGCCCGTGCCCGCGGCAATCAGAAGTTTGCCTGTGAGCCCCGCGGCGAAGTTCACCGGTGAAGAATCCCTGTACCCATCCGCATTATCTTGCGGGCGCCCCATATAGCGCTCCGTGTAGATCGTGTCGTACTGCCGCCAATCGGTGACGGGCGAGCCCGCAAATCCGGCTTTGAACACGCCGCCGGCCTTGAACATCGTCGTCACGGTCATGAAGCCGCCGAAACTCCAGCCCCAGATGCCGATGCGCGATCCGTCCACGTAGTCAAGCGACTTCAAATATTTGGCCGCGGCCAATTCGTCGGCAAGTTCCGGGCCGCCGAAATGGTGGTAGATGGGTGTTTCGAAAGCGTGGCCGCGCCCCGCTGTTCCGCGCGTGTCCAGCTCGAAAACGATGAAACCCTTCTGCGCCATCAACTGGTGCCACAGAAAATTCGATCCTTCCCAGGCGTTCCGCACCGTTTGCGCGCCCGGGCCGCCATACACGTGCAAAATTACCGGATATTTCTTCGCGCCGCTGAAATCGGGAGGGCGTATCACCGCCGCTTCGAGCGGCGTGCCGTCCGCCGCCGGAATCACGATGAACTGCGGCGTCACCAGATGATATTCGTTGAGCTCCGCCACCTCGTTTTCGTTCAGCATGGCGACCCTCGCGCCATCCGCGTGATACAGGTCCTGGCGCGGCGGAGTCATCGCAGTGGAATAGCTGTCCACGAACGCGCTTGCCGCCGGAGAAAAATGCACGGAGTGCGCCCCGGCATCTTTTGTAATTCGCGTGATTTTCTTGTCCCCGAGCGAGACGCGATAAAGCTGGGTTTCGATGGGACTTTCTTTGTTCGAAAGAAAGTAAACGTAGCCGTTGGTCTCGTCAACAGCGGGCTGATTCACTGCGCCGGGTCCGAACCCTTGCGTGCCGATGATGTGCCAATCGCCGGACGTGAGTTGATCGATCTGGTTGCCGCTGAGGTCGTACACATAGAAGTGCCGGTATCCGGTGCGCTCGCTCGACCACAGGAATCGCTTGCCGTCCGCAAAAAAGTAAAGATCGTCGCTCACGTTGATCCAATACTTGTCCGTATCCGTCAGGATCACCTGCGAACTCCCGCCATCGGAATTCGCCAGCAGCAGTTCCAGCTTGTTCTGCGCGCGGTTCAAGCGTTGGATCGCGAGCCGCCGGCTGTCGGGCAGCCAATTCACGCGCGGGATATAAATATCCGTGTCCGATCCAATCGTCATCCATTGCGTCTTGCCGCCAGTGGCGGAGACCACTCCCACGCGCACGATCGGATTCGCGTCGCCTGCCTTGGGATAGAACATCGTGCGCATCGCCCCGGTATAGGAGAGATAGTCCACCAGCGGATATTTCGTCACCTGCCGTTCATCCATCTCCAGGTAGGCGATGCGCGACGAATCGGGCGACCACCAATACGCCTCGTGCAGCGCGAGTTCCTCGGGATACACCCAGTCGAGTTCGCCTTCCAGGAAATCGCCATTCCCGCCGCGGGTGACCCGCGTTTCCTTTTGCGTCGCAATATTTACCACCCAAAGATTGTGTTCACGCACGAAGCTGACCCACTCGCTATTGGGTGAAATTTTTGCGTCCGCCACCGGCGAATCGGAAGTGATCAATGTTTTCGTTTCATGTCTATTCAGATCGAGCAAAACCAAACCTTCATCGCTTACAAACAGCAAGGCATTCCCGCTCGGCGCCCACAGATAGCGGTCAGCTTGCACGCGGGCGAGGCCGGTAGCCTGCGAAGGCGCAGATTTCGAGGGAGGCAAAAGAGAAGAGAGTTTATCCGCATCCACCAGCACGCTGTGCTGGCCCGTGGCCGCATCCACAACCCACAGTTCATTGCGCGCGTTGCGGCCTGGGCCCAGAGGGTGAAAATAGCTCAGCCGCTTGCCGTCCGGAGTCCACTCCAGACCTTCGAGATCCGTCCCATTCAGGCTTGGCTTGCTCGCGATTCGCTCCACGGTCAGTTCCTTGCCGCCACCTTGCGCGCGCGCTGGCGCCGCACCTCCGAAGAAAACCGCAAATGCAGCCAGCGAAATAAATGCAAGCACAAAACGGCTTCGCTTCGAAAACGAATGATGCATCAGTACCTCCAGGAAGACGCGGCATTCTACTCTGCCGCGCAAGGAACCGGAAAGGCAATGTCGCGCCGGCCTTCCTCGTCCCGATGCATTTTATCGGGAAGGCCGGCACGGTTCTAAACGCTCAAGTAAACATCGAGGTATAGCTGAGGAACAACTAAGGAAGCGGCTGCCAGTAGCGGGCGCCGGCGCACCCGCGGCAAAGCGTGCGCCCGTCTTGAATCACTTCGCGTTTGAAATTGATTCCTTCGCCGCACCCGGCGCACACCACGCGCGGCCCTTTATAGCCGGGCAAATCTTCAGGACGCAATTCCACCTGCACCCATTGTTTTTCGAAAAGTTCTTCGTCCGGCAACAGCTGGTAGGCTTTCTGCTGCCCCGGCTCCTTTTCGAGTTCGGGAAACATTTCGCGCGCCAACGACTTTGATTTCTCCGTGGCCACGATGCGCACCGCCCGGCCCGTTTGCAAATCGACGAACGTCGCCGCCACCTTTCCCCAGTCGAAAAATTTCAGTGCGCGTTTGCCCAGTCGGCAATTGGCCACCAGCGCGACTGCGTCGGTCACGCAGCGGTCGATCTCGACGAACGTCACCAGCCGCTTGCGCTCGCGAATCGGATCTTCGATCCCCAGTTCCCGCACGCCGTACATCGCCAGCCGCACTCCCAGCACCTGCCCCGCGCAAAGATGCCCGTGCGCTTGTTCCGCGAGCACCAGATATTCCTCAAGACTTTTCATGGAACCGCCAGTCGGATTGGGTCGCGGAGAATTCTACTCTGTTTTCAGTTGGGGAGAAGTCAGGGGAACTGCGGAACCGCTGTTGCTCGGGCGGCGATGGCGCAGGAACGCTCCGATCGTCACGGCCAGCGAAAGCGCCAGCATCGAGCCATCCCGGATGATCGCCCAGTAATCCAGTTTCTCACTCGGCCCGAAACAGCCGCAATTAATCTGCAAGCCCATGGCGTAGCTGCGCACAATCACGATAAAAAAGCCGAGCAGCAACGCGCTCGCGGCGCTGCTTACCAATCGCAATGGCCAGCCGATCAGGAGGCCGGCGCCGAGCACGAGTTCAAACCAGGGCAGCGTCTTCGCCACAAACATCACCGCCCACGATGGCAGCAGTTGATACGAATCCACCTGCATCGCGAAGAACAGCAGATTCTGCTTAACCGTCGTCAGCGGCCAAAGCTTCGAATACGCCGCGTAAAGCAAAATGCCGCCCATCGCCAGCCGCCCAAGCAGAAGGAGAATGCGGCCAACTTTCGCCGTTCTTTGTGCGCTCATGCTTAGCGTCCGAGAAGTTGGTCGAGGTAGGCTTTTAGGACCGGGTAGCTCACCACTCCCGCAATTCGATCCGTGTGCCCCGCATGAATGATGAGCAGCGTGGGAGTCTGATTCACCGCGATGCCTTTCCCTGATTCCACATCTTCATCAATTGATTTATCAATTTGGCAGGTCTGGCCGCCGCCCTGCGCGGCGCCGTGCAAACTGGTCGGCTTCACCTTCGCTGTTGCCGGACTGCCTTCGTGGCAACTATCCACCATCGCCTGCACCCGCTTCATCTCGGCCGGCGGCAGTGCTTGCGCCACAAATTTTACGACGTTGCCATCGGCGGCCCACGCCTGTTGATTATCGAAAAGGATTCCAGCCACCTGCTCGTACTTGCCCATCCGCGCGGCTGCATTGGCATAGCGTGCGGCTTCGTGGGAATATTTGTGCATCTGCAGCGGGAAATCCTTGTGCACCAGATAAACTTTGCCCGAAGCTATATAGTCGTTCATCAGCGGCCGCAGCGTGTCTACATACAAAGCCCGGCACGCGGGACATTCGAAGTCGCTGTAAACCACCAGCGTGATCGGCGCGGATTGCGATCCCACCGTCTTGTTGGGAGCCGTTTCCGTGGGCGGAAGCGCAAACGTGGCGGCCTTCGGTTGCGCTGGATCTCTGCGCGTGGCCCCCAGCACGAGCATCGCGGCTGCCAGGCACAGCAGGAATGTGGACGCCTTAAGGAATGAACGCGACAAGTTCGCCTCCAAAAATCAGTGCAGCTCAGCAAACTATTCTAACCCGGTTTTGCCCTAGTTTGCTTGCCCGTTTCCAAGCCGATTGCCAATCTTGCAAGCCTCATCGAGTCGGATGCAAACTCGCCGTTTGGGGTTCTCTCCAGCCGGCATTTTCGCGACCCGCGCTTGAAGTCCTGGCTAAATTGTTCGATCAAAACAGGATTTTGCTACCGTAGCTCACCTCCTGGCGCGACGGTCTGGATCGCGCCTTCTAGCACAATCCGGCCCTCGGCTTAGCTCCCCGGCCCCCCTTACTATTTTTCTAAAATGAGTCAAAACGCAATTTAAGCCTTAATTATCTTTGGTTTACGGATATGCAAGAAACTTGACAATACCACACTCAATGTGTATACTGCGCTTGCTTCGATATGCGATAGGGGCCGCGGATCGCGGCTACCCAGTGGAGGAACAGGGGCTATGAGCAAGATTATTGGAATTGACCTGGGAACGACAAATTCGGTGGTCTCCGTCATGCAAGGCGGCGAGCCAGTGGTAATCCCCAATCAAGAGGGCGCGCGGACGACCCCGTCGGTCGTCGCCATTACTAAAACCGGCGAACGCCTGGTGGGCCAGGTGGCCAAGCGGCAGGCCATCACCAATCCCGAAAACACTGTTTATTCGATCAAGCGATTCATGGGGCGCCGCTATGAAGAAGTAGCTGAAGAAGTGAAGCGAGTCCCCTACAAAGTAGTCCGCGGACCCCACGACGATGCCCGCGTCGAAATTTCCGGGAAGACTTATAGCCCGGCGGAAGTTTCCGCCATGATTCTGCAAAAGCTGAAGACCGCCGCCGAGGACTTCCTGGGCGAGAAGGTCACCAAGGCTGTGATCACCGTGCCGGCGTATTTCAACGACGGTCAGCGCCAGGCCACCAAGCAGGCCGGCGAAATCGCCGGGCTCGAAGTGCTCCGAATCATCAACGAGCCCACGGCAGCGGCACTCGCCTACGGGCTCGACAAGAAGAAAGACGAAACCATCGCCGTGTACGACCTGGGCGGCGGCACCTTCGATATTTCCATCCTGGAAGTGGGCGAAGGTGTCGTGGAAGTGAAGTCCACCAATGGCGATACTCACCTGGGTGGCGACGATATCGATCACGTGATCATCGACTTCCTGGTTGCCGAGTTCAAAAAAGAACATGCCATCGATCTCAGCAAAGACCGCATGGCCATCCAGCGGCTCAAGGAAGCGGCCGAAAAAGCCAAGATTGAGCTCTCGCAATTGCAGGAAACGGAAATCAACCTGCCGTTTCTCAGTGCAGGGTCTGCTGGCCCGATCCACTTCTTGCAAAAGCTAAGTCGTACCAAGCTCGAGCAATTGATGGAAGAATTGCTGAAGCGCACCGTCGGCCCGGTGAAGCAGGCGCTGAACGACGCTGGTCTGCCTCCGGAGAAAATTGAAGAAGTCGTGCTGGTCGGCGGCTCGACGAGGATCCCCCGAGTGGTTCAAATCGTAAAGGACCTGTTCGGCGGGAAAGAGCCCCACAAGGGCGTCAATCCGGATGAAGTGGTTGCGGTGGGCGCGGCCATTCAAGGCGGCGTCCTGGGCGGCGAAGTGAAGGACATCCTGCTGCTCGACGTGACTCCGCTTTCGCTCGGCGTTGAGACGCTCGGCGGCGTAATGACAACTATGATCCCGCGCAACACAACCATTCCCACGCGCAAGTCGGAGACGTACAGCACCGCGGCGGACAATCAGCCTTCGGTGGAGATTCACGTGCTCCAAGGCGAACGGCCGGTTGCCAGCGGCAACCGCACGCTCGGAAAATTCCATCTCGATGGAATTCCGCCCGCGCCCCGCGGCACTCCCCAAGTCGAGGTGACGTTCGATATCGACGCGAACGGCATCCTCAATGTTGCGGCCAAGGACCGTGCCACAAACCGCGAGCAGAAGATCACCATCACCTCTTCCACCGGCTTGAGCAAGGAAGAGGCCGAAAAGATGCGCCAGGAAGCCGAAGCCCACGCCTCGGAAGACAAAGCGCGGCTCACGGAAGTCGAGGCGCGCAACCGGGCCGATAATCTCGTCTATCAAACCGAAAAGGTTCTGAACGAGAACCGCGAAAAGCTGGCCGAGGGCGATATCAAGGAAGTCGAAGAGGCTCTCGAACAGGCAAAACGCGCGCTTTCCGAAGGCGGCACCGAGAAAATTAACGCGGCCACGGAAAAGCTCACCCGCGCATCTCACAAAGTAGCCGAGGCGCTTTACCGCTCCACGGCTGCGCAGGGTGCGGCTGCTGGCGCCGGCCCGGCGGGCGGTGGCGCTGCGGGGGCGCAAGGGCAGGACTCCGGTCCCGCTCCGCATAAAGAAGGAGATGTGGTCGACGCCGAATTCGTGGACGTTGATGAATCGAAGAAGCCGAACTAACTTTCGGCTCGGGAAGAACTGTCCGGCAGGCGGAGCGAAAATTCATCTCTTCATACTTCGCTCCGCTCGCCAGAACAGGGCGCAGGCAGGCTCGATTTTCTTGAGTCGGCCGGAAACGTTCTCCAGAACAGGAAGGTCTAATGATTTGTCCGGAATACGAAAAACTTGAATTGAATCTCATCGGAATCCGCTCGCGAGTGCTGGACTTGGCTCGGGAAGAGAAAGTGGTTCCCGAGGAACAGACAGAGCTTCGCAAGCAGGGAATTTTGGCGTTGATCCGCCTGAAAGCGCATGCAGCGGAGCACCGCTGCCTGCCGGAATTCGTAAATTAGCGCCCGATTCATCAAACGTACCAGCGGACGATCCATCGGAGAGTGGTCTTGACGACGACAACCGGCATTCGGCGGGTCAGCCCGCCGCAGGCGGTCCAAAAGGTTCGCGACAACTACTACCTGATCCAGGTTCAAATTTCGGAATCGCCCAGCGCCGATTGGCGCCGCCTTTTTTACGATATGCAACGCGATGCGCCGCCGGATTTTCCGCCGCGTTCGGTGGAAATTTCCGGCACGTTTTTCCGCTTTCGCTCCGACGCCGGGAGCGTGGAGCAAAAAGTGGGATGCATCGACGGTTGGATCGATAAAGCGAATACCAAAGAAGCGGCCATGGGCGTGCGGTCGGAAGAACAGCGCCAGCGCCGCGAGGATCTCGCGCGTGAGCAGCAGGAATTGTCCGGGTTGAACGCGCGCTGGGCCAAGCTTTAGATCGAGAGCAGTCGGCAGGGGAATTACCGGTCAGGGCGCAGCCCGCCGCGCCCTAGTCAACAAGAATGCCCACAACAGCCAAACAGGATTATTACGAACTGCTGGGCGTGGCGCGCAAGGCGCCGCTCAAGGAAATTCGCCAGGCCTATCGCAAGCTTGCCAGAAAATATCACCCGGACCTGAATCCCGGCGACAAATCCTCCGAAGAAAAATTCAAGCAGATCCAGGAAGCCTACGAAGTTCTTTCCGACACCAAGAAGCGCCAAATGTACGACCAGTTCGGATTTGCCGGACCCGGTTCCGCCGGTGGTCCTCCGCCCGGACCTTCGTCAGGCGTGAGCGACGAGGGCGCCCCATTTGATTTTGGCGGCTTCGATTTTGGCGGCTCGGGCGGCACCAGTTTCCGGGATTTGTTCGGCCAGTTCTTCCGCGGCCAGAACGCGGCGCAGGCGGCGCCGCAACCGGAGCGGGGCACCGATCTCGAATATCAGATCGACATCACCTTTCCTGAAGCGATGCGCGGCACGGTAAAGAAAATTACCATCACCCGGCTCGATACCTGCCCCGATTGCCGCGGCTCGGGCGCGTCGGGCAGTGCCGGCCAGCAGGTTTGTACCGCATGCAACGGCACCGGTCGCGTCACCGAGGTCAGCGGCAAAATGCGCTTCCAAATGGCCTGCTCGCGCTGCGGCGGCTCGGGCCGCTTGCGCACCATCTGCCGCAATTGTGGCGGCGAAGGCCGCGTGCGCCGCGCCGAAACCATCGACGTCCGCATTCCGCCGGGCGCGCAGACGGGGTCGCGCGTGCGTGTCGCCGGGCATGGCAACGCCGGCGTCATGGGCGGGCCATCGGGCGATCTCTATATTTTGATCCGCGTGCAGCCGCATCCATTCTTTGAGCGCCGTGGCGATGATCTTTACACCGTGGTTCCCATCACGGTTTCCGAGGCCGCGCTCGGCGCCAAGGTGGAAGTGCCCACGATTGACGGCCGCGCGCTCGTGCGCATCCCGCCCGGCACGGATAGCGGGAAGAAATTCCGTCTGCGTGAGAAAGGTGCGCCAGTCGCGGGCCGTCACGGGAAGCGCGGCGATCAGTACGTCGAAGTGCAAGTGGTGGTGCCGCGGCCGGAGGATGAGCGCGTTCGCAATATGCTGCGCGAACTGGCCAAGCTTGCGCCGGAAGATCCGCGCAAGGAACTGTTTTCGCGCGCCGCGCTGTAAGGGAGGAGTCATGGCCATCCGGGCTAAAAAGAAATCGCGCGCGGGCTACATGATCAGCGTCGTCGCCGAACTCTACAAAATTCATCCGCAGACCTTGCGCCTCTATGAACGCGTCGGATTGCTGAAGCCTTCGCGCTCGCAAGGCAACACCCGGCTTTATACCGATCAGGACCTCGAGCGTCTCGAAGTGATTCTCACCTTGACCCGCGAACTGGGAGTGAATCTCGCCGGCATCGAAGTGATCCTCAACATGCGCGACAAAATGGCCGAGATGCAATCGCAGATGGAACAGTTCACCGGATTTGTCCGCCACGAACTGGCCCGCACGTTCGGCGCCGCGCAGGAACGCCGCCCGCGCAATGCCATCGTCCGCGCCGCCCCGCCCAAAGTCATCCGCGTCGAGAAATTGTAAACGCAGAATCATCCGCTCGGCGGCCTGGCTTACGTTGTTCCGCGTTCCTCGGTGGTCACATCCCGCTTTCCACAGATCGCACAGGCATGCACAGGCTGGTCGGCTTGCGCCGGAACCAGGAGCCGCTTATGCTTGGCTCATGGCTCGAGCGGATTGTCCTTTGTGTGGCGGGATGGGATGGAAAATTGTCGAAGGCGAAATTTCCGTCCCGGCTTCTCAGCAGCAGGTCCCTGCGGCTGCCGCCAAACAGGCTGAAGACGATGGCGTAAAAGCTTTTGTCTTCCAGCCAAAGCCTGGATTCTCTCAGGGTGCGCCCCGCATAGCCGTGCGCTGTGAATGCGGCAACGAGGATCGCACCTCGAAGACGCTCGAGCGAACGCGCCTGCCGCAACGCTATCTCCATTGTGACTTCGAAAGTTTTGACACCGATTTGCAGTACGATCACGGCGGCCAAAAAGAAGTAGCGGGCTGGAATCGCAGCCTGGCGCAGGCCAAGCTGGTTGTGGAAGGTTTCGCGCGCGATTTTCCAGTCGGTGTCGAGCATGGCTTGCTCTTGATGGGGCCCTGCGGCATCGGCAAGACTCATTTGGCCGTGGCGGCGCTGCGCCAAATTGTTTTGCGCGGGCACACCGGACTTTTTTACGATTATCGCGAACTGCTCAAGGAAATCCAGGCCAGCTACAACCCGGTCAACCAGGCCACCGAAATGAGCGTGCTCGAGCCTGTGCTCACCACGGAAGTGCTGCTGCTCGACGATCTGGGCGCCAGCAAGCCATCCCTGTGGGCCCTCGAGACCGTCGGCCACGTTTTGAACACCCGCTACAATGAAAAGCGCATCACCCTGATTACCACCAATTTTCTGGACGGCGATCCGGTCGCTGCTCCCAATTCTTCTTCCGGCCGCCCGGCCGCCATCGAAGACTCGCTCACCGACCGCATCGGCAAGCGCATCCGCTCCCGCCTCTACGAGATGTGCCGCACCATCGAAATGGCCGCCCCCGACTACCGCAAGGAGATCCGCCAGGCAAGCCGTTTTCGCGCGTAATGGACGGGCTGGCACTCCAAAAAGTCCAATAGCCGTACCGTTGACAATGCCTCGCACGGGCGCGTATCATCCGTTACGATAGATCTTTCAAAACTGCCGCTGGATCCCCGTTTCCCTCTGTCCCTCCGGGGTGGAATCTTCGAGGAAGTATCCGCGGCGAACAGGTAAGACCGCGGGGAGAATTGCCATGCTGCCAGAGCCGGAAAACCAAGACCCACATCTTTTCACAGCCGCAGATTCGGGTGCGGCTGCCGTCGCTGCTCCAGCCATGGCCGCCGCCGCGGCTGTCGCTACTGAGCCTAGCTCTGAGACCTCCGCGAATCCTTCGGATCATCCTTCCGCAGGCGTCGAAGCTGCGCTCCCGGAACCTGCACCCTCCGAACCCGTAGCCTCCGAACCCGCGCCCGCCGGCCAGAACGAAGTCTCTCTGGCGCCCCCTGCTGAAACAGCTTCTGACTCTGCCGCCTCCGCGCCGCCCGAGCACCCTGAATCCACGGATACTGCCGAATCGAGTGAGCAGATGGAGCAGTTGATCGATCAGTATTCCGAACCGCAGGCAGCGCCAACGGAAGGCGAAACGATCGAGGGACACGTCGTCGCGGTGAATGAGCACGGCGTCGTCGTGGATTTCGGCGCGAAGTCGGAAGGTTTGGTTCCCGCGCAGGAATTTGTCGAGTTTGGCGGCATCCCCTTTCAGCCCGGCCAGATGATTGAGGTCGAGCGCACCCACGAACATAAAGATGGCTACGTTCTCCTTTCGCACGTGCGCGCCCGCCGCCGCCGCGTCTGGGAAAATATTGAAAAATCCTATCGCGACCACACCACCATCACCGGCCGGGCTGTGGACCGCATCAAAGGCGGCTTGGTGGTGGATATCGGGCTGCGCGCGTTTTTGCCCGCTTCCCAGCTCGACGTGCGGCCCACCCATGATTTGGACGCCTGGAAGGGAAAAGAAATCACTTGCCGCGTGCTCAAGGTGAACCGCAAGCGCGGCAATGTGGTGGTCAGCCGCCGCGCGATTTTGGAAGAAGAGCTGAAAGCCCAGCGCGAGGCGCTGCTGGCAACGATCACCGAAGGCGCGACCGTCAACGGCAAGGTGAAAAACGTAACCGACTACGGCGTGTTCGTCGATCTCGGCGGCCTGGATGGCTTGTTGCACATCAGTGACTTAGTCTGGGGCCGCGTCAAGCATCCTTCCGAAGTCGTCAAGCCGGGCGACGAGATTCAAGTCAAGGTCCTTAAGTTCGACCGCGAAAAAATGCGCATCTCGCTCGGCCGCAAACAGCTCCTCGAAGATCCCTGGGCCACCGTGCCGGAGCGCTTTGCGGTGGGCACCCGCCTGCGCGGAAAAGTGGTCGGCGTCACCGATTACGGTGCGTTCATCCAGCTCGAGCCGGGCGTCGAAGGATTGGTGCACGTCAGCGAAATGAGCTGGTCGAAGCGCATGAAGCATCCCTCCAAGATTGTCAATGTGGGCGACGAAGTGGATGTCGTGGTCCTGGAAGTGAAGCCCGAACAGCACCGCATTTCGCTCGGCCTCAAGCAGACCTCGCCCGATCCCTGGCAGGATGTGGTGGACAAGTACCCCGCAGGAACCATCGTCACCGGCCGCGTGCGCAACATGACCGATTTCGGCGCCTTTGTCGAAATCGAAGAGGGCGTCGAAGGGCTCATTCACATCAGCGACATGAGCTGGACCGAGCGCGTCAAGCACCCCAGCGAAAAGTTCAAGAAGGGCGACACCGTCGAAGCCAAGGTGCTCAAAGTCGACGCCGAGCATCGCCGCCTCTCCCTCGGCATCAAGCAGTTGAACGACATTTGGGCCAATTGGTTCCAGTCTCACAAGCTGAATGACGTGGTGCGCGGCAAGGTGGCGCGCGCCGCGGATTTTGGAGTCTTCATTGAATTGGCCGAGGGCATCGAAGGCCTCTGCCATATTTCCGAAATCGAAGAACGCAAGCACAAGGGTGATCGCCAGCAGCAGAATCAGCCCCGCGGCGGCGCCGGCAAAGCGCCGGGCGCCAAGCTCGAACCCGGCCAGGAGTACGATTTCAAAGTTATCCGCCTGGATCAGGATCAGCACAAAATCAGCTTGAGCTATCGCGCGGCCGTCAAGCAGGTTGAACGCCGCGAGATGGAAGAGTACCGTTCCTCCAAGTCGTCGCCCAATGCTACGATCGGTGACGCCATCATGGCCAAGCGGGGGACCTCTTAGCTTGTCCCTCCGCCGCGTTCCTGAATCCTGGGTCTGGGCACGGCCGGAACCTGCCGCTCGTAAATTTCATTTACCTTGCAGGCAGATTAGTGATATGCAAAGGCAGTCCGGCGCCCGGCCGGTGGTCCGCCAGCCCGGGCCGGTGCAGTTCGAGCGCCTATCCCGCACAGTCTCGCGAGGAGCCGAGAGAGATGACTGAGCACACCATGACGAAGGCTGACTTGGTCGAGGAAGTGACCAAGGTTACCGAATTGCCGCGCAAGGAATCCGAGATGGTCGTCGAGACCATCTTCGACAACATCATTCAAGCGCTGCAACACAGCGACAAAATCGAAATTCGCGGCTTCGGCAGCTTCCGCACCCGCCAGCGCCGCGGCCGGATCGGACGCAATCCCAAGACCGGTGCCAAAGTCGACGTGCCGCCGAAAAAAATCCCCTTTTTCAAGCCCAGCAAAGAATTGAAAGATTTCGTCAACGTCGCTAAATCCGCAGAGGCGCCTCCTCCTCCGCCTCCGGCCCCGAGCGATACTCCCAGGAGCTGACCCCCAAAGGGATGGACTACCTCTGGACTCCCTGGCGCTACCGCTACATTGTCGAAGCCAAGAAAGACGACGACCGCTGCATTTTCTGTGAAGCCCTCGCCCTCAATGATGACGTGCGAACGATGATCGTTCTGCGCGGCGAAAAGAACTTCATCATCCTCAACCGCTATCCCTATACCACCGGCCACGTGATGATCGTGCCCTACGCTCACGTTTCCGATTTCGCCGCCGCCGATCCGGAAACCATGGCGGAAACAATGCGCCTCGCCCAGCGCGTCCAGGCCGCGCTCGCCGAGGTCTACCAACCGCATGGCTTCAATCTCGGCATGAATTTGGGCCGTTCCGCCGGCGCCGGCGTCACTGGCCATTTGCATCTCCACGTCTTGCCGCGCTGGAATGGCGATGCCAATTTCATGACCACCATCGCCGAAACTCGCATGCAGCCCGAAGACCTCGCCACCACCTACACGAAGCTCCACCGCGCCCTCACCGCCTCCCCCTCACAATAGTCAGCGCTCCCGCCCCGTTGTTGTAGGGGCCGGCTTCAGCCGCGCCCCTGGCCACTCGGCATTTGCAGTCATTCCGAACGGAGTGAGGAATCCAGAGCAACCGCTGCTAACAAACCCTGCGTTCATTCCGAACGAAGCGCGCCTTTTGTGCGTTTGTTGCACCCCGATGCCTTATATCGGAGCTTTTGATCGGGATTAGGAATCGATGGTTAAGGTATGTGTTAGGAGCTTTTTTCGGGAGTGTACGGATCTACGAATTTTCTGTCTCGGGTCCTTCCCCCTTTCCTTCATTGGCCATGATTCGATCGTAGAGGCGCTTCTTGGCTTCCTCCACCGTCTCGTAATCGATGAAGTTGTACTGCCTGGTGTCGAAGTGAACTTTATCGAGTTCCGACTTTTCGCACATCCAATAGACATTTCGACCCAGGCCCAACATGAATCCCGCCTCGAAATACACCCCATGGCGTTGACCCGTGAAATCACCAACTAGAAACCGCGACTGCCGGAGTTGAGAGATGATCTCGTCGTCGATTCGATTTAGGGTCTCGGTCCGATCAATTCTTACAGCTCTGTAGCCCGCCTCTCGAATGGCTGGCTCGATCGCATCCGCGAATATTGAGTCTCGCGATTTGTCGAACCACATCGCGACGAAGGCCTGCCGCGATTCGCGCCCGGCCCTCTGAATTTCCTCCCATCTTTCCCATCCAAGCGGCTTAAGCGTAACTTTCGATGGTCCGTATGTCACATAGTTGCGCTCTGCCAATGCCTCGATCAAATAGTCGGCCTCCAGTTTGCCTCGCAGGACTATCAGCGGATAATCAACATTTGGATCAAAGCTGCTCTCCGATCCAAGTTCAGATGTTTTCCGAGCTATCAAATCGAGTAGCTTGTCCAACTTCTCTGCGACACTCAATTGTGGCGCGCGTTGGATGAGCTTCTGAATGTCAGCCAACAAGATCCTTGGTATCTCCGGGCCTTGCCACATCCTACAAATGGCAGACAATATGTATTTTTCATCCAGTTTGTGTATGGCTCCCCTAGCTTCCTCACTCACCTCGAACCGCCCACAGCGCAAGCATTCAACTTGATACATATCGACATTGCTGCGGGCACAGCCAGCGTACCTTGCCGTTTGGTTACAAAGAGGACATGACTGGGCACCGGCAATCTGATTGGCATTCATTGATCCCCCCCCCCAACGGCGGCCAAATCCAATTACGATGACCTTACGCGTGCCCTGTGAATTCTCAGGAACATACCTCGTCGATTGATATTAACCCCGTGGAGTATGTACTTAGTGGAAAAAAACGATGAGACAAATCACCTGCGTCAAAATAGAGCTCTTTTTTGGCGGCCAGCCCAGTTCCGACCCAGAAGCACGCTTTTCTGAGGCACGAAGGCTGAGACTTGGCTTTCGGAAATTTTGCCAACCAGCCGCACGACTTAGCCTTCCCTCAACCTCTTGCACAGCAAAAACTCCGACTCCCCCTCAATAATGTAATCCTTGAATTCCCCCACCACCGAATATCCCGCCCGCTCGTACAATTCCCGCGCCCGCCCATTGAACGATGAAACGCACATGAAAATATGCCGCGATTCCTCGCGAAAAAAATCCTCCGCGAATCGAAGCATCCCGCTGCCCACTCCCGTCCCCCGCAAATCTTCCCGCACCGCCAGCGAAACAATGTAAGGCGCCCCCGCCACCCCGCGCCTCCGCACCAGCAGTAGTCCGCAAGCCTCACCGCCTCCATGCCCGCCCGCATGCGCGCCTACATGAGCGCCCGTATGAGCAATGAACAGCAAATCCTGCCGGTCATTGCAAACCGCCCGGCATCTTTCCAGATCCCTCCCCAGCCGAATCCACGGATCAGTCCCCGCCATTAGCCGCGCCGCCCATTCCCGCTCATCCTCCGAAGCCAAAGAAATCGCCAATCCCTCGCTCATCCTCGAAACCTCCGCCCGCCGCCAACTCCGATTTCAGTCCGCTCCTGCCATCCTCATCACAAATCATCCCCCAGTTTTATCCCCACGGTTCCCCAAAGAAACATCCAAAATGGCTCTCCATCCGCCCTTGCTGTTTCTCGATCCCGGCCTGGCCCTCCTTCCGAAAATGTCTACGTCAATCCCAACCAGCAATTGCTCCCAATTTGTGGTATTCAATTAATGACCATGCATAGGCCACCAATTACGCTGCGGCAAAAGCCCCTCCGGGATCATTCCGGGCCTCTCGGGGAACCGATAGTCACGCCCGCCCTCGGCTTCTGCCGTCCTTCCGAATGCAGCGCGTCGTTTGCGTCCCGGATGGTTCTACGGGATGAGGAATCGCGAGCCACCGCCTTTGCACTTGCAGTCATTCCGAACGCAGCACGATTTTTGTGCCCCGGATGGTTCTACGGGGCGCGTTGTTTGCGTCCCGATGCCTTTGATCGGGATGAGGAATCCCGAGTGACGGCTGCCCGTGGTGCCAACGCTCCTTCCTCACCAGACCATGAATCAAGTTTTGTAGGGGCCGGCTTCAGCCGCGCCCCTGGCCAGGCACACGCAACCGCTGGCGCGCACGGTAACGGCCGACCCCGCCCGCCTTTCTTTCAGGTGCATTCCGCGGTCATTCCAACAACAACAGAAAATCGCCCATTTCTAATCGCCTGGCTAATCGCCAGAGGCAATCAATGTCGAAGAGCCCCAAGTGGTCAAGAATTCAACGGGATACGATTTTCTAATCGCCTCTATATCGTCAGTCTTGGAGGGGGTCCAAAATCGCGCCTTTTCTGCACATTTCTCGGCCTGGCGCCATCGGCCAGGAACATCAGCGAACGCTTGGAAGGAGCCGTAAATTGAATTTAGATCTCAGCGAAGAACAACAACTCCTCCAACGCAGCGTGCGCGAGTTTGCCGAAGCCGAAGTAAAGCCCCTGGCGCGCGAACTCGACGAAAAAGGCCATTTTCCCCGCGAGCTGTTCCGCAAAGCGGCGGAACTGGGACTGACCGGAGTGCCCTTTCCGGAAGAAGAAGGTGGCGCGGGAATGGACCACATCAGCTACACCATCGTCATCGAAGAAATCGCGCGCTTCTGCGCTTCCACTGCTGTCATTCTCTCGGTCCAGAATTCGCTGTATTGCGATCCCATTCACCGCTTCGGAACCGATGAGCAGAAAAAGAAATTCCTCCTCCCTTACGCGCGTGGCGAAAAGATCGGATGTTACGCGCTCACCGAACCCCAGGCCGGATCAAACGCCGCCGCCTTGCGCACCAAGGCCGTTCTCAAGGGCGGCCGCTACGTGATCAACGGGACCAAGGCGTGGATCACCAATGGCGGCGCCGCCGATGCCGCAATCGTCTACGTGAACACGCATCCGGAAAAAGGCGAGAAGGGAATCACGGCGCTGGTGGTGGAGAAAGGCACGCCGGGCTTCGCCGTCGGCAAGGAAGAAAAAAAACTCGGCATCCATGCGAGCGCCTGCACGGAATTGGTCTTCAACGATTGCGAAGTCCCGGCCTCGAATCGCATCGGCAACGAAGGCGAAGGATATAAGGTCGCGCTTTCCACCCTCGACGGCGGGCGCATCGGCATCGCCGCGCAAGCCATTGGCATTGCGCAGGGCGCGTTCGAAGCGTCTTTGAACTATTCGCAGCAACGCGAAGCCTTCGGGCATCCCATCTTTGATTTTCAGGCCATTCAATTCATGCTGGCCGATATGTCCACCGAAATTGAAGCGGCGCGGCTGCTTACGCGCAAGGCGGCCTGGAAGCAGGATGCCGGCGCGCGCTTCACCATGGAAGCCGCCAGCGCCAAGCTTTTTGCCAGCGAAATGGCCACGCGCGTAACTCACAAGGCCATTCAAATTCACGGCGGCAATGGCTACAGCCAGGAATATCCGGTCGAGCGCAATTATCGCGATGCGCGCATCACCGAAATTTATGAGGGCACCAGCGAAATTCAGCGCCTGGTCATCGCCTCCTGGGTCCTAAGAAGTTATTAAGAGCAAGGAGATGCTACCGCTTGATTGCGAGCAGGAATTCGACGCGGCGCGCGAAGAAGAATTCTTCGCGGCGTTGCCGGCGCGGCCCGCTGTCTTTCTGCTCGAGTCGGGCGCTGCGGGCGCCGAGCCGTATTTGGCGCGCACGGCCGACCTGCGCCGCGCGGCGGAGCGAATTCTGCGTCCGCCTGATCCCGCCAGCAAGCGCCTGAACCTGCGCGGCATCGCGGCGAAAATTCGTTATCGCGTCGTGGGATCGAAGTTGGAACAGGCGCTGGTCCTCTATGAACATGCGCGCCGGCTTTTCCCCCGAAAATATCGCGATTGGCTCCGCGTGCGCCCGCCCGCGCTGCTCAAAGTTAATTTGAAAAATGCCTATCCGCGCTGCTACGTGACGCGTCGAATTTCCGCCGATGGCGGCAGCTACTTCGGCCCGTTTCCCAATCGCAAGTTTGCGGAATCCTTCGCCGATGAATTTCTAAACTTGTTCAAGATTCGCCGCTGCCAGATCAAAATCCGCCGCGACCCGTCGTTTCCCGGTTGCATTTATTCGGAAATGAAAATGTGCCTGGCGCCCTGCTTCGCCGGTTGCACGAAAGAAGAGTATGACGCGGAAGTCGCGCGCGTCCTGGTGACCCTGTCGACGAGCGGCGCCGCGCTGACGGAGGAAATGGGCCGCGAGCGCGAAGCCGCCAGCGCCGCGCTGGATTTCGAACGCGCGGCCGCCTTGCACAAAAAAATCGAGAAGGCCGAAAGCGTTTTGAAAGGTTTTCCGGAACTGGCCCGGCGCGTGGACGAACTCGATGCCGTGATTTTGCAGAAGGCTGCCGAGGAAAATGCCATTGCCGTTTTCGTGGTCCGCGCCGGAATGATCGCCGATCCATTTCTGCTCCGCTTCGCCGAGCTCTCCAGCCAGCCGCGTTCGGTGGAAGAAATTTTGCGCGCACAATTGGAGCCGCCGCCGGCCGCGAGCGAATCTGAACCCGAAGAACACGCAGAAAAACAAAACGCGGCATCCGGAATGCGTAAGGATGTGGGAATTCTCGGCGAACATCTTGCGCTGCTGACGCGATGGTTTTATTCGAAGCCGCGGCAAGGAGAGATATTTTTCCGCACGCGGGATTGGCCTTACCGCCGAATCATTCGCGCTTGCTCGCGCGTCCTGAATCCACCCGCCGAGGCTGCGGCCCCGTGAGCATCTGGTATACTGCCGGGCTTGTGCGTGACATTCCGCGCCAGCGAGGATCCATGCTTTCACCTGCCGCATCGCCTGCCTCGTCGATTCCAGGATACGCAACGCCCGAGGGAACGCGGCGCTATGTCGAACGCATGGGGGCGAAGGCCGCCGCCGGGCATTTCCGCGAGCAACATGGACTGAAGATTTCTTCCATCGGAATCGGAACTTACCTGGGCGAGCCGGATGCTGCGACGGATCGCGGCTACACCGAGGCCGTGATTGCCGCGGTCGAAAACGGTGTGAATTTAATAGATACGGCGATCAACTACCGCCTCCAGCGCAGTGAGCGGTCGATCGGCGCGGCGCTTCGCAATCTGCTCGCGGCCGGATACTCGCGGGATGAACTGGTGCTGTGCACCAAGGCGGGCTTCTTGACGGCGGATGGCGAAATGCCGGCCGATCCGCTGCCCTATTTCACGAGCGAGTATGTGGAGCCCGGAATTTTTCGCACGGACGAGGTGGCGGCGGGTTGCCACTGCCTTGCGCCCGGCTTCCTGGAAAATCAAATCGAGCGCAGCCTGAAAAATCTGGGCGTCGAATGCATCGATGTTTTCTACTTGCACAATCCTGAAACGCAATTGGGCGAAGTTTCGCGAGACGATTTTAAGGGCCGCATTCGCGCCGCGTTTCATTCTCTGGAATCGGCGGTGGAAGCCGGCAAGATCCGGATGTATGGCCTGGCGACTTGGAACGCATTCCGGCAGGAAGAGACCGCGCAAGATTATATTTCGCTCGAGGAGATGGTTGCGCTGGCTCGCAATATTGCAAGCGATGCGCACCACTTCCGTTTCGTGCAATTGCCGTTCAATCTGGCCATGCACGAGGCGCTCACCCGGCCGAATCAGAAAGTCGCCGGACGGCAGGTTTCCATGGTGCAGGCGGCGCGGCCACTGGGAATTACGCTGGTCACCAGCGCGGCGTTGCTGCAAGGGCAACTGGCGAAGGGCTTGCCTCCATTTGTTGCCGAGGCGCTGGGGCTCTCGAACGATCGTGAGCGAGCATTGCAATTCGCGCGCTCGTCGCCGGGGATCACCACGGTTCTGGTGGGGATGAGCAAAGCGGAACACGTGCGGGCGAATCTGGTACTCGCCGCCGTCGAACCCGCGCCGCGCGATCAATTTCTGCGATTGTTCGAGGCGGGACGCTGAGCGCGATTCCGCTGGTGCGGAATTGCATCAGCCGTGATGTTCTGGCGTGATCGTTTTCAAGTTTGGGTAACGCTCTAGAAGCCAAGCGTCGAGCGCAGCGGCCATTTCCAGAAGATGATTTTTGAAGAAATGGTCCGCATCATTTACGAAAACAAGTTTTTTTGGTTCGGGGAGCCGGGAGAAAAATTCCTCGACGCGATCACGTGAGGCAAACTGATCGCTCCCGCCGAGAAGAAAAAGTTTCGGCTTGGCGCAGTCGAGCAAATAAGTGAAGTCGGAATCGTTCACCGGAATTCCGAGACCCACCAAATCGGTCACGCGGGAATCTGCGCACCCCACTCGCAATCCTACCCACGCGCCGAAGCTGAAGCCGGCCAGAAGAATCGGCCGCGATGGAAATTCGGTGGCGAGGTAATCGAGCGCGGCGCGAACGTCGCCGGCTTCGCCGCCTCCTTTGTCGTGAGTGCCTTCGCTCAGGCCCACGCCGCGAAAGTTGAAGCGCATCACCGCCATGCCGCGGCGGTGCAGCGTTTTCGCCGCCTGGTAGACAACTTTGTTGTGCATCGTTCCGCCGAACAGCGGATGCGGATGGCAAACCACGGCGACAACGGGCGGATCGTCAAGACGCGAGGTCCACAGCAGCGCCTCCAGTCGCCCGGCTGCACCATTCAGATTCAGACTGCGATGGAACACGTCCGCCACCGGTCCTCAGATGCATTCTTAGGGTTGCTGGTTTCGAGAAACAGAATTTACGATTCCTGCAAGTTGGTCCATCGAATGGCGGCACGCTGCTCGAATCCGCCGGAGACCGCTTCGATGCGCACCACTTGAGCCGGAATTTCGCCGAGGCGAGCCCACCTGCCATGCTGCAATCGGATGAGCAAGGAATCACCCACGGAATAAAAACGTGCTGTTTCAAAGCGCAGGCCACCGTCCGAGATATCCGTAGTCATCGTTTCTTCCGGCCACGGCGCGTGGGCTTGGCGGACCGTGACCGGCAACGCAAGAAAAACTCGTTCGCCTCTGCGGCGCTCGCGTTCCACCGCGGGCTGCGGTGGATTCACCGGCGATTCAAATTCGAGCGCCACTCGATATCTCGCCGGAGAGATCAATTCCGTTCGCACGACACGAGCTGGAGTTTCCGGCTGGGTGACTGTTTCATCAGGATCGAAAGGCATGGTTACCCAC
The DNA here is from genome assembly GCA_041497605.1 of Terriglobia bacterium. Classification (GTDB taxonomy): domain Bacteria; phylum Acidobacteriota; class Terriglobia; order Acidiferrales; family UBA7541; genus JBGPTK01. The sequence goes on along the minus strand of JBGQGW010000003.1, from coordinate 22,847 downwards.
ACGCGAGCGCCTGGATCACAAGCCTCAGGGAGCGCAAGAAGCAAACCTGTGCGGGAAGCATCGATCGTTTGGCTGATTTCGAAACGGTAGCCGAAAGGGGTGAGCCACCGCAACCGCACCGGCAACTCAATCTGTGCACGCGGGTGAAGTCGCTGCTCCGATATCACAACTGCGCGAAACATGTTGATTCATCCTAGCGGCACTGGGCGAACAGGTCAAACACCGCGCCCACAATCTCAATCTTTTTCAGGAAATGAATGAATTTCTATTCCTTGCGCATCTAAAAAATATGATTCCCGGTCTGCTGCCGGCAAATCACGGCCCGAAATCTCGTTGCGCTTTAACCGGCTATTTGCTAGGGTTTGCGGCAGATACGCGCCAGGGGGCAGGGCAAAATGGAAAATTCGGTTGAGCGTCGCGCCGCCCGTCGCTTTACCATGGCGCTTCCCATCAAGGTACGAATCCCCACCGGCAACGGGTTTGTGGAGCAATCCGCCGAGACACGCGATGTCAGCTTTCGCGGTCTTTACTTCATGTGCGATTCCTCGGTGGAGACCGGCGATTCGATCGAACTCGTCCTCACGCTGCCGCAACGCATCACGCTGGCGGGCGATGTGCATATCCGCTGTTACGCCAAGGTGCTGCGCGTGGAGGACCAAAGTCCTTTTCAAGGGGTCGCGGCCCGAATTGAACGCTACGAGTTCCTCCCGGCTGCTGCCTGATCCGTTCTCAAAATAGCAGTACAATGATTGCCGCGAAGTCCCTTGGGAGGGATGTATGTATCACTACGACCCGAACACCGCGCTCGAAGAGTTGCGCGATGATGCCATGCTGCCGCACCCCGTTCGCTTGCGCGACATGATCCTGCGAACGAAGCTTGACGCCGGCGCCGCGCTCGAATTGAACCGGGAGTTCCAGGAATATCTTGCGCAGTTCGGCGAAGCGCAGAAAACCGCACGCGGCATACTGGAAAAACTTTCCGTGGGCGTTCCGAAAGCTTCCTGAGCTTGCGGAATTATTCCCGATTCGTTTGAAATGTCTTTTGAATTGCCGCGCATGCAAGCGCGGAGAGGAACCGCTTAATGGCCCGGCAGACGTTGCTGATCGACGCGGACGATACGCTCTGGGAAAATAATATTTTCTTCGAGCAGACCATCGAAAGTTTTCTCGACCACATCGAGCCGCTGGGATTTACACGCGACTACGCGCGGCGAATCCTGAACGAAACGGAGCGGCGCAATATCCGGCAGCACGGCTACGGGGTGCGCAGTTTTCGCCGCTCGCTCGAAGAGTGCTACCTGAAACTGGCCGGGAACATGGCGCGCCGTGAACTGGTGAAGGAAATCGAACGCATGGCGCTGGAGCTGGAAAATACGCCGCCGCGAATTCTGGATGGCGTTCCCGAAACGCTCGCTTACCTGGGCGGACGCCACCGGCTGATTTTGCTGACGAAGGGAGAAGCCGCCGAGCAGGCGGCCAAAGTGGAGCGGTCGGGCCTGCAGAAGTTTTTCGACGCGATCGAAATTCTAGCGGAAAAAGATTTGCCGGCCTACGAGCGAGTGGTGCACCAGCTTCGCGTGGTGAAGACTCACAGCTGGATGGTGGGCAACAGCCCGCGCAGCGATATCAATCCGGCGCTTCACGCGGGGCTGAATGCGGTTTTTATTCCGCACTCGGCCACGTGGGAAATGGAGAAGTCGGAGCTGGAGAGCGGGACGGGAAAGCTGCTGATCATCGCCAGTTTCCGTGATCTGCAGAATCATTTCTAAATGCCGGGCGCCGGCATCGTGTATTTCGCTGTGATCCCGATTAAAACGAGAGGCAGGTTGAGTTCATGACGGATTATCGCGCGGATTTCGCGGACTTCGAGGGCGTCACTTTCTTGAATGTGGCATCGCAGGGCCCGCTGCCGGATGTTTCCGTCAAGGCCGCCCGGGCAGCGCTGGAATGGAAGAGGCAGCCGCACCAGATTCCCGATGAATTGCTTTTCGGATTGCCGGACCGCGTGCGCGGGCTGGCGGCGCGGTTGATCGGCGGTAGCGCGGATGAAATTGCCATCACGACTGGAGCGTCGGGCGGATTGATGGCGGTGGCCCAGGGGATTGATTTCAAACCGGGTGACGATGTGCTGGTGGCGCGCGGAGAATTTCCGGCGCATTTTTCCACCTGGCTGCCGCTCGAAAAATGCGCAGGCATCCAGGTGAAACGCGTGATTCCGCGGGAGCGCTTTCTGGCCGCGGAAGATTTCATCGCGCAGATCGGGCCTCGCACGCGAGTGGTCTCGACCAGCCTGGTGCGATTCGATAACGCCGTGCGGCTGGATGCCCGGCGACTGGCTGACGCATGCCATGCCGTGGGGGCGTATCTGCTGCTCGATGCGAGCCAGTGCGCCGGGGCGATGCCGATCGACGTGAAGGCGCTGGGCGCCGATTTTCTGGTTTGCGCAGGGTACAAGTGGCTGCTGAGCCCGTATGGGACCGGCTTTTTTTGGATTCGCCGCGACCTGATCGAGAAGATGCGGCCGGCGCCTTCCTACTGGATGGCCCTCGAGGGAGCGGACAATTTCAGTTCGCTCGCCGTCGAAGAGTTGAAATTCTCACGCGGCGCACGGCGCTGGGATGCGCCGGAGACGGCGAGTTTCATGAATTTAGCGGCGATGGAAGCTTCACTCGAATATTTGCTGCGCGTGGGCGTCGAGACGGTGTGGAATCACAATCAAGAACTGATCGGCGGGATGATCGAGCGATTGCCGCGCGACCGCTGCGTGCTGGTGAGTCCCGAAGAGGCGGAACGGCGCGGACCGTTCATCTGCGTGGCCACAAGGCGGCCCGGTGAAGCGGCGGCAATCCAAAAGAAGTTGGTGGAATCGCAGGTATTTGTGAGTCTGCGGGAAGGGGCCTTGCGGATTTCGCCGCACCTTTTCAATACGGAACGGGATATGGCGCGGCTGATTTCGATTTTGTCGGTGTGACGCGCCAGGGGCAAGGCGAATCTCTTTATGTCGCGGGCGGGGCGAGGGATTTTCATTTTTGCGTGCAATGAGGGTGGTCGCGGGATTCCTCGTCGCCCCGATGAACGGCATCGGGGCTCTGTCGGAATGACTGGGTTGGGCAGCGTTCGCGCGAGGATTTTTATTTTTGCGTGCAATGAAGGTGGTCGCGGGATTCCTCGTCGCCCCGATCCCGCATGCGGGACCATCGGGGCTCCTTCGGATTGACTCGCAAGGGAATTTTCCGCGGGCTGGTGGTTCGAGACTAAAGCGGGGGGGCGGCGCGGAAGGGGATGTGGATTACTGCTTCGAGTTCGACTGGGGTGCCGTTGCGCGTCGCGGGGCGGAACTTCCAGCGTGCAAGAGCTTCCATAGCGTTTTGATCGAGTTGCCCGTCAATCCCTTTCATCAATTGAATGCTGTCCACCGATCCATCGCGGCGGATGATCGCGTAAAGAACCACTTCGCCTTCGACGTGTGCGTTCATTAAGGATGGCGGGTATCGCGGATCGACTTTCCGGACCGGCTGCGGCCCGGTGACATCTCCCGAGCCCGGTTGATCCGGCACGTTTTCTGTTCTCAATTCCGAAAAATTCAGCACCCAGCTTCCCGTCGCGCTGGTGAGATTGGGCATATTGATGTAGAGCGTGTAGACGCGCTTCGAGCCCAGAATCTCCTCGGGGGATGAGCTGGCATCAATGCTGTCCATCCCGGTGGAAGGCTGCGTTTTCGAGGGATTGATCGGCTCCGGTTCCGGGGGTGTTGCGGCTGGAGCGGATGCGTCCGGCGGAGTTCCGGCGGATGGAGTTCCGGACGGCATGGTTCCGGCAGGCGGAGTTCCCGGCGGCGGAGTTGCTGCCGCATCGCCTGGCCCTGGCATGCGAGGCTCCGGGCCCGAGGCCGGTGGGCCGGAAATACGCGAAGCTAGATTTGGATTGCCACCCGAAATGCTGACTCCTGTCGGATTCGTACTGGTTTTTGCGCCGCCACCCGAGCCGGGTTTCGCGCCGCTCGCGCCATCCGATCCTCCGGCCACTGCGGGCTTTTCGCCAGGGCGAGCGGCGGCGCTGCCGTTTGCGGTGGGATCCGTGGCGGGGGCTCCGCCGGGAACCCCTGGCCGGGTCCCTTCCGGGGAAATGGAAACATGCGCCGAGAGATTACCAGCGGGCACCTTAATTTCCGGTGAGACGGGCGCAGGATTGGCGGAGAGAGCGATCAAACGACGTGTGTCCGACTCGTTGCCTGTCACAGTGGTTCCGAGATCGGGAGGCGCGCCTGCGTCCGAGTGGCGCGCGGAATTTGGTTTGGGAGCAGACGCCGAGGCGGAGGGCATTTTCACATCGCGCGGCCGGTTCGTATTGCCTGCCACAGCGCCATTTCCTGAACCATTGTTCTTGATTTCGGGCGGGGCGCCGGCATCGGAGTTGCGCGCAGAATTTGCCTTGGGCGCGGCCGTGGAGCTGGTGGGCATTTTCACGTCCGGCGGCTGATTGGCATTTCCGGCGGCATTGGCGCTCGCGGGAACGTTGTGTTTGATATTCGGCGCGGCGCCGTTGTCAGGGTTGCGCGCAGTATTTGCTTTCGGCACGGATGCTGTGCCGGTGGGCAATTTCACATCCGGCGGCTGATTCCCTGTGCTCACCATCTTCCCGTACGTGGGGGCGTTGTTCCTGATTTCCGGCGCGGGCGCCGGCTTATCAGGACGGGGGCGATTCGAAACCGGCGCGGAAACTTGCGGCACCGGCATTTTCACTTCGGAAGACTGCTTGGCGTTCGGCGCAACACTCAGCGGTTCTGCCGAAGATGCGTTATTCGTTGTATTGCCGATTCGAGGCGCCATCACGTCTTCAGGGCGAAACTGTTCCGCGGCTCGCGGGGCAGAGGCAGGACCCTGCGGGATCTTCGGCTGATTTGTGTTGCCGGCCACGGTGAGCGGCTCGGCTGGGGCCGCACTCTTCGAAGCCGCGATTTTCGGAGCGGCGACATCTGGTCTCTTGGATTGCGCCGAGGCCCGTGGCGGTGAGTTCACGCCAACCGGCATCTTCGGCTCGGCGCCGGAGTTCTGCGCGAGAGTCAACGCGCCGGGGTCTTTTCCAAGATTGGGCATCTGCGGAGCGCTGGCGGAAGCATCCGAACCGGAACGCCGCGGCAGGCGCGGGGCCAGAGTGGAAGGCGTCAACCGGAGTGGCGCCCGCGCGCCATGGGAGTTATTGCCCCACTCGACGATATTCGGCATTCGCGGAGCGATCTTGGGAGGCTCGGGCGAAGAATCGGGTTGAATTAAAGTTTGCCGCGGGTGCGTGGGGTTCTGTTGCTGCGAAAGAATGGTCTGCCTGGGATGATAGGCATCGGCGCCGCTGGCCGGCAGTGGTTTACCGGCTTCACCGGCGGGACTCGGAGCTGCCGGTTCCCCGGGAAAGGTGAGAGGTGGCAGATCGCGCGCCGGCGGATACCAGGTCGTTTCAATTCTGACGGGAGCCAGTAAGGTTCTGCTCGGTGGAAAATGCCAGAGGGGAGTGACGATCAAAAATATCACGACCATGTGCCACAAGACGGAAGCCAGGAAAGAAAGGCGCGGCCGGTAGGGACGAACATAGTAGTCGCGGAAAAAGACTGCCGGGCTCATTTTGACAGGTTTTACGCGGGCGAAGAAAGCCTTCAGGCTTCCGGTGAACGAGTGGACGCGCGGCTCCCACGCCACGCCAAATTGAGGCAGACGAGGAGGCTTCGAGGCTGGCTCATCAAGCTTCGATGGAGGCCGTTCAATCGCGTACAGCATAACGAGAAATTATACGCTTCCGCGGGTTACAGGATGCAGAAAGGGAAAGGGCGACTTGATGAATCAGCTACGATGCCAATTCACTAGGGATTCCATCCCTTTTGCAGGGAAATCGGGCAGCAGGACAAATGGGGCCAAAACCGGGGCAATTTATGCAGCGAGGGCCAGACGATAGAAGCTAAGAGTGGCATCGCCCTGCTCGACCAGGCGCGTGCGTTCGAGGTGCGAAAGACGTTCCGGCAATTCCCGCCGCCGGGCGTGTTCGACGATGACGAGGCCGGAGGGAGCGATCAGGTGAGGGCCATCGAGAAAATCGAGACACCGCTCGTACTCATCGTCGTGCTCGTAAGGAGGATCGAGAAAAATCAAGTCGGCGAGGTAGTGACGCTTGGCGAGAATTTCAAGGCCGCGCACGGCATCGAGGCCGAGGACTTCGACCCCGCTTCGCACGCCGAGCTGTTCCAGGTTCGCATGCAAGAGCGCCACGGCGGCCGCGTGTTTCTCGATGAAGACAACTTCACGAGCCCCACGGCTGAGGGCTTCGATTCCGATCGCGCCGGTGCCCGCGTAGACGTCCACAAACAGTGAACCTTCGATGGTGGGACCCAGAATATTGAAAATGGTTTCGCGCAAGCGATCGCTGGTGGGACGCAAGCGCAGTTTGCCCGGGCCTTTGAGGCGGCGGCTGCCGAATTTTCCGGAGATGATGCGCATGATTTTCCCGAAGCGCCGCTAGCCCACCGCCGCGAGCAGATAGCGCTTCTGCCAGCCCGGGCCAAGATATTCCATCAAGCCGCGCAGCTCGGCGGCTCGCGCCGAATCCTCGGCCAGCGCGAAGGCCTCGCGGCGCGCCCGCTCGAGCCATTCGTGGTCGCGCAAGGGATGGGCCACGTGGAAAGCCAGATCGCCGTGCTGGCGAGTGCCGAAAAACTCTCCCGGGCCCCGCAATTGTAAATCTTTTTCGGCGACTTCAAAACCATTGGTGGTGGCGACCAGGATTTCCAGGCGTTCGCGGGCTTCCGGCGTGACGCTCTGCGGCGCCACCAGAATGCACTGGGATTTTTCCGTGCCGCGGCCGATGCGCCCGCGCAACTGGTGCAACTGCGCCAGGCCGAAGCGGTCGGCATGTTCGATCACCATGACCGTGGCATTGGGCACGTCCACGCCCACTTCGATGACCGTGGTGGCGACCAGGATCTGGATTTCGCCGCCGCGGAAACTTTCCATCACGGATTCTTTTTCCTGGCTTTTCAAGCGGCCGTGAAGAAGACCCACACGGAAATTCGGAAAGACGGATTTCGCCAGCCGCTCGTATTCCGCCGTGGCCGCTTTTAATTCTTGTTTGGATTCCTCGATCACGGGATAGATCACGTAAGCCTGGCGGCCCTGCTCGACTTCGCGGCGCAGGAATTCCCACACGCCGGCAAGCTGCGCTTCGCCGGTCCAGCGGGTGGCCACCGGGGTGCGCCCCGGCGGCATTTCGTCGATGACGGAAATATCGAGATCACCGAACAGGGTGAGCGCGAGCGTGCGCGGAATCGGCGTGGCGGTCATCACCAGAACGTGCGGCGAGGCGCCTTTCTCGATCAGGCGCTTGCGCTGCAGCACGCCGAAGCGATGCTGCTCGTCCACGATCACCAGGCCGAGTTTCGCGAAGGCCACCGGATCTTCGATCAGCGCATGCGTGCCCACGATGAATTGCGCTTCGCCCGAGCGGATGCGTTCGATGGCCGCCTCTTTTTCAGCGCGCTTCATGCCGCTGATCAGCACTTCGACGTTGTATCCGGCGGGGCCGAAAATGCGTTTGGCGGAAAGATAGTGCTGCACGGCGAGAATTTCCGTGGGCGCCATTAGCGAGACCTGGTAGCCGTTCTCGATCACGATTGCCGCGGCTTCGAAGGCAACGAGCGTCTTGCCGCTTCCCACATCGCCTTCGAGCAAGCGGTGCATGGGGATGGGGCGCTCGAGATCGGCAACAATGTCGGCCAGGACGCGCTTCTGCGCACCGGTGGGCTTGAAGGGAAGAATGCGCTTCACGGCGTCGCGGATGCGGTCTTCGCGCACGCGGAAGGCGATTCCTTTTTCTTCGCGATGCTGCCGGCGGCGCAGGGCGATTCCGAGTTGATAGAAAAAGAATTCTTCGAAGATGAGCCGCAAGTGCGCGGGGCTGCGGAATTGATTGAGCGTTTCGAGAGCCACATCGGGCGGCGGAAAATGAACGTACATCAACGAATCGTGGCGGGACGGGAACTGGAAACGCTTGCGAATCTCCGCGGGCAGGGGATCGGGAATCGCCGAGGAAAGATTTTGCAGGACGCTATAAATAATGCGGCGCAGCATGCGCGAGCCGAGGCTGCCGATTGCTTCGTAGATGGGAACGATGCGGCCCACTTCGGTGGAATCGGCCTCGCCCTCGCCAACGGAATCCCCAATCAGCTCGAACTCCGGATTGATCATCTGCAGGCGCGCGGGGCGATAGGGGTCGATCTCCACTTTGCCGTGAAGCACGATGCGTTGCAAAGTTTTGAAGCGCCGTTCGAGATAGCCGCCGTGGAAAAAGACGGCGTAGAGTGGCCCCGTATCGTCGCGGACTGCGAGATGGTAGAGCGAGTTGCGCCCGCGATGGTAGGAGAGAAGCCCGCTGGTCGTGACGCGAGCCAAAACCGTGGCCGTTTGCCCCGGCTGAAGCTGGTTGACCGGCGTGAAGTGGATGCGGTCTTCGTAGCGAAAAGGAAAATAATTGAGGAGAGCGCCGACCGTTTCGATGCCGCGCTCGATGAGGAGTTCGGCCCGCTGCGGGCCTACTCCTTTCAGGTACTTCACCGGACTGTCGAGCGCGACGGGCATGCTTAGAGGAGTTTACGAAGAATCGGCCGCAAGTGGTCTTTTATATCATCGCCTAAATCACCGCCGCAGCCAGGAAGACGGCGTTTACTTGGTGTAGAGGTCTGACCTATATTGAGTAGGGATGCTCGGGCAACCGGATCGCAACCGGGAATTTGGGAAGCGTTGCCGGTAAAATGGGAGCACACGAGACCTCTCGATGGCGCGTCAACTCGCAGGATTGAGCCTAAGGCGATGGCTGGAGTATCTGATCGCGGTGGTGATCGGGAACGCCATTTATTATTACTCGTTCATTCCGCATATGCCGCCTTGGCTGCAGCATCAGGGTTTTCGATTCGATGGCGGTTGGGCGCTGGATTTCGCTATCTGTGTGGCAATATACGGGTTAATTCGCTTGGGGGCGCACCTGCAGCGCCGCCGGCAAGACGCTCGTGAGCAGCGGAAAGTATAGAAAATGTGACCGGTTAGTCCCGTTCGCGGTCTTTGTTCGAAAACGGTCGCTTACCCCCGGTCCGGCATTGCGTCTATATCTGTGGAAGCATCAGAGATAGGGACCAAGGGCGGGCTGCCGGGGGGAAGGCGGATTTCGCCAGGGTAGTCAGAACGACTCGAGAGGCGAGCGGATCGCAACCGGCTATGCATTCTACAGGGATGAGCGTCGCGTTCGAGGCCAATACGCGGCCGGCAGCAGTGGACACAGGAGACGAGCAGGCTCTGGTCCGCAAGGCCCAGGCGGGCGACCGTCTGGCGTTTGAGGGATTGGTGCGCAAATACGATCGCGAAGTGCTGCGATTGGCATCGCACCTGATGCGCGGTTCCGAAGATGCCCGCGACATTTACCAGGAAAGTTTTCTGCGCGTTTATCGCAACCTGCACCGCTTTCGCTTCGAATGCAGCTTTTACACCTGGCTCTACCGGATTGTGACGAACGTGTGTCTGGATCACCTGCGGCGGCAGAATTCGCGGCGGGAAGATCAAGCTCCGGCGGCCGAAAACGGCGAGAATGCGGCCACGGATTTTTTCGATCGCCAGCCGGAAGCTCGCGCCGCGGCGAATCCCGAGCGGCATTTGATGGGACAGGAAATCGGCAAGCACATCAATGAAGCGCTGGATTTGCTTTCGCCCCGGGAGCGCACGGTGTTTGAGTTGAAACATTATCAAGGACTGAAGCTGCGGGTGATCGGCGAGATGCTGGGGACTTCGGAAGAAACGGTAAAGAATTCGCTGTTCCGCGCGACGCGTAAAATGCGCGCGCGGCTGAACAATATGCTGTGAAGGTGAGGAACTGGAAATGGCGGAGGAACTAAAAGGACAATCCCCTGGCGGTCCCTGCCCGGAATTCGAGCAGCGGATTGTGCTGTATGCCGCGGACGAACTGGAGCGCGAAGAACGGAGCGACGTAGAAGCTCATGTTGCCGGATGTCCCGCATGCAGTGCTTCGCTGGCCGGCGAGCGCCGGTTGGTGGAAATGGCAGGCACAGCCGGAGCGGAAGAGCCTTCCGCGAATCTTCTGGCGAGTTGCCGCAGCGCTCTCGAGGAAAAAATTGATGAAATCAGCGAAGCGCGAATGGGCGCTCGCGGCGTGCTGGCCCGCTGGTCGGAAACGCTTTTCCCCGGGCGATGGTTCGCGCTGCATCCGGCGCTGAGCGCTACTTTATTTGTGCTGGTTGGGTTTTCGGTGGGCACGCTGGCGCCGCGGCTCCTGCGGCAGCGGATACCAGTGACGAATTCGCCTGCTGGGCCGGTGTCCACCGCCGTCCCCAGCGGAATCACAACATCCGCCACTCCCGTGGGAACCCTGTCACTCGACGATCAAGCTCTGCGCTCGGCGGACGTCTCGGGAATTAACTGGACGCCGGGTGGCGAGAACGAAGCGCCGCGCATTGAAGTGCAGATGAATGCGGCGCAGCCCGTGGTGCTGCAAGGCACGGTAGACAACAACGACGTGAAGCGCGTGCTGCTCTACGTGCTGCGCAACAACAAGCGGTTCAGCCCGGACGTGCGGCTGGATTCCGTGGAACTGTTGAAGGCCCGCGGCAACGATCCGGACATCCGGCAGGCGCTGTGCGATGCGGTGCGCACCGACGGCAACGCCGCGGTCCGGCTGAAGGCGCTCGAAGCATTAAACGGCGCCGAGCCGCTGGATCTGGTCCGCAAAACGCTGCTCGACGCGCTGGTGGACGATTCGAACCCCGGCGTGCGCATTGAAGCGATGAATGCGCTGCGCGGGATGGCCGATAAGGGCGCCTTCCGCGAGGATCCGGGCGTATTGCGAGTTCTGCGCGAGCGAATGCAGAAGGATTCCAACCCCTACATTCGCATCCAGAGCGCATCGGTGATTCGCGATTTGGGCCCGCGCGAAAAGTACTGAATCCCGGAGAAACTGAACGAAAGACTGATGAATCGACGTGTGCAAATTCGATGGCTTGCCGCGGCGCTGGCGGCCGGCGGGCTGCTGCTTCCGGCGGCGTTCGGGAAGCAGAGGTTTCACTCGCTGAATCCGGGAAATTCACAGCGGCGCCTGGTGGAAGAAAAATCAGGAAGGCTTCCGGCACGCGAAGGGCAGCGGTTGAAGCTGGTGACCGACCTGGGCGACGTGCACATTCATACGCAGCAGACGAATGCAGTGAGCTTTCGCGTGCGCGTGGAAACCGATCTGAGCGCCGCCGTCCCCGAAAACAATAAAGGGAACAAGACGTTTCTGGTGATCGCGGCGAATAGTCCGGAAGGCGTGATCCTGCGCGGGAAAGTGCCCCGGCGCGAAGATACCGAACACCTGTGGATCACTTACGACGTGACGGTTCCGGCGAAGTACAGCCTGGAAATCAACACCGGCGCGGGGACGATTGACACGCAAGACGCGGAAGGCCATGTGCTGCTGACGACCGCGGGCGGCGACATTACCACGGGGAATGTGATTGGAATCGCGCGGCTCGAGACGGGCGGCGGCCATATCCACGTAAAAGACGTTTCGGAAGATCTGACCGTGGGCACGGGCGGCGGACACATCAGTGTGGGCCGGATCGGAGGCAATGCAATCTTGCACACGGGCGGCGGCCATATTCACCTGGGTTCCGCTGGCGGAGTTGCGCGGCTCGATACCGGGGGGGGTAACGTTTCGCTCGAGCACGCCGGCGCTGGACTCGTGGCCACCACCAGCGGCGGGCAAATCGAAGTGGGCGAAGCTTGGGGCGCGATCCGCGCGCAAACCGGCGGCGGCGGGATTCGAGTGGCGCGCCTGGCGGGACCGACGCAACTCGAGACGGGCGATGGCAGCATCTATTTGACGCAAGTGCAAAGCGCGGTGCGGGCATCCACGGGCACGGGAGGAATCACGGCATGGTTCGGACCCGACGCGAAGCTTGCGGGAGCATCGGAATTGGAATCGGGCGACGGCGATATTGTGGTGTACCTGCCCAAATGGCTGCCGGTAACGATCGATGCGCAGATTCAGCTTGGCGATGAGCATCACGTGATCGCCGATCCGGCATTTCCCTTGAAAATAAGTTACGTAGGCAGCGAAGGCGGGGCTCGAGTGGTGCACGCCGAGGGCATGCTCAATGGCGGCGGAGGGGTTCTGAAGCTGCGAACGGTGGCCGGCAATATTCGATTGATCCTAAGCGATACGTGCCTGCAACTGCAGAAGCAAATTTACAAGCAGCAGATGGAACATCTCCAAAAACAGATGGAAGTTCAGATGCGCACTCTTCCGAAACCGGAACCTGCGCCCGCACCGGCCGCGAAACCGGCCAAGCCAGCCAAGCCGGATTAGAGAGCGCGAGAAGCAATTGGCATAGATTTTCTTCAGGATGGTTGCAGTCGGCGGCGACGTCCTGGGAAGCAAGCAGATTCGGAACGCTTTTGGTTAGGGGGAAACAATGCGACGAATCCTGTTTTTCCTGGTGTTCTTGCTGGGCACGACGGCCCCGGCATTCGCGGTGGACCAGGTGTTCGATCACACCTATCCGCTCTCGCGCGGCGGATCATTCTCGCTCGAGAATGTGAACGGGTCTATACAAGTGGATGGCTGGGAAAGGGATGAAGTGGAGATCGTGGCGGTAAAGACGGCCCACGAGAATCCCGCGGATGCGGAGCGAGTGAAGATTGAAGTGGAGGCCGCGAAATCCAATGTCTCGGTCCATACGCGCTATCCGCAGAACAGCGGAGTGGATGTGGCCGTGGAATACCACATCCACGTGCCCTATCGCGTGCTGTTGGGCGGAGTAGCAACCGTAAACGGCAGCGTGCTGATTCGCGGCGTGGAAGGGAACGGCTGGCTGCGCTCGGTGAACGGAAACGTAGAAGTGCTGGACAGCACCGGCCGCTTCAGCGCGCACACGACGAATGGAAATCTGCGGCTGGAGTTGCGGCGCCTGACGGATGGCGACCCGGTGGAATTGTCCACGGTGAACGGGTCGGTGGTTCTGGCCATTCCGTCGAATGCCCGCGCCAACCTGGACGTCCGCTCAATGAACGGCGACTTTCTATCGGAATTGCCGGTAGTAGCTCAGGGTGCGTTCAATTCCCGATCGTTTCATGGGCAACTGGGCTCCGGCGGCAGTGCGGTATCCATTCGCACGGTGAATGGACGAATTCGGGTAGTGACGGAGCGGCCCAGCATCTGAATGGTGCGGGCCGGTGGAACTTTAGGAGGGAGCGATGCGTATTCGTGGGTATGCGGTGCTGGTGGGTGCGAACGCCCTGGCGTTAACGCTATTCGCTTTGTCGGCGGTTCACGGCAAAGGCAAGGCGGCCTCGGCCCAGACCCCAGCATCTAGCAAGCAAGCAACGCCGGCGGCTACAGAGGCTTGTGGGCCGACCCAAGGGCAGTTTTCCGAGGAGAACTTCAAGACCATTACCAGTGAACTGGCGTCAAACATGGCAGAGATCAGAAGGCAGGTAGCCCGGGAGGTGAGTGAGATGGATCCGGATCGGCTTGCCCGTCTCGAAGAAGTGAAGGCGGCCATGGCCAGCGCGCAACAAGAAATTCAGTCCAATCAGAAGGAAATCGAAGAACAAGCAAGGGAAATGGCTGCCCAGGTTGGGCCAAAAGTGGAAGTAGAAAAGGTCTGGATAGACGCGGGCGAAGAGAGCGGCTGGCTCGGCGTCGAAATTTCCGAAGTGACCGCGGAAAAAGCCAAAGAACTGAACTTGCCGGCGATTCGTGGCGTCCTGGTGACGGAAGTGGAAGCCAACAGCCCGGCGGCCAAAGCGGGCTTGAAGGCGAATGATGTGATCGCTTCCTACGAGCGGCAGGACATCGAGGGAACACTGCAATTCCGGCGCATGGTGCGCGAGACCCCGCCCGGCCGATCGATTGAGCTACAGATCTGGCGCGAGGGTAAAACAGAAAAGATTTCGGTGGAAGTGGGCAACCGAACCATGACCATGACGCGAGGCATGAAGGACATGAAGCCCTTCGTCCTGGAAATGCCGCCGATGGATCAGGTGATGGAAATGCCGCGATTTGAATTCGGGATCACGCCGCAACTGGGAGTGAGCGCGGAAGACGTGAGCGGGCAATTGGGATCCTATTTCGGCGCGCCGGGCGATGAAGGAGTTCTTGTGCGCGAGGTCCGGCCAGAAACGCCTGCAGAGAAAGCAGGGCTCAAGGCCGGGGACATCATCTTCAAGGTGGATGACCAGCCGGTGAAGACCGTCAATCAATTGCGCGAGCGGCTGCGGGCCAAACGCGAGCAGAAGACAGTCGCGATCGGCATTATTCGGAAGGGCGCGCAGGTCAGCGTGAACGTCGAGCTCCAAACACCCAAGCCGGCGGAACACACGCGAATAGCACGCCGAGCCGCCCTCTGAAAGAATGCGCAAGGGATTGTACAAAAAGGCCCGGGATTTGCCCGGGCCTTTTTTTTCGCCACTAAATTAGGACGTTTCTGGAGAATTTCCAGTTCGCGGACATTCCGCGGCTGCCGCTTCGACCGCATTATCAGAGCTGCCGAGGATCTCCGAGTTAGCTACCACGCAACAACGGGTTTTTACTTGACAGTCTGAGACTTCGGCGACAAAATTCCGCGCATTCTTCCTACAGGGAAGCAGGCTTCCTTGGGATACCCGCGCCAGCCCTCGTGGGGCATTCTTCCATGCTTTCTGGGGAAAGGAGCTTCGATGATGCGTTCCCTCTATTCCACGGTATTGGTTTGCGCAGCGCTGATTTCGGGTTCATTCGCCGCGGCACAACAGAAAGAGCCGCCAAGGCCCCCGAGGCTCGCGGAAGCGACTTCGCCCGCCCGCGAGACATGGAAAAGACTGTCGAACGGGAGCGCAGCCACGGCCTTGCCGGGGAAGTCGCCAGCCATCACCTTCTCCACTACCAGCATCAACTTCGGGAATCTTCCCGTCGGACTCACCAGCACGCCGACGGATGTGACGATCACCAACACGGATGCTGTCAATCTCACGGTCAGCAATGAGCAGATCACGGCAAACTTTCTCATAGTTTCGGATACTTGCGTTGACGCGACGATCGTTCCGAATGCAGCTTGCGACATCTTCGTGAGTTTCGCTCCGACAGCGACGGGCGTTTTGAATGGAACACTTACAGTGACCGACAACGCCGCGGGCAGCCCGCAAACGGTCTCTCTGACCGGCACGGGGACGGCTCCGACTGTCTTGCCCAGCGTTCTGAACTTCGGCAAACAAATCATTGGGACGACGAGCGCGCCGCAGTCCGTTACCGTGACGAACAATGGCACGACCACCATCAACTTCACGAACATCACGCCGACCGCGGGCTACGCCCAGACGAATACTTGTGGGACCTCTCTTGGGCCGGAATCGAGTTGCACCATCAACGTCTCGTTCGCGCCGACGACGCTCTGCAATCAAGCCGGCACGATCACAGTCAACGATGATGTGGTTGGCGCCACTGTCTTCTTTATTTTCCTAAATGGCAGTGGGGCAAGCGCGGGCGGGCTGACGACCACCGACCTCAACACGCTTACGCCCAACAATCTTGTCAATTCGCTTCTGGGATCCGGCGTTACGGCCAGCAACACCCAGTACACCGGGGCCAACGTTGCGGCGGGAAGCTTCTCGGGGGGCGCAGGGGTTTTGGGCCTGGATACCGGAATCATTCTGAGCAGCGGGTCCATCTCCAACGTGATTGGTCCAAATTGCAGCACCGCAATCTCGACGGATAATTTGCTTCCGGGAGATGTGGATCTCAACACACTGGTGGCGCCGAATACGACGAATGATGCTGCCGTTTTGGAGTTCGATTTCGTCCCCGCGAGCAACTCGGTCAGTTTCCAGTATGTGTTCAGCTCCGACGAATACAACGAGTTCGCCAACAGCCCGTTCAACGATGTGTTCGGCTTCTTCGTGAACGGGCAAAACGTGGCGCTTCTGCCAGGCACTACCACGATCGTTTCGATCAACAACGTCAATGGCGGGAATCCGCTGGGAACCAATCCCCAGAATCCGCAGTTTTTCATCAACAATGATTTTCAGATTCCCTTCACGGCTCCTCTGAACATAGAGATGGACGGGCTGACGGTGGTGCTGACGGTTCAGGCGGCCGTGAACGCTGGACAAACCAATCACATCAAGCTCGCGATCGCGGATACTTCGGACGGCGTACTCGACTCGAATGTTTTTATCAAGGCAGGCAGCTTCGTGAGTTCCTCCGTCACCGTGACGCCTTCCACGTTAGCCTTCGGCAATCAAGTGCAGAACACGACCAGCGCGCCCAAGACCGTTACGGTGGCCAATAACGGCGCCACGGCAATCTCCATTAATACGATTACAGCCACGGCCGGCTTCACGGTGACGAATCACTGTCCGGTGGCGCCGAGCACTTTGGCGGCGGCGGCGACGTGCACTTTTGACGTGGCGTTTTCTCCCACCGGCGCGGGAGCTGTGGCCGGCACGGCCACCGTGAATGACACCGATGCCGGGAGCCCGCACTTCGTCACCCTCTCGGGAACTGGCGTGGCGGGTCCCACGGCGGATTTTTCCCCGACCAGCCTCGTCTTCGGCAATCAGGCCCAGGGGACGACCAGCGCCGCGCAGGACGTTACGCTGACCAACAACGGTACGAGCGCACTGATCATCTCCGCAATCGCGAACGGCGGCACGAATCCGGGTGACTTTGCGCAAACGAATACTTGCGGCACTTTGCCGGCACAGGTGGCAGCCGATTCGAGCTGCGTGTTCCATGTCACGTTCAAGCCGACCGCGAGCGGCCCGCGCTCGGCGACGCTCGTCCTCACTGTCAATGTGGCGGGCAATACCCAGGCGACTGTCAGCTTGAGTGGCACGGGAGGTGCAGGTGCGCCGGCAGTAAGCTTGTCGCCTACGAGCCTAACGTTCGCGAGCCAGGCGGTGGGAGGAACATCGCCCGTGCAGACGGTGACGCTGACGAACACAGGTTCCGCGCCGCTGACGGTTACATCGGTCACACCCAGCGGCGATTTTGCCGACACCACCACTTGCGTGACGGGATCTCCGATCGCCGTGAATGGCACGTGCACGATCTCCGTCACATTTAAGCCCACCGCGGGCGGTGCGCGTTCCGGCGCGATTACGATCGTGGATAATGCGCCCGGGAGCCCTCACACGGTTGGGCTCACTGGCTCGGGCACCAATTTTAGCCTGACCGTGCAATCGGGTACTGCCACGACACTGACCGTGAATCCCGGCGATACCGCGATCTTTTTCCTGACGCTGAGCGGAAATGGCGGATTTACGGGCACAGTCGGATTGGGGTGCACCAGCTCGCAGGCCTCGATCACCTGTTCGGTGTCACCCACCAGCGTGACGCTCACGCCGGGAGGCAGCACGGTGACCGCGATTACCCTGAATACGTTCTGTAGCTGGGGGACACCGAGAATACCGCTACCCTGGGATCAATTGCGCGGGATTCCCGGCTTGTGGCTGGCGGCGGGACTGGGGTTGATCCTGCTGGCGCTGACGGCGCGCAAGAACCGCCGGGTGCGAATCGCGGTGCCTATCGCGATGCTAGTGCTGCTCGGATTCGCGGGCTGCTCCGGCGGACCCAGTGGGCCCTCGGGGCGAACTCCGGCAGGGACGTACAACCTGACGATCACCGCAACTTCGCAAGGAGTTACGCAGTCGACCAATGTGACGCTGATCGTTAAATAGCGCACGGCAGGGATTTCCGAAGAGAATTTGGCGCCGCCCAAGCGCAGGCGTTCGAGCGATCGTATGATTCGATTCGCAAGCGCCCGCGTGGCGGGGGGAATTTGTTTCGCGGCGGCTATTCGCGGACGACTTCGGCGTTTGAAGCGGGAACGGCGATACGTATCAAGCGCAAATTATCGAGATAGAGATCAACTTCAAGGTCATCGGTTTTTACTCGCAGCAGTTCGAGCTGTTTTCCATCCACCGCCTGCGGACCCAGCGATTGCACTTTGACGGTGCCAGGCGTCATGGTCTGCGGAACGAGCACGGCGAAATTCTGCTCCCCCTTTTTCTGCCAGTCGTACAGGCGCGCCACAATGGCGTACTGATGAAAAAGATTATTATCGAGGACCAGGATGCGGGCCGAGGGAAAGAAAAACTGCTGAGTAAAAGGCTTCTGGCCCTCGAGGCGAAGCTCGATGGTCGCCACTCCACCGGCAAAATCCACTGTTGCGGAAGCTTTCTTCGCGCCTTGCGTGGACCATTCGTACTTTACAGGAGTGCCATCGGACTTGAGCGTAAGCGTCCCGGTGACGCGCGCGGCCGGCGCATTGGGGACCTGGACTTCGGCATTGCCGCGAGCCAGCCAGTTGGCGCCATCCGGCGCAATCGAGAACTGTTCCTGCCCGGCCGGGGCGCCACCGACCAACACATGAAATTTGCCCTTGTCTTCAACAATCGTGGAAGGCGACGTCAATTGCCCTGCGGCGTGCGCGGCCGGCGGCGCTTCCGAATGCCGGGGCGAATGCGCGCGCGCGGCAAGATTCGCGGCCAGCAAACTGAGGGCCGCGACAGCGGCCAAAGCTCGAAAATGATTTGGAATTTTCATGCAGGCACCCTCTCGTGGATTCCCAGATTCAGAATCTGCTCGACCACCCGCAGGGGTTCCACCGCGCTTTCGATCCGGTAATCCGCCAGTTCATAGGAAGGCTGGCGCTCTTCGTAGAGTTTGCGGAAGGCGGCCGCGTCGCGGAAGAGCGGCCGGTCCGTGATGCGGGCGCATCGCCTTAAGAGTTCCTCGACCGGGCAGTGAAGCCAGATCAGAGTGCAATTATTTTCGCGAAGGCGTTCGAGACTGCGCGGCTGCGCCGTGGTTCCGCCACCCAGGGACAGAATCAATCGCCTTCCCTGTTCGGCGGATTCGCCGAGAACGCGCCCCAGCTCTTCGAACTCCAGGTCACGAAAAGCCGGCTCTCCGTGCCGTTTGAAAATTTCGGGGATGGTCATGCCGGCGCGGTCGACAATCCGGCGGTCCAGATCCACGGCGTACCAACCGATCTGACGGGCGAGCAGGCGCGCGACGGTACTCTTGCCGGAGCCCATAAATCCAATGAGGCAGAGAATTTTGGAATTGCGCGTCTCGCCGGAAGGCGGCATGAGTGTCAAAAGGAGATCATCCGCAGGATGGAAGCGTTAATCACGCTTGCGAATGCTGATTATACCACTGAATGAAGTCATCTCCACCTTGGCGCGGCCCGCGTTGAAGGTGCCCAGCAAGCTCTTGGCAAAAGACGGAGACTGCCGGGTGGGGTGGGCCGGCGGTTTGAGGGGAGTGGCTTCATTGATTACCTTGCCGTACAGCGAAGTGGCGTGCAGGTCGAAAGA
This sequence comes from Terriglobia bacterium, assembly GCA_041497605.1. Classification (GTDB taxonomy): domain Bacteria; phylum Acidobacteriota; class Terriglobia; order Acidiferrales; family UBA7541; genus JBGPTK01. Next base: position 3,471 of record JBGQGW010000003.1, on the reverse strand, counting down.
ATCCTGGGGAGAGAAACGAACTTCAATCGTGCCACTGTAATTCTTCAGCAGATAAGTGCCGCTGGGAAGGAAATCGCCTTCGAAGCGGATGTTTCCGGTGGAAGTCTGGAAACGCACGTTGGAACTGCGGTTCTCAAAGATGCGAAGATTTCCGCTGATGGACTGAGCTTCGATGCGCCCGCCGCAGCGGAAGCAATCGAACGAGCCCCCAACGGTCTTCACGGTCAAGTAGCCCGCCGTATCTTCCAATTGAATGCCCGCGGCCACGGTATCCACCGCCATGTCGCCGAGCACATCGGTGACGGCAACGGCCCCGGAATCATTATGGATTTGCAATTCGGCGTCTTCCGGGACGGTGACTTCGTAATTGGCTTCCAGGTCGGCGGGACTGGCGCTTTCGGAAATCACATGGGTAATCAGGTCGATCCGGTTCCCGTTCTGTTCCGCTTCCACTTCCACCTTGTCGCTCAAATGGTCCGCGTTGACTGCGATTTCCTGTTTGGGCCAGGATTTCACGGTAATTGTCCCGCTTGGATTGTGAATCGTAACGATGGGGTGGGCGGCGACGGTGAAATGCTTTTCCAGGTGATGCGCGAAGGCCGGAGTGGCGGTGGTCAGGAAGAAAACTCCGGCCAAGGCATAGGCAGCTCTAGGAGCCGAGGATCGTGAAAAGCCGCGTACGAGCATCATTGTGCGTTCACCCCGCGTTCCGTCATGGTAGCCAGCAGATTCGCTTTTTGCTGATAGGCCTGGTAGAGAAAATCGCGAGTCATTTCGTCTTGCGGAGCCTCGCGAACGCTTTTTTCACACATCGCAATCATATTGTCAACGATGGCCAGATTCTGGTTCAGGGAAGCAGTCACCAGGGGGTTGCGCTCGCGAATGGAGGAAACGGCCCCTTTCTCGGCGGCATCGAGCTGGGAGCCAAGCGAGGATGCCGAGGTTTGCGTCCGGGCCAGCCAGGCAGCTTGATTCGCCGTCATATCACTCTGGTAACCCAACAGGAGACCGGCAACCAGGAAAAGCACGAGGAAGGCGCCGGCGATGGCAGGACGCGGAACCGTCAGGAACAATGCGGAGAGACGTTCGGCCCAGCCTGGCTGACGGATCAGGCCTTCGCTTTCGAGCCGGTCCCGCAAATTCAACCAGACGCGCGCCGGGGGTTCCACTTCCTCTGCCGCCAAATGAACGGCGGCTGCCCGGATCGCTTCCAGGTCGGCAACAACCGAACGACACTGGGGGCACCCGCGCAGATGGGCCGCCGCCTCCGGAAGGTGTTCGCCTTCCAGCCAGGGTGCGGCCAGTTCCATGAATTGATTACAACCGATCGTAGCCATGTCCCTTATTCCTCGCCCGATATTTCGCCCGCGGCGGCCTGCCGTGCTGTTCTGGCCTGATCCCGCTGGGTTTCGTGCAACAACTCGCGCAGCCTCATGCGTGCCTTGTGGAGTTGCGATTTTGAGTTACCAATCGAACATTTCATAATATCGGCAATCTCGTTGTGTTCATAGCCCTGCATATCGTGCAGCACGAACACCTGCTTGTAACCGGGCGGCAGTTCCTCGATCGCTCGCTGCAAGTTGACCCGGTCGATTGATCCGCTCAGCCGCAGATCGGGCCCGCCAAAATCCCGTCGCGGGCCGCCGCTTTCCTCATCCGGTTCGGTCACTTCTTCGAGGGAAGATTCCGAGACCTTCTTTTTGCGCAGGCGCATCAACACCACATTTACGGCCAAGCGGTGAAGCCAGGTGGAGAACGCCGATTCGCCCCGAAACGTGGCAATTTTCCGGAAGAGTTGCAGGAACGCTTCCTGGGTCAGATCCTCTGCTTCGGCAGTGTTGCTGACCATGCGCAGGCAGAGCGAATAGATTCGGCGGCTGTGCAGTTGATAAATCCGTTCGAAAGCCGCTGGGTCACCCTGCTGGGCCAGCCGGATCGCTTCTGCTTCCGGCAGCTCTCCCGTGTCATCTCGTCTCGTTCGGGCCACTATCCCGGTCGGGACGCTTCAGTAGTTCCGATGCGCCCCTCGCTCCAGAAGTTGTACTTGCCGTTCCGTCCCAGCAGGTTCGAAGCGACCGGACAATTGCTAATCGCCTGGCATCGCCGGAGGCCGGAAAAACGAAGTCTATTTTCTTCGGAATTGCCCCGCACGTCTAGGAAGAAGCGCGCAACACCCTGGGCCGGGCGTAGCGGACGGGTTTTGGGACGGGTCGTGCAAACTCGATTCGAAGAGCAGCGAGTTCCCTCTCCGGCAAAGCGCAAAGAAAAGATTTCAGAACCACAATCGATTCGCGCAGGCAGGTATTCAAATCGTAGTGGAGAATCTCGACAGTCTCCCAAGACTGTTTTGGCTCGACGACCTCTGCTTCGATAATTCGCCCGGCAGCTTCGTGATATTCCCCGGCAAGCTCTTCCACGATATTGGTTAACGCGCAAAGTTTGTGAAAAAGCCTGGAGCGGTCGTTCAGCAGGACGTGGGAGAGAAGAGCGTTCCAGGAAGCGGCCCGCTGGCCGGTCTCGCTCCGGTAAAATTCGGGATTGAGCGCAGCCACCGAGGAAAGAGTGCCGAAGTGGCGCCCGTGAGCGTTCATGCCCGCCAGTAGAGCGAGCAGGTGATCCGTCATCCGGTCGAGCAATACCTGCGAGTTGACAATCAGCAGGTAAGCGCGCACCAGATTGCCCTGGGCTTGCAAGGTCAGGGCTTCATTCAGGGTGATGCTCAGCATCGTGTAAGCGGTTTCACACGGATGGATTACCGTCTGAAACATCTTAAGTTTTTCGGGAGGGAGCCAGGAGATCCAATCTTCCTTGACGGATCGGCGTCTGGTGGCTGGCGGTTTATCCTGTCGCATGCTGGGGGCTCCGAAAGGACGGGGAATTATAGCAGAACCGACTACCGTGGGTAGGAATTCATTGAGGCGGATTCCTTGACGGTCATGGAAAGCGCTCGTTATACTGCCGAACGACTTACCAAGGAAGGACTTTCGCTTGCCCTTCGAACCGCTCGAACAGTATCTCCAACGGCGCAAAAAGCTGGCTGAAATCGAGGCCCTGGGGCACAAACCCTATCCGCACAAGTTCGATTTCACCGAAACTCCGGGCGGGGCCATTTCGCGTTACGGAGAGAAATCCACCGCGGAATTGGAAGCCGGGCGCCCCCCGGTGCGCATCGCGGGCAGGCTGGTGGCCATGCGTTTGCACGGCAAGGCCGGTTTCGCGCACATTGCCGGGCAGGGGCAGCGGTTGCAGATTTACGTGAAGCTCGACGTGGTTGGCGAAGGCGGCTACGAATTGTTCCGGCGCCTCGATCTGGGAGACGTGATCGGCGTCGAGGGACGTCTGTTTCGAACCAAGACGAATGAACTGACGGTGTGGGTGGAACGGCTGGAATTATGGAGCAAGGCGCTGCTGCCGCTGCCGGAAAAATGGCATGGACTGGCGGACGTGGAGATTCGCTACCGGCAGCGCTAT
>JBGQGW010000002.1:0-48753 GCA_041497605.1 Terriglobia bacterium | reverse complement strand
TGCATGTTCGGCAAGAACGGCCGGCGCCAGGGGACGCCAAAGCTCGCGCCCTTTTAGACGGTTGACGCGGTCGCGAACTTCGAGGCGGCGGGGATCGGCCAGGATGCTGCGATTTCCGAGCGCGCGCGGGCCAAATTCCATTCGGCCGCGACAAACGCCAACGATCTGCCCGTTCGCGAGGGCTTCGGCGAGATGTTCTTCCACGGGGCCAGCGGCAAGTTGAAAGGTGGCCCGCGGTTCTCGAAGAAGGGCCGCTTCGCACTCCTTTGGTCCAAACTCGGGTCCCCAATAAGCATGCTCCAGGCGAGCCGGATGCCACTCTCCGCACTCCGCCGCGCAAAGCAACGCTGCGCCCACGCTCAGGCCGGCATCACTCACGGCTGGGAATACCCAGGCGGAATGCGCGAGGCCCGATTCCAACAGTGCGCCATTTGCGGAGCAATTCAAGGCCACGCCTCCGCCCAGACACACGGTGCGGCTGCCAGCCTCCTCGATCGCCGAACGGATCACTTTCTGCTCCGCAGCTTCCAAAGCTGCTTGAACGGCAGCGGCCAGGTCCGGATAGGGCGCGACAAGGGGGCTTTGATCCGTTCGAGGAGGAAATCCAAGTGCATGGCCAGAAGGCCAACCGCGGTAGTCAAACCAAGCTGAATTTCTTCTCTCCAGTATCGAAGCAAAGAGCGCTTCGAAGCGGCTAGGATCGCCATAGGGAGCGAGTCCCATCGTTTTTCCTTCGCCGAAATTGCCGAAGCCAAGAAAGTGAGTTGCGTCCCAGTAAAGCTCACCAAGAGAATTCTGAAAAGTTTCCGCGCGCAGCCGGGTGATGCGATTCCCTTGACCCGCCCAGGTCATGGTGGAATAGAAACCGCCGCGGTAGTCGAGTGTTACGATTGCGGCCCGATCCAAGCCGGTGGTGAAGAAGGAAGCCGCAGCATGAGAATGGTGGTGTTCGTAAAAGCGCATGGGCGGCAGGACGGGATACAGCCTGCGAAGTTCAGCAAATCCCGCGGCCAGTTCTGGAAACATCTGCCAATTGAAGTGGATTCCGGCACGAAGCAGGGCATCCAGGATCCGTTTGTGTACGAGATTTCGAAACCTTGTCTTACGCTGGGCGTGCAGCCTGCGAAGCAAGTGCCAATCAATCCCGGCGAGATACGAGTGGGGGCCGCTGCGATAGGGCTTTTCCGGGAAGGCGATGAAATCAACATGCTCCATGGATAAGCCTGCTTGCCGTAGACAGAACTCGATGGAACGGGAGGGGAAGGCCGAATCATGCTTGCGTCGAGTGAAACGCTCCTCTTCCACGGCGGCCACAAGCACGCCGTCACAGATGATTGCGGCCGAAGTGTCGTGGCACCCGATCCCGTATTCGAAGCTCAGGATGTTCATTCTTTCCTTTTCCTTATCAAGAGCGGCGAATCAGAGTGGCACTCCTCTGCGGTAGAGGGTGTAGCTTTGCGTCTCCGACAGTATCGTGTCGATGATCTCCAATCGTGAATCTCTGGCGAGAAACTTGCTGACCTGCCGGCCACCGCGGGGAAGCCAGCGGCCCCACCAGGCTTGTTCGCGACCGTCATTTTGCAGGGTGGTTATCACGAGCAAGTACCCGCCGGGCTCGAGCATCCCAATCACTTTTGCACGCGCGGTCCGGAACTCACCGGGTAAGCCGAGGCATTCCAAGACTCCCACGAGAAGAATCAGGTTAAACGTGCCTAGGGATGGATCATTTCTCAAATCCCACTCGGCAAACTGTAGATGTGGCCAGGAACGGCAACGTTCCTGGGCTCGTGCCAAGGCTTCAGGAGCAAAATCGACGCCCAGCAGGAAATCGCATCGCTCGGCGAGGATTTCACTGACCCAACCTTCGCCGCAACCGATGTCCAGGACGCGACGAAAATGCATCGACCCGCAGGCTCGATCCAGTAGGTCGCGTACCGTTTGAAGATGCCTCGATCCCCACGGGGTCGCGTAACCCCAGGGGTCGACCCGAGACTCGTAATCGCGAGAATTTACAGAGCGTGCCCGGCCGGGACGATAGGAAAGCAATTCACCGAATTCCGCGAAGAGGTAGAGAGTCTCGTGGAGTCGAGGAAATTTTCTGATCAGGGATCGAAGGCGCGGGCTGTAGCGATGCTTGGTGACGTCCTGTGTCTCAGCTTGTTCCCTGCTCACGGCTCTTCCCATCCTATTCTCCCCCTCGACGAGGGCACAGAAGGGCGCACCGGCGGAGACTCACGTGGCGCAGTTCAGTTCCGAAGCATTGCATAAAGATAACCGTTCTCTGAGGATCGGGGGGCCGGCACCGTTACATTGAATCCTCTACTCTCGAGAAAGGAGCTGAGCTGTTCGGGCGTCCCGTCATTCAACCCCCGATGATACTCCATCGTGATGCGGTGGATGCGGCCAAGCACAGCATTCGAAGCATTCATCAAGGTCTCATACTCCGCCCCTTCACAATCGAGTTTTAGGAGACCGCAGCGCACGATGTGGAACCTTTCAAATAGATCGTCGAGTGTGATCATTGGCACGCTGGCGACGGGAAGAAAAGTGCTGTGGAGAAGATCGCGACGATAGAGCGTATGCATCGAGATGGACCCCCGGGAGTGAAGAACGCCCATTCCGGAGCGCCCGCCGGCTGCTGCCTCGAGTAACTCGACCTGGTTCAGACGGTTTCTGGTCACATTCTGCTGGAGGATGGCAAACGATTCCGGAGAGGGTTCCACCGCGATGATGGGCACACGCGGAAATTGCGCAGCAGCCCAAAGAGTGAATACGCCGACCTGCGCGCCAAGATCAACAACCGTGTCCTCCGAACCCAACGAGAAGGGATGGGGAGCGTACGAGCGCTCTACCCAGATATCCTGGAAGAGAGCTGTTAACTCGGCTTCACGAGGAGCGCGGATGGTGAAGCCATTCTTCAGAGTGATCTGGGTTTGCAGGTTCGCCCGCCGCCGAAACGGATAAAGGATGAGACTACCGAGAGTAGCTCCTGCTCGGTGGAAGCTGGCCGCTGTCTTGAGATCCGACCGAAGCCTGGCAGCCAGATTCATTTTGATCTTCTAACTTTCGGGGGAGGAAGAGCGTGCCGGAGAGGACGAAACAAGATCAGACCTCACCGCCGCTTCCGCGCGCTTCTTGGCGCGCGAAGTGTTGAGAAGAGGCGCTCGATTCGGGAGGCCTCGCATGTAACGGAGCTGTAGGTAGCGAAGCGGACCAGAGAGGACAGCCAGGGCTGCTTGCCATCGGGACAAGACTCGTGGACGCTCGCCCGGAGAGGGGCCCCGCCAGGTTCGGGGCGTGCCCTGGAGCGCTTCCATCACATACTTCATCACGGCCTTCCGGTACCGAGGTTCTTCGAAAAGCAGGAGTGTGAAATAGGCAGTGGCCGCAGACAGCGCGTTCTGCAACCGGGCGCGGACATCTTCGATGTTTTTCGGATGAGGGTGCCGGACGATCGCCGAAGGCGTATAAATGACACGGAAGCCACGATCGATGAGTTGAAAGAAGGCGTTATGCTCTTCGCAAGCGCCGAGACCGGAACCGCATCCTATCCTCTCGTCGAATCCAGGCCATTCGTTGAATACCTGGCGGCGAAACGCCATGTTGCCACCGTCGCCGATGCCTCCAAAGTTCGCAAGCTCGAACCAGATGGGGACCGAGGAATCCACCGCGTGCCGCCCGCGGCCATTGGAACTTACACCGATTTGGGCCCAGAGCCGCTCTGCCTCGGTTTCAACAGAGAGCGCGACAATGCGGCCGGTGACCGACATGACTTGAGGATCCGCAAATTCGCGAACCAGGTTGGAGAGCCAATCAGGCTCCGGAATCGAGTCGTCGTCCAAGTAGGCAATGATTTCTCCGAAGGCGGCGAACGCGCCCCGGTTGCGCGCACGGCTCAATCCTGGAACAGGCACGAGGGCGTATGCGGCATCCCATTGGAGCGCAATATTTTTGGCTTGGCCGTCGTCTGGGGCGTTGTCAACGATCAGGACATTGAACCGAGGATAATCGAGCCGACTGATCGCTTGGAGACAGCGATTGAGCTCTTTGGGGCGATTACGCGTACAGATTACGACCGTGCACGTGGGCTGGAGATGGTGGGTCTTCTCAGAACTCACGTCGAGCCTTTGTCTCGCCTCCGCGTTGGCTTTAATCTGGCTCAGTTGTTCCTTCTCGAATCGGACGCTGCAAAAGAGCCAACGCAGCCAATCTCACCGAAGATTCGGCATCTAACCACCATTTTTGTTTATAGCAAATGGATAGCACGATTACAAGGTGAACCGCCCAGTGATGCGAATCAAGCACTGTTAACTTTCAAGAGGGCGGCAGGGGCAAAAGACGAATCCGGCGGATTGGCATTGGTGGCCAACTGCGCCCGACGTATGATCCTCTCTTGCTCCGATGAATGAATGGCTTCAAGAAAATCTGGTTTGTCCCCGGGATCAGCAGCGGCTCGATTTCTCGACAGAGCGCATGCGCTGCCCGCAGGGACACACCTATCCAATCGCGGATGGCATTCCCGTTATGCTCCTACCGGACGCCACATCGACAGGAGGAGCCGCGCCCGAAACTTTTCGGATGCTTAATGGAGAGCCAGATCTGGACGACGCTGAAGAGCGCAGCCGATCCTCGGCTGGGGCCGTCGATCCCTATGTGCAAGATCACATCGTGCTGACCAATGGAAACCTGTATGCCCGGCTGACCGGAAAACTCAAACGCTACCCGATTCCCGAGTTTCGACTGCGACCAAGTGATGAGAAGGAGAGGCTGCTTGATCTAGGCTGCAATTGGGGAAGATGGTCCATCGCCGCGTCGCGGAAAGGGTACAGCGTGGTTGGTGTCGATCCTTCGCTCTACGCAATCCGTGCAGCCCGCCGCGTGAGCCGGCAGCTTGATGCCAACGTGACCCACGTCGTCGCCGATGCGCGTTTCCTTCCCTTTCGCAGCGGGAGCTTCGACGTTATTTTCTCATACGGCGTGCTCCAACATTTCCACAAAGATGCCGTGCGCGAAGCCTTGACCAGCATTCACCGCGTACTCCAACCCTCAGGGATTTGCCTCGTTCAAATGGCCGGCAAATACGGGGTTCGAAATCTATTCCAGCAGCTCACAGGCCGCCATGAATTGCCCGACGGTTTCGGGGTTCGCTACTGGACGATCGCGGAACTTCGACGAGAATTCCAGGCGGCAATCGGACCAGCCTCCATCTCAGCCGATGGCTACTTCGCGCTCAATATCCAGCCTGCGGACGCCGATCTCCTGCCGTTTCCTCGCAACCTTTTGGTCCGGGTATCGGAAGCAATCCGTAAGGTCAGCTCGAGAGTGAGGGGACTGGTCAACGTGGCTGACAGCGTTTATGTACAGGCCCGGCGGAGGGACGGTTGACGCTCGCTCTGCTTCGTATTTGTAAATCGGATATTCTCGCGCTCGATGCCCCGCGAGCCGGCCGCGCGCAACTTTTTCCTTGCACCACAACGGCCCTCGTAGCAGATTAGCGCAGCGTGGAACCCTCTCGAGATGAAACGCCGGGGCGCGGACCTATTCTTCTGATCGCGCTGGCCGTGTTCGCGCTCGTCTGTTTCCGGGCGGGGAAAGCGACTCTCGCGGAATATCGAAGTTCATCGCCACGGCCCGAGGATTGGCTGCGCGCCGCGCAATTGGATCCGGGCAATGGGGATTACTGGGACCGGCTGGGGCTTTACTACGAGTACGACTTCGATCATTCCGATCTTCCACGTGCCATTCAGTACTTCCAGAAGGCGCTGCAACAGAATCCCCGATCGGACCTTTATTGGATGCATCTGGCAAGCGCCCATGAAATGGCCGGCGATTCAGCAGGGGCGCGCGACGCCTATGGAAAGGCGAAGGCAGCTTATCCAATTTCGGCTGAGGTGGCATGGAATTACGGCAACTTTCTGCTGAGGCAATCGCAACTCGAGGAAGGATTCACGGAAATTCGCCGGGCGGCGATTACCGATCCTCGACTGCTCCCTCTGGCAATTTCCCGAGGCTGGCAGGCCGATTCGGACCTGGATCACCTGTTCAGCGGCTTATTGCCGAGGTCGGTGGATGCTTACTTTCAAGCGCTGGACTATTTCTGCAGTGTTCACGAGGACGGGCCGGCTCTGGACACCTGGAAGCGAATCATCGCTCTGGGGCAAGCGATCCCTCTGTCGCGCGCGTTTCCATTCCTGGACGAACTCATTGAACAAGGAAAAGCGAGCGAGGCCAAGCAAGTATGGCGGCAAGCAATCAGCGCCTCGGGCTGGCCGTATACGGAGCCGGGGGATGGCTCACTCGTCTGGAACGGCGGGTTCGAATCGCCCGTTGCGAACGGAGGATTGGACTGGCGCGAAGATTATGTCTTCGGCGCAACAATGAGCATAGACACCACAAACTTTCATTCGGGTTCGCACTCGTTGCGCGTGGATTTCTCGGGAGCCGCGAACGTCGGTTTTCATCACCTGACTCAATACGTCCCGGTGGAACCGCAAACTCGTTACCACTTCAGCGGCTATCTGCGCACCGAAGATATCTCGACCGAAATCGGCCTCCGCTTCGTGATTTTCGATCCGAAGCATTCGAGTGAAATTACAGCTTCCACCACGGATCTGATCCGCACCAGTCCGTGGACGCTTTTGGATGCCGGCTTGGTAACCGGGGCCGACACCCACTTCCTGGTGGTCGCACTTCAGCGCAATCCCAGCCGATTGTTCGACAACAAACTGAGCGGCACAGTCTGGGTGGACGATGTTTCTCTGACGCCTCCGTTGGAAGGCGCAAAGCCGGGCTCCCGATGAGGTTTATACGCTTCGGTATTTGTCTTCTTCTGGCATTTGCGATACTGGCCCACGGAGCGGTGGAGGTGTGGGCGGAATCGATTCTCGAAATTGGCGCAGCTTTCCTTTTTGTCCTGTGGTCCATCCTGCTGTTCAGGGATCCAGAGATGGAAATCAAATGGCAGCCCCTCAATTGGCCGCTGCTGGGGATCATCGTAATCGGAGCTGCTCAACTCATCTTTCATGGAACGATCTCCACCTACCTCACGTGGGCCGAACTCTTGCGAGTGACGGCATACTTTTTGCTTCTTTTCCTGTGCACTCAAGTGTTCCGCGAAAAAGCTGAGTTGCGCGTGCTGGTCTGGTTTCTGGTGGTATTCGGATTCCTGGCCGGGCTTTTCGCAATCATCCAGTTCTTCACCTCCAATGGAAAGCTCTATTGGATCCGGGAACTGGCAGCCGGTGGCGCGCCTTTTGGTCCGTACGTCAACCGCAATCACTTTGCCGGATTTATGGAATTAATTGCTCCCCTGGGATTATCGCTGCTCGTTTTGCGAGGGACGCGACGGGAGCAAGTGCCGCTCGTCGGCTTATTTGTGATGGTTTCCATCGGGTCGCTTTTTCTTTCCGCTTCTCGCGGCGGGATCACGGTATTTCTATGTGAGCTGGTTCTGCTGGCAGGGATGGCATGGGTGGGACGTTCCGGAAATGTGCGGCTGGGGGCGATCGCACTGGTGCTCCTTGCCGCCTGTGCCTTGGTCGCATGGCTGGGAGTAGGCGAAGTAATGCAGCGATTTTCCCAAGTTCGATCCGGCGAAGTCTCCGGCACTCGCCGGATCGAAATCGTAAAGGACGGTTGGCGAATTTTTCGCGACCATCCGTGGAAAGGCACGGGGCTCGGGACGTTTGTAGCCGCCTTTCCGAAGTATGAGTCGTACTACGACGGCAAAGTGGTGGACCACGCGCACAACGATTACATGGAGACGATTTCAGACCTGGGCATCCCCGGAGCGATCTGCGGGCTGGCGTTCCTAATCGTCCTGGTAGGAGGGGCGCTTTCGAAGATTCTGGAGCGCCAAAGCTCATTCTCCCTCGCATTTCACATCGGAGCCTTCGTGGCTTGCTGCGGGTTGCTGGTTCACGGCCTGGTCGATTTCAACCTTCACATCCCTGCCAATGCATTTCTCTTCTTCATTCAAGCTTTCCTGGCGACTGCCCCGGTGCTTGAACCAACGGTAAGCCAGCACTCGCGCCGGCATTCGCGATCCTCAGGAAGCCGATCCGTCGAATTTGAAATGGAAGAATGACGGCCATCGAACTGAAATGCTCCATACCGGCTGAAATCGGTAGATTTCAAGGATACAAACTCAATTTCGGTGGTTGACAGATCAGCGGAATCTAGTTCATATTCCTTTCGGGGTCGTTTATTTCTATGATTTTGAGAGAAGTAAGGAGCTGGAGTTGTGTCAATACGAAGGCAATTTATTTCTTGGCCTTCCTTCTTTGCTGTCCCTTCTTGATTTTCGGCCAGGAACTGCAAACTCCGAAGCAGGCAAACGATCGAATCGAGCAGTTGGCGAGCCGCGTTCAGACTCACCGGGGCGATATTCCCGTCGGCAGCGGTGACCTGATCCACATCGATGTGTTCGATGTGCCCGATTTTTCGCGGGACGTCCGAATCAGCCAAGCGGGAGATATATCGCTGCCTCTCGTTCCGGGCAAGATTCAGGCTGCCGGTCTGACTACTTTTCAATTGGAAGAAAAGATCGCCGAAGTCCTAACGTCAAACGGGCTGGTTACCCACCCTCAGGTTTCCGTTTTCATGAAAGAGCAGAATAGCCAGCCGATTACCGTAATCGGGGCGGTGACGAAGCCGATGGTTTACCAGGAAATCCGGCCCACCACACTCTTGGAGATTCTCTCGCAAGCCGGCGGGATCGCCCTGGATGCCGGAAGCGTAGTCATCGTCACGCGGACGACGGGCCAATTGCCCACGCTCCCCAGAGCGCAGCCTCAGGCTGAAAAGCAGGAGCAAGCCGGGGGTGCGCAATCGATCACGATTCAATTGAAAGACTTATTAGAGACCGGGGACTCGGCGTACAACATTCTTGTCAATGGCGGAGATGTGATCAGTGTGCCGCGAGCCGGCATTATCTATGTGGCGGGAGCCGTGCAACAACCGGGCGGCTATGTGCTGCAAACTGCCGGGGACCAAATTACCGCTCTCAAGGCCATCGCCCTGGCCCACGGATTACTTGGCAGTTCCAAGGCGGGGCAGGCAGTAATCCTCCGCAACGATCCGAACGGCGGCCAGAAACAAGAGATCAACGTAGATTTGAACAAGATTATGCAGAGAAAAACCGATGACGTGCGTTTGTACGCGAATGATGTGCTTTTCGTTCCGGATAGCAAGGCAAAGAGAATCCTGTACCGGACCGGAGAGTCGCTCCTAGTGGGGAGCAGCTACCTGATTTATCGAATTCCATGAGTTTCAGCAGGATCCAGGCCCGACCCAGCAGGCCGGACTAAGCCCCGAGGCGAAGAATGGAAGACGCAGCAAAATTAGCTTTGCGCGAGCGCAAACCATCGGATTCGCTTGCGGTAATCACCGCGCCGTCCCTGCTCCGCTGGGATCAGGCGCCGCACGAACCGCACCTGCTCGACTACCTGATTATCCTGCGGAAACATCAATGGCTGATCCTGGCGTTTCTGATCGCGGTGGTTACGGTGGTAACGATTTCCTCTTTCAAGATGAAGCCGATTTATACGGCGGACGCGCGGGTGGTGTTCGACAAAGAAACGCAGAATTTGCTCCCCTTTCAGGGCGGGCAGAATTCCGATGATGCGTTTATCGATTTGGAAAACTATTTGGAGACGCAGACGAAAGTTCTGCAAAGCGAGACGCTGGCCTTACAAACGATCCGCTCCCTGAACCTCAATCAATATCCGGAGTTCGGCCGGCCAACAGACGCCATCAGCCTGGGCCGCCCCGGCATCCTGCAGAGGCGCCCCGCGATCCTGGGAGCGTTCTTGGGTTCGCTCTCTGTGAAGCGCGTTCCCAATAGCCGCCTGATCGAAGTGCAATTCGAGGCCCAGGACCCCCAACTAGCGGCGCAGATCGTGAATTCGCACGTGCAGAATTTCATCGAAGAGGACTTCCGCAGCCGCTACGAAGCAACCAAGCAAACCACGAAGTGGCTTGAATCCGAACTCGAGGAATTGCGAATTTCGGTCCAAAAATCCGAAAATGCGCGCATCGCCTACGAGCGGCAGAACCAGATCTGGGCCGTAGACGAAAAGCAAAACATCACGACCCAAAAACTGGGGGATGTCAGTAAGGGTTTAACCGAAGCGCAAGCGGACCTGATCCAGAAACAAGCGATGTCTCAGCTGGCGCATTCCAGTAGCGTGGATTCCGCTCCGGTGGTTCGGGATAGTCCCGTGATCCAGGATCTGATGCGGCGGCGTGCCGATATCAGCATGCAGTACACCGAGGCCAGCAGCCAGTTCGGGCCCAATTATCCCAAGGTGCAGCGGCTGCAAGCCGAGCTGAAAGACGTTGACGATTCGCTCGCCCGCGAGAAGCAAAACATCATCGGGCGGGTTGACGCCGAATATCGCGGGGCACGCGAACGCGTTGATCTTCTCTCGAAAGCACTGGATGAACAAAAGGGGCAAGCGAACGAGCTTTCTGAAAAACTGGTCCAGTACAGTATTCTGAAACACGATGCGGAATCGAATAAGCAGCTCTATGACGGACTGCTCGAAAAGTTAAAAGAGGCCGGGATTACCGCGGGATTGCGGTCCAGCAACATTCGAGTTGTGGACCCTGCCTTGATCCCTGCTTATCCCACGCGGCCCCAGAAAGCCCGTAACATTTTTTTGGCGTTCATGGTTGGCCTGGTTGGCGGAATCGGATTGGCGTTCTTACGGGAATACCTGGACAACACGGTGAAGTCGCCAGACGATATCCTGGCACTGACGGGCCTTCCTTCTCTTGCCGTGGTGCCCGCACTTCGCAGCTTGAGCCCGCAAACCAAACAATCCGACAAAGGCCTGCTGGGGGAAGGCGGGAGCGAGCAACCGCGCGTCGAATTGGTTTCCCACAGCCAGCCGAAGTCAATGGTCTCAGAAGCTTTCCGCGCTCTGCGTACTTCCCTCCTGCTCTCTCAAGCGGATCAACCGCCCCAGGTAATCCTGGTGACCAGCGCTCTGCCGCGGGAAGGCAAGACAACGGCGGCGGTGAATCTGGCTGTCACCTTAGCGCAATTGGGCGACCGGACCCTGCTGATTGACTCGGACTTGCGCAAGCCGGGTATCCGTCGAGCTTTGGGAATCAATATCGGTAAAGAGGCCGGGCTCAGTTCTTATCTTGCCGGCGTCGCCGCACTCGACGACATCATTTTCCCGCATCCGGTGATCACGAATCTGGCGGCCATGCCGACGGGACCGATTCCGCCCAGCCCTGCCGACCTGCTCTCGTCGCATCGTATGCGAGATGCCCTGTCTTATCTCCGGCAGAAATTCAAATTTATCGTGATCGACTCACCGCCGATCATGGCGGCAACCGATGCGGTAATCATCTCGGCGCTGGTGGATGGCGTGCTTCTGGTGGTGCGCAGCGGTGAGACACCCAAGGAAGCATTTACGCGCTCGCGAGATCTGCTGATTGGAGTGAAGGGACGTTTGCTTGGCGTGGTCCTGAACGCCGTGGATTCGTCGGCTCCCGACTATTATTACTCCTATCGGTACTACCCATACGCCTACGGTTACGGCTATGGCGAAGAGAAGGCCGAGAAACAGCGGCGCTTACAATCCGAATCCGGCGGCAAAACCGGACCCTTAACCTAGGAGCTACTATGCGCTTCCTGATCACCGGGGGAGCAGGTTTTATCGGATCACATCTGGCGGAGCGGCTGCTCGCCCGGGGAGATGAAGTATTTATCCTGGACGATCTCTCGACCGGGAGCGTGCAAAACATCCGCCATTTGAAATCCCACGAACGCTTCCATTATTTTTTCGACTCCATCCAGAACAAGCATCTCCTGGCCGAATTGATCGATGAATCGGACATCATCTTCCATCTGGCGGCCGCGGTGGGAGTGCGCTTGATCGTGGAAAGCCCGGTGCGCACGATCGAAACCAACGTGTACGGGACGCAGTTGGTTCTGGAGGCAGCCAGCAAGAAGAAGAAACTGGTATTCACCGCCTCGACGTCCGAAGTTTACGGAAAAAGCAATCAAGTGCCCTTCCATGAAGGCGCCGATCTGGTGCTGGGCCCCACAACCAAGGGACGCTGGAGTTACGCCGCTTCGAAGGCGCTGGACGAATTTCTGGCACTCTCCTACTGGAAGGAAAAGAAGCAGCCGGTGGTGGTGGCGCGATTGTTCAACACGGTAGGCCCCCGCCAAACCGGACGATATGGAATGGTGCTCCCCAATTTCGTGAGCCAGGCACTCGATAACGCGCCCATCACCATTTTCGGCGATGGCCAGCAGTCCCGGTGCTTCTGCGACGTGAGCGATTCAGTGGAGGCGATCTGGCGATTGGTGAATACCGATGCGGCCGTCGGCGAGGTGGTCAATGTCGGAAGCAATTTCGAAGTTACGATTGAAGGCCTGGCGCACATGGTGAAAGAACGCACGGGCAGCAGCTCCCCGATCACCTACACGCCATATGATCGCGCGTATGAGCCAGGCTTCGAAGATATGCCCAGGCGAGTCCCTGCGCTTGAGAAACTGGAACGGCTCACCGGGTTTCGCCCCGCCACCACGCTTCCGCAAATCGTCGACCGGGTCATTTCCTATTTTCAAAAGGTGCGCGATGAGGAGCTTGTCGGCGCCGCTGCTCGCAAAGAATTTGATGCTCGGGATTATCGAGTCGCAGGTTCCAGCGCTCCTTGAAAAAGTTTCTTAACTCCGCACACTCTCGCAACCAGGACTGCCTCCAGCAACCGGCCTGCAGTACTCTCAAAAAGCCGATGGCCCGATTCCTGATCCCATGAACCGAATAGAAGCGCCGCATCAGCCTATCGACGATTCCTTCCTTTACTCCGGGACGGAACTGGAAGGGATGGCGGAGGCTCGGAATTATTACGAGTGGATCCTATCGTTCTTCGTTCCGCACATGGGCAGGCAAATAATCGAAGTCGGGGCAGGAACAGGCACTTTCACGGACCACTTGCTGAAAAGCGCGCCGGATTCGGAAATCGTCGCGATCGAGCCGGCGGCAAACCTTTTCCCCTTGCTCGCCAGGCGCCATGCCGGAAATCCCCGAGTCAAGACCATCCATGGGAGCCTGGAAGAGAATGCCGCATCGCTTCAGGGTGACACGATCGTACTGGCGAACGTTCTGGAGCATATCGAGAACGATGAAGAATATCTGCGCCTGCTGAACGCGATCCTTCGCCCCGGCGGCCATCTGCTGCTGTTCGTCCCCGCCGTTCCCTGGCTTTATGGCTCGCTCGACAAGGAATTCGAACATTTTCGCCGCTATACAAAACCCGAACTTCGAAGAAAGCTCGCGAACAGCGGATTCCAACAGAAAACCATCCGTTATATGAACTTTCCAGGAGTTGCTTCCTGGTTTATCGCCGGAAAAGTGCTCCGGCGCAGGACGCTTAGCGCGAGCGACGTTCGCCTTTACGACCGGTGGGTCGTGCCGTGGTGCTCGAAAATCGAAAAGCGATGGGAGCCACCGGTGGGGCAAAGTTTGCTTGCCGTGGCGTCGAAATAACGAAGATTGACGGGACAGCAACAGGGCATCTCAATATGATTGTTTCGGTACAGGCTGCGGTTACCACTGCTCGCAGACAGGAACCGCAGAAATAAGATCGCTGACCGAATTGAAGAAGCCGTGACGACGCAAGCTACAACACTGAAGTGGACCAAACTCGGCGTACGAACACGCCTGGGCCATCTTTCTCTCTACGAGAAGATGCTTCTCGCGCTATTCGTTCTGTCGCTTCCTCTGGTGAACCCCTGGGTTCGTGGAGACGGCATCGGCTACTACTCCTATGTTCGATCGATGGTAATTCAAAGAAATATGCATTTCGAAGCGGATTGGCTTCATGCAAATCCTTCCTTCGTCCTCGGGAAAACGGATGGGAAAGGAAATGTCAACCCCGGGCAATATACGACGACCGGCCACCTGGACAATCACTTCACGATTGGCCCGGCCATGCTGTGGTCGCCTTTCATCGTTGCTGCGCATCTGGGTGTGCTCGCCTATGACTTCGTGGGGGGGCACATTTCCCCGGACGGATTTTCCTGGCCCTACGTGGATGCCATGGCGTTCGCGACTGCCTTTTACGGCTTCCTGGGATTGTGGATTGCCTTTCGATTGACACGCAACTGGTTTGAAGAAGGATGGGCATTCCTGGCCACGGTGGGCATCTGGTTCGGAAGTTCGCTGATTGTCTATATGTACTTCAATCCATCGTGGTCCCATGCCCATTCGGCATTCCTGGTCGCGCTGTTTCTTTGGTATTGGTTTCGCACGCGCGGAGATCGCTCGTTGAAACAGTGGGTGATATTGGGATTGATTTCCGGTCTGATGCTGGACGTTTACTATCCCAATGCCATCCTGTTGCTCGTCCCATTGATGGAATCCCTCGAGGGATATTGGAGGGCCTGGCGAGACACGCAGGGCACCCGAAAGATGCGGGGCATTTTTCTCGGCAACTTGCTTTACGCTGCCGCCACTTTCATTGTCTTCCTTCCCACCCCGGTGACGCGCAACATCATTTACGGCAGCGCCCTGAAAACGGGATATTACAGCCTGGACACCTGGCACTGGACGTCTCCAGTATTGTGGAAATTGCTGTTTGCATCCGACCACGGCTTATTCAGTTGGACGCCTATTCTGCTGCTCGCCGTGGTGGGCCTGTTCCTTTTCTGGCGCCGTAACCCGGAAATCGGCAAATATTTTCTGGTCCCTACCATCGCATTCTATTATTTGATTGCCAGCTATGAGTCCTGGGACGGTATCTCGTCATACGGCAATCGATTTTTTGTTTCCTTGACGCCGATCTTCATCATCGGACTTGCCGCATTCTTCGAGTTCCTGACGCGGATCTGGAAAAAACCGCGCTCCGCTGCCATCCGCGCCTATTTGCTGGCGGGCATTCTGATCGTTTGGAATCTTGGATTCGTATACCAGTGGGGCATGCATCTGATTTCGGAACGCGGCGATATTTCCTGGCGTGAGATGATCTATAACCAGTTTAGAGTAGTACCCGTCGAAATCGGCCACTCCTTAAAGCGCTATCTAACGGGCCGGAAAGATTTGATGAACCACATCGAGCAAATGGATCTGGAGCAACTCCATTCCCGGGATGCGAAGCAAAAGTAACGGGCAATGCGAACGGAGTGGATGGACAGGCTACCCCGCGGGCAAGCGCTTTCGAACCGGGCAGGCGAGAGATGAGCACGAACATAGCTGAAGCGACGCCAACATTGACCGAAGTTCCGGGGGTTCGC
Source organism: Terriglobia bacterium (assembly GCA_041497605.1). Lineage (GTDB taxonomy): Bacteria > Acidobacteriota > Terriglobia > Acidiferrales > UBA7541 > JBGPTK01. Next base: position 33,494 of record JBGQGW010000002.1, on the reverse strand, counting down.
ATCACTCCGCCCCACGGATGGTTCGAGCTTAATTTGGCGGAGCTATGGCAGAACCGGGAATTGCTTTATTTCTTTGTTTGGCGGGACATCAAAATCCGGTACAAGCAGACTGCCATTGGCGCGGGCTGGGCGGTGTTGCAGCCGCTGATGACCATGCTGGTTTTCACCCTCTTTTTCGGCAAGCTGGCGCACATTCCATCGGATGGGCTTCCCTATCCGATTTTCTATTACAGCGCGCTGCTGCCTTGGATGTATTTCGCCGCGGCGGTGCAAAATGCCACGAACACCATCGTGGAAAATCAGCGCGTAATCACGAAGGTGTATTTTCCCCGGCTGGCCTTGCCCATCGCGGCCACTCTTTCGGGGCTGGTTGATTTTGGAGTTTCATTTATTTTATTCGCCGGCCTGATGCTGTATTACCGGATGCCGTTCACATGGAATCTTCTGTTGCTCCCCGTGTTCGCATTGTTTGCCGTGCTCACGGCGCTGGGCGTGGGACTGTGGCTCTCTGCATTGAACGCAATCTATCGCGATGTTCGCTACGTGGTTCCCTTCCTCGTCCAATTCTGGCTTTTTGCATCCCCGGTGGCCTATCCCAGCTCGCTGGTGCCGGCAAAATGGCGATGGGCTTACGGGCTGAATCCCATGGCGGGTGTGATCGAAGGATTTCGCTGGGCAACGAGCGGACACGGCCCGGCGCCAGGCAGGTTACTGCTGGTATCCGTGGCAGTCGTGCTGGTTGTATTGTTTGCCGGGCTGATTTATTTTCAGAAAATGGAAACGACGATTGCGGACGTGGTGTGAACGGTGAGTGAAGCCATTATCCAAGCCGAAGGATTGGGAAAGCGTTATGCCGTGGGGGAGCGGCAACGATATCTCGCGCTGCGCGATGTGCTCACCAACATATTCGCCGCGCCTTCCTGGATTCGGCGCCGCGAGCCCCGCCAATTCATGTGGGCGCTCCGAGACGTTTCCTTTTCGGTGGGTGAAGGAGAAGTGGTGGGCTTGATCGGCCGGAACGGCGCGGGCAAATCGACTCTGTTGAAGTTGCTTGCGCGCATCACGCGTCCGACGACTGGCCGTGCGGAAATTCGTGGAAGGGTGGGTAGTCTCCTGGAAGTGGGCACCGGTTTTCACCCTGAACTCACGGGCCGGGAAAATGTGTATCTAAGCGGTTCCATCCTGGGGATGAAGAAAAAGGAAATCGAAAGCAAATTCGACGCCATCGTGGAATTTGCAAATGTGGATCAGTTTATTGACACCCCGCTGAAACACTACAGCTCAGGGATGCAAATGCGGCTTGCGTTCGCGGTAGCGGCGCATCTCGAGCCTGAGATTCTTCTCGTAGACGAAGTGCTGGCTGTGGGGGATATTCAATTTCAGAAGAAATGCCTGGGAAAGATGCAGGAGGTTTCGCGCAGCGGACGCACGATCCTATTCGTCAGCCACCAGATGAATCAGATCCGCCGGCTGTGCGAGCGCGTCCTGTGGATTGATGCGGGCCAGATTCGCCAAGCGGGGCCAACCGCGGAAATCGCAGCAGCCTACGAGTTAAGCATGAGCTCAGGAAACAACGAGACACCGAGCCGCTCCAGTGCCGCCCACTCGAAGGCACATTTTGTGAGTTGGGAAATCGTGGAGCCCCGGGGCGAACGCCCCGACCTCCTGGAATCCCTGGGCCCCGTGACGATCAAGTTCGTCGTCGACGTCCGGCAAAGCATCCGGCTGGGACATCACGGAGCGGCACTCTACAATAACGAAGGACAATTGATCTGGGCCCGTGCGGCCGACAATTTGAACCTGAGGGAAGGCACTCACGAATTTTATTACACGTTCCCGATGTTACCGCTGCGACCCGGCGTGTATTCCTGGCAGGTAAGTCTGTGGAATGAAAACGGCATGCTTGATCTGTGGAATTGTTCACCGGAATTGATAGTTGCCAGCGAGAATCATCAACATCCCCTGGACCAATGGAATGGAATATTAAACATGCCTTCTCAGATTGAAATTCATGAATTGGAAGGTGTCAAGGATGCAGCAAAAGCCAGTCTTTGATCTGCCGCATTACCAGGCGCTCAACGAAACGCGCGAACGATTCCTGCGAGAGTTGCTGCCCGCATGGATGCAAGAGTTGAATCTGAAAACTGCGGTGGATGTGGGCTGCGGGCAAGGCCACTTCTCCGCGTTCCTGCAGTCTGCCGGACTCCGCGTGATGGCATGCGATGGCCGCCGGGAAAATGTGGAAGAAGCTGCCCGAAAATATCCGAATGTTGATTTTCATCTGGCCAATGTTGAAGACTCGGCGATTCTGGAGCTCGGAAAGTTCGATCTCGTCCTCTGCTTTGGCCTGCTCTACCATCTGGAAAATCCCTTTGCGGCGATCCGAAATCTCCACAGCATGACCCGGCAACTGCTGCTCTTGGAGGGAATGTGCATACCCGGAGCCGAGCCGATTCTTAATTTGCGGAACGAAGTAAATGCCGAGGACCAAGGACTGAACTTTGTGGCATTTTATCCCACTGAGGCTTGCCTGGTGAAAATGCTCATTTCGGCGGGATTCCCGTTCGTCTACCGATTTCGCCGGCGGCCCGAGCATGGGGATTACAGTGAGAATCTGACTCGGAAGCAAGTGCGCACGATGCTTGCGGCATCCAGTGTTCCGTTGAGCACTCCCATTCTCGAGCGGGCAACCGATTCGCCCAACAACGCAGACATCTGGGCCACCGGGTGGGCCAAGGCTCGAATCGCGGCCCATCGGCTTCGGGTGGCGTTGCATACTGGCCGGGACACGGCAGAACGAGCTTCGGCCAAGGACGCATCGAAGCAAGCGAGTCGCGGCTGAGAGATCTCAGCCCGATCCTGCAATAGGGTAGGAACGCAAAATGCAGCCTGACGAATTGCGGGAACACATCACTCGTGAGTTGCGCGCCGGCGCCGAGGCTCGACTGAAGCTAGCCGACGCGTGCCTCAACGGCTTACTCGAAATAGCGGAAGTGATTCGAGCCAGTCTGGCAGCCGGGGGAAAGCTGCTGCTCTTCGGAAACGGGGGGAGCGCGGCGGACGCCCAGCACATCGCCGCGGAATTCGTATGCCGTTTCGCGCGCGACCGTGATGCGCTGGCGGCAATCGCGCTGACCACCGACAGCTCCATTCTGACGGCGATCAGCAACGATTACGGATTCGAACAAATATTTGCCCGGCAGATACGCGCGCTGGGCCGTCGGGGGGACGTGGCGATTGGCATCAGCACCAGCGGAAGCTCGAGCAATGTTCTGGAAGGAATGAAGGCCGCGCGGGAGCTTGGATTGACGACCGTCGCACTGACCGGAGCCAAGGGTGAGGATTTCGCCAGGCTCGCTGATTTTGCGCTGGTAGTTCCTTCCCCTGTGACATCGCACATCCAGGAGGGGCACATCGTGCTGTTGCACACTCTTTGCGAGGCGGCCGAATCTCTGCTGGTGGGAACGTCCGAGAACCGTAAGGGACTTTCGACCGGGGAACCGGTACACAAGAAGATGGTGGGGAAAACTCAAGGATGAAAATCCTTGTCACCGGCAGCAGCGGGCTGATTGGTTCGGAGGCCGTGGAGCATTTCGACCGTCAGGGGCACGAGGTAACCGGCGTGGACAACAACATGCGCCGCGATTTTTTCGGCCCCGCGGGCGACACGACGTGGAATCGCGACCGGCTGAAGAGCATCACGCGCCATTTCACTCCGATCGATTTGGATATTCGTGACCGCGAAAAGATTCTCGAATTGTTCAAGCAGCACCGGTTCGATTGGATCATCCACTGCGCCGCGCAACCCTCGCACGATAAAGCTCGCGACATTCCCTTCCTGGATTTTGAAGTGAATGCCATGGGGACTCTGAATCTGCTCGAAGCCACGCGCCAGCATTGCCCGGAAGCCGTTTTTCTATTCATGAGCACGAACAAAGTATATGGCGACGCGCCCAACGAAAAGGCTATCGCGGAATTGGCTACTCGATACGATTTCGTAGATCCGAGTGACTACAATGGAATCGACGAGAATTGCCGGATCGACCAGACGATGCATTCCTTGTTTGGCGCTTCCAAAGTAGCTGCCGACGTGATGGCACAAGAGTACGGCCGCTATTTCGGATTAAGAGTCGGAATTTTCCGCGGAGGCTGCCTAACCGGGCCAACGCACTCCGGCGTTGAGTTGCACGGATTCCTTTCTTACCTGGTGAAGGTTGCGCTCACAGGGCGCACGTACAATGTGTTCGGCTACAAAGGGAAGCAAGTGCGCGACAATATTCACAGCCATGACGTGATTACGGCGATGGAAGCGTTCGCTGCGAATCCACGGCCGGGCGAGGTCTACAACATGGGTGGAGGGCGCGAGAACAGTATTTCGATTCTGGAGGCGTTCGCGCGAATCGAGGAGATGACGGGCCGCAAAGTTCAGTGGACCTATCAAGACGGCGCTCGAAAGGGCGACCACATTTGCTACATCTCTGATTTGCGAAAATTTCAGGCGCACTATCCGGAGTGGCGCATCACGCGAAGCTTGAACGCGATCCTCGAGGAAATTATCGTTTCGGAGCGGCAGAAACAATCGGTCTCGGCTGACTAGGCCAACCAGGAGAATGAAAATGGGGAGCCGTTTAGTAGATCGGACACGGCAGGATTGGGACGAAAGAGCGAAAGAAAATGCGTTCTTCTACGTCGCGACCTCGCTCGAAACCCTCGATGAAAAATCGTTCTTCGAATCTGGAGAGAGAGAATACGAACTGTCAGTGGAACCGGTCTTGAGGGAATGCGGCTTCGACCCTGCGGGGAAAAAAATGCTGGAAGTCGGGTGCGGCGCGGGCCGGATGACGCGCCTCTTCGCCACTCGCTTCGCCCGGGTCGTTGCCCTGGATATTTCATCCGAAATGCTCAAGCGCGGCCAAGGCTATTTACAAGGTTTCAAAAACATCGACTGGGTTCTTGGTGACGGATCCGATCTATCGGCCGTCGAAGATCAATCCGTTCAATTTGTGTTTTGCTACCTTGTGCTCCAGCATCTCCCGACGAAAGCGCTGGCGTTGCACTATATGACCGAGATGCTACGAACCCTTCAACCGGGCGGGCTTTTCCTGTTCCAGTTCAATGGCAACAAGCTCCCTACCATGAATCTCAAAGGGAGGCTGACCTGGCGGGCGATCGATATCCTGTGGTCGGCAGGACTCCGTAAAGCAAGCCAATCCACTGCTTCACTTCTGGGGCTCGACTCAAGAATGGCGGGGAAGAGCTGGCGCGGGGCCAAGCTGGATGCCACGGAAGTGTCTCAAACGCTTCGCGCCGCAGGGGTATCTGCTGTCCAGATGAAAGGGGAAGGAACTAACGTTGTTTGGTGCTGGGGGACAAAATCGGAGGCGAAGCCCATTTCAAGATATTCCGGTTAATTCAAAATGCTGACTATTTTCACCACGCCGAAACCGTTCCGGGGTCACAGCGGAATTATCCAGCGCAATGCGCTGAAGAGCTGGACACTGCTCGATCCCTCCTGCGAGATTATTTTATTCGGCGACGAAGACGGCGCCGCGGAAGCGGCATGCGAATTCAACATCCGCAACGAACGCGAAGTGCGCCGGTCCGAAGGTGGGACAAAATATTTGAACTTCATGTTCGAGCGCGGGCAACAACTGGCTTCGCACGGCATTCTCTGCTACGTCAATTGCGACATTATTCTGATGCAAAGTTTTTGGCGGGCCGTTCAGAAGCTGGCCGCGCTCAAACGTCCGTTCCTGATGATCGGCCGCCGGTGGAATACCGGCATCACCGAGCCGATTGATTTCACGAGGCCGGACTGGGAGCGGCGCTTGCAGAGATTGGTTTCCGAACGAGGGGAAAAGGGGTCCTCCTGGTCCATCGATTATTTTGTTTTTCCCCGCGGGCTCTATCGAGATATGCCCCCGCTGGTGATCGGGCGCAATTATTGGGATCACTGGCTCGTCTGGAAGGCCCGAAATTTGCAAGCTCTGGTGGCGGATGCCACCGCGGTGGCCCCCGTAGTCCACCAGAATCACGATTATTCCTACCTGCCCAAGGGTTCGGCGGGAACCAGCAAAGATGAGCTAGCCATGCGAAACTACGATCTCACCGGCCGCGGGCGGCAAATGTGCACGATGGATTTTGCCACGCACCGCCTGACTGCTTCCGGACTCAAGGAGAATTGGTTCCTTCCTTTCGCGCCCGCAAAGCAAAAAATCGTACCGGCATGGTATCGCTGTTGGTTTGCGGTACTGGATTTCACTCGCCCGGTCCGCCATCGGCTGGGGTTTCACCAGCAGACATTGAATGAGCTAATGAAGAAAGAAAAACGGGCTCAAATTCACACTGGGAGTTGATAACCGAATGTTAAAAAGGGCCATGCTCTTCGCCAGCCGCAGCACATGGATGAGGAAGGCCACGAATATTGGTCACGCTGCCAGGCCTGTTGCCAAGCAATCCAACATGCTTCATTTCTATTGCTCCAGGGAGAGCTAGCTCATTCACACGAGACAAAACAATTCGTCGAATTCATCCCTTGCACTTCGAGATATTTGGTCACAGTATCATTCCCACTTCTCGCGATGAACGAAGCCAGAACGCAGAGAACTATCTCGGTTGTAATTCCCACTTACCAGCGGCCCAAAGTGCTCCTGGATTGTTTGCAATCCCTGCTGAGGGGGACCGTGCGGCCGTCGGAAATCATTGTGGTTGGCCGGAAGGGCGACAACGAAACGGAAAACGCAGTCCAGTCGTATTCTTCGGTGATCAACCCGGACGTTTGCTTCCGTTCCGTGTGGGTGACACTCCCGGGCCATATCCCTCCCGTCGAAGCGGGAATCCATGCAGCTTCGAGCGAGTTGGTTGCGGTGATCGATGACGATACGACCGTGCAAACGGATTGGCTGGAAAGAATTCTTCCTCACTTTTCCGATCCAGCGATTGGCGTGGTGGGAGGCCGGGTAATCGTTCCTGGAGCCCCAGTGCCTCGATTGAGGGGAAAGCCCGGACGTGTTTCCTGGTATGGAAAACATTGGGGAAACGTAGGGAGTATGGATGGGGAGGACACCGTGGAAGTGGACACGGTGATGGAGGGCAACTCGATCTGGCGGCGTGATTTGCTCCTCTCGATTCAGTTCGACCCAGTTCTTAAGTTCGACGACTCGGCAATGTATGGTTTGGATTTGACCTTGCAAGCAAAGGAAAAGGGTTTTCGCATCGCTTACGATCCGAAAATTGTGCTCCTGCATCATGTGGCGCCACGCGCCGGGGAGATCGATCGAGCGAACCGCCCGCGCCGCATTTTTTCCTATTGCCGGAATTATACGTACATTATGCTCAAGCGTTCTCCCTGGTGGCGGCGACCCATTTTTCTGGGGTGGTGGTTCCTGATCGGCTCGCATGTTGCGTGGGGACCGGCGGGACTGGCGGTCGATCTGTTGATTCATGGGCGGCTAGCGGACCGTCACCCCGGAGCAGCCTTCCGGGGAAAGATAGAAGGCGCGAGAATTTGGATGAGATCGCGATGAATTCCTTGCTTGTTTCGAGGAAAATATCTTTGTCAAACCCGGATAGTTCACGCGCGGCGCCTGAGCCAGGCGGGCCGCAGAACATCGAAAGCCCTTCGCGCAAATACCGGGTCCTACTCATCGCTTCTCACCCCGTGCAATATGCCTCACCCTTGTTCCGCCGGCTCGCGAGCGATCCCCGGCTGGATATTGAGGTTGCCTATTGCAGCTTGCAAGGGGCAGAAGCAGGGAGAGATCCCGAATTTGGCATCGAAGTGGTTTGGGATGTCCCGCTGCTCGATGGTTACGCATGGAGTCAAATTCCCAATCGTTCGCCGCGTCCTGGTATTGGACGCTTTTTCGGCCTGATTAATCCTGGACTTTGGAAATTAATCCGGACGGGCAATTTTGACGCGATCCTAGTGTATGGATACGCCTACCTCAGTTATTGGATCGCTTTTCTCGCCGCAAGAAGCGCCGGCCTGCCGATTCTATTGCCCACAGACGCGGTGGAGATGCCGCATCCGCGCGGCGGCTGGTGGTGGAAACGGTGGCTAAAACCCCCAGCGGTCCATTTTATCTACAACCGGATAGCTGACATGGTCCTGGTTCCCTCCACGGCCACACGGCGATTTATTCAGTCATTCGGAGTTCCGGCCGAACGAATCGCATTCACTCACTACGTGGTAGACAACGATTACTTCACGCGAGCCTCCGCAGAAGTGGATCGAGCGGCAATCCGAAATTCCTGGGGCATACCGCCGGAGTCTCTTGTGATTCTTTTCTGCGCGAAGCTCGCTGTGTGGAAAAGGCCGCAGGACTTACTCGAAGCATTCTTCGCGATTCACGCTGAGGATCGCGGTTTGACGCCGGCCGCATATTTGGTCTTCGCCGGGGAAGGCGCACTGCGCTCCAAGTTGGAAGCGAGGACGAAATCCCTGGGCATCCAGGATCGCGTCCGGTTTTTGGGCTTTGTGAATCAATCGAAATTGCCGGGGGTGTATGTGGCATCGGATCTGCTGGTGCTGCCTTCGGGACACGAACCCTGGGGACTTGTCGTCAATGAGGCGATGGGTTGCGGCCTTCCGGCAGTTGTCAGTGATCGAGTGGGAGCGAACCTGGATCTCATTACTCCAGGTGTTACGGGGGAAGTCTATCCGTCCGCAAACGTGGAGGCTCTTGCGAATATTCTTCGCCAGTTGGTCTCGGACCCAAGCCGGATAAAATCCATGGGACGGGCCGCTCGGACCCGCATGGAGACGTGGTCCTATCAAGAACATGCGGGAGGTCTGGTGGGTGCGATCGAGCAAGCGGTGAAAGGAAAACCGCGATGATGATGGGAACGTAGCGGACACATGAGCGTGAAATCAGCGGAAGGCAATGCGCGGACGCTAACAACGAGGGACTCGAGCCGCCTGTATCCCGGGTGCGGCATTACAGCTTCACATGGTCTCTTCGATGACGTAGACTCGCATTTACCGTTGTGAATCTTCCGGCGGTCGGGCGAAACGGTGTCCTCACTCAGCGTCTCTACGAAAAATCGCCTTCATCTCGGATGCGGCATCACGACCCCGGCCGGATGGATCAACATCGACGGCTCATGGAATGCTCGACTGGCGAAGCATCCTATTCTGCGACGTCTTGCGCATTCGCTCCACATGATTTCTGCCGACAAACTGAGTGTACCGTGGGATTCGACCATCTTGATCCACGACGTGCGCAAACCCCTGCCATTCCCGCCCGATTCTGCGGATGTGATCTATTCCTCGCACCTGCTCGAGCACCTGTACTTTGAGGAAGCCAGAGAGCTCATTCGAGAGTGTTTCCGCGTGCTTACGGCGGGAGGTGTGTTGCGTGTGGTCGTGCCAGACCTTGGCGCAATCGTCCGGGAATATCTTGGCGAAGGACCCATCGGAGAATTATCCAAGGATTTTGAAACCATGCAACCCGCCGATCGGGTGAACCACCGATTGCTGATGCGCACGCCAGCGCCCCCTGACGGTAATTTTCTCTACCGCATCTACACGGGGTGGAAGAACTTTCACGAGCACAAATGGATGTACGACGCCAATTCCCTGAAGGCGTTGTTTGAATCAGCCGGATTCGCCGAAGTCCGAGAAATGGCCCTGCACACTAGCCGAATCGCCGGAATCGAGGATGTCGAACAGCCAAGTCGCGTGGCGAACGGCCAGGGTATCTGTGTCGAGGGAATCAAGCCGCCGCTGCGCGGCGAAACAAGGTCATGACGGTGAGGTAGAATGTAGAGTGTCCCGGCAGAAAACGTTGTAACGCGCGCGAATCTCGCTCGATATTACCGGATACATCCTCTAGGATATCTGACTGATGCAGACACGTTCAGTTCGAATGCCCGCTGCGATCAAACGAGCAGCGATCCGGAAGAAGCACCCAACTTAAGAATGACCCTCTTCAAGAAAACGATCGGGATCTGGCAAAAGGCGCCGCCTTCCATACGAAGATGGCTAGCCGGCTCGTCAATCGCACCCGTTCTTCGGCGGTGGACCAATCGCATGTTAACGAATCAGCCGGAAGTGTTTGAATTAGCCGAGCCGCTGCGCGGCTACCGGATGCGATTGCATTGGCAAACCCAAAAAGCCTTCGTGTTCGGTACATTCGAGATCGAGGTCACCCGCGCGATTCAGAACGTCGTTCGACCCGGTTGGACCGTGGTGGATATCGGCGCCCATATCGGATATGAAACGCTGCTGCTCGCTCAACAAGTTGGTTCAAAAGGACGGATATTCGCATTTGAACCATTTGGCGAGAACTTTCGCGTACTCGGGGAAAATATCAACCTGAACGGATGCCAAAACATAACGCCTGAAAATAAGGCTGTGATCAATCAATCAGGCCGCGTTTCGCTGGCACGGACAGATTCCGACCCGTTGACGCCTACCTCGCAGGTGGTATTGGGCCTGGGATCTGATATCGAGGCAGTGAGCCTGGACGATTACTTCCGCGATTCCCGATCTCCCATCTCATTCGTGAAGATTGACGCCGAGGGCGCGGAAAGACTTGTCCTGGAAGGGATGCGCGCGCTTCTGAAAAAAGATCGCCCCGTCCTGCTGGTGGAACTGCACGGCTTCGATAGTTATGGCGACCAGCATCCCGCTCTGCTCTTGCTGAAAGAGTCAGGATATACGGTGCAATTCCTGGAGCCAGCGGGAGCGCAGGTCCACATCCTGGCGGAACCGGCCGGCTAGGATCGGATGAGAAGGACGATGGCAATGAGTGCGTGCGTTTCACCGAGACTGGTGCCAGTGCTGGGTGATCGGACAGGCATGAGCAGCATCAAGACTGGCTCAAGACTCTTAACACGTTGGCCGATTCCCAAGAGGGCGAACCCATTCGCGTAACAAACACAAATTCATTCGGGGGCTGTTCACAGTTCGCATCATCGGCACCCCCTCCAGGCGGGAATCTGTTTCAGACGGGGAGCGCGATCAATAGTCCCCCGTCACTCATGCCCGAAGCTGCAACGCGGTTGACCTCTCCGCTGTCCTCCTCAAAACGAATCGTGGAGCTGGATGGATTGCGCGGGATAGCGATTCTTTTGGTCTTGATCTGGCATTTTTTCGCGATTCCCCTCCGAGAGAGCCACAGCTTCTTTTCTCGCGCGGTTGCCGCTGCCGGAATTCTTACCTGGAGCGGGGTCGATTTATTTTTTGTGCTGTCTGGTTTCTTGATCGGCGGGATTCTTCTGGACAGTGTCGATTCGCCGCGTTACTTCAAAGTTTTTTACCTGCGCCGCTTCTTTCGGATTGTGCCAATCTATGTATTGACACTCCTTGCCTTCTGGATCGGGTGCGCCTGGTACCGGAAGAGCCCTTCTCCGCTTTGGAGTCCACTCTTCTCGAACTCTCTGCCTTGGTATGCCTACGCGAGCTATATGCAGAATCTGTGGATGGCGATGCGGAACACGCTGGGAGCAGGGTGGATGGGGGCGACGTGGTCCCTGGCAGTGGAAGAACAGTTTTATCTCGGACTTCCCATCCTAGTGAGAACAATGAGAACGTCGCGATTGCTCTGGTTACTGCTCTTGCTGGTAGCGAGCGCGCCGGTCCTTCGCACTCTTCTCTATTTCGGGACTCCGGCGGGACCCAATGCAGCTTACGTATTGATGCCCTGCCGCGCGGATGCGCTGTTACTCGGAGTGACTGCCGCGATTCTGCTTCGGAGGGGTGATGTCTGGGCGTGGCTGGTTCAGAATCATGCGAAATTGTTTCAGGTATCCTTGTTCCTGGGCATTGGAGTAGTTCTTTTTATAGTGAGAGGGTGGGGCTTGCTGACTTTTCCCATGACGACCCTTGGCTACACTTGGATGGCGATGTTTTATCTCTCGATATTGATGATGGCGATCCTGCCAGGTGCGAATCGGCTGAAACACTGCTTGCGATCGAAGTACCTCACGGGCCTAGGCACAATCTCATACTGCGTTTATTTGATTCACGGTCCAGTCTATGACGTGTCTTATGCTCTGCTCAAAAAGGAAAGCCCCGCACTTCGCAATTTTTCTGACCTGGGCGTCACTCTTCTGGTTGTCTTTTTGACGATTTCTATCGCTACGCTTTCGTGGAAATTTTTCGAAAAACCAATGGTGAGACGGGGACACACGTACACTTACTGAACCCTTTGGGGATTTCTTCCGAACCGTTCAGGGTGGAACGATGAGATTCAAAGCTGGCAGAGCCCCTATTTGCATTTACCGCTCCACATTCGGCGAATCTCTCTCGATATTGCCGCCTACATCGGCTAGGATTACTGACTAATGCAGACACGTTCAGCAAGAATGCCGGCCACCGGGCGCGGGAGTCCATTGCTTCTGGTTGGGTTTGCCATGCTCATCGCGCTTTATGTGGCCCAGATCATCGCGAATGGCGATACGAAATCATTCGCCATTTTCGCCGCGTTTGGGATGCTTTGCGTACTGGCATCAGCCATCATGAAAGATTGGCGATTTGGGATTCCTATCCTATTCGTATGGCTTGCCCTGGAAGATCTTCTTCGGAAATATATCGGGAACTCCATGGTTATTTATGCAGTTAAGGACGTCCTTTTTGTGATCATTCTGGCATCTTACTTCCTGGATGGCTGGAAGAGGCGGAGCGAGCCATTCAAGAACCCAGTTCGCGTGCCACTCTTACTCTGGTTTGGCTGGGCGATTGCCGATTCCTTTAATTCGCAGATCACGAACTTTGCAGTTCCTGCCCTCGGATTGCGGATGAGCTTCCTGTACATCCCCTTGATTTATCTGGGCTATCATTTCTTCCGGGACGAGACGCAATTAAAGAAGTTCAGCCTTTACATGCTCCAGATGGGAGCTGTGGTAAGCGTTTTGGGGATTATTCAGTCCATCATCGGACTCAACTTCTTGAATCCGATCGCGGACGATCCCTATCTCAGGCTTCGCTTGATTCGCTACGTTCCTGGAACCAAGGAAGAAATTTTACGGCCAACGGGCACATTTGTGGATGCGGGCCGATTTTCGCAATATCTCTTTGTCGTTGCGTTCATCGGTTTGGGTCTGCTGGCTTATTTGTATGCCACGCAGGGAACAAAGGGCCGGAAATTGATCCTGCTGCCGCTGACGTGCTGGATGCTGGTGCTAGCAGGAATCTTCGTGAGCGCCCAGCGTTCGATCATTGCCCTTCTTGCAATTGCTTTCCTGGCATTAATTCCAGCCTACATTTTCTCCAAGCAGGGCCACGTTCGAGTTCATAACTTGCGGCCGATTATCAGGGCAGTGTTGGCTGGGAGCTTGGCGCTGGTGCTCTTGTACGCCTGGTTCCCGGAACGATTTAGCAGCGTATTCCGGTTCTACGACCTAACCATTAACCCGCAAAGCCAATACGCAGAGGTTGGCAACCGAGGGTCATCATACTGGAACATCATCGTCTATTCTTATGAGCAATCCGGGATGTTGGGACACGGAACCGGGTCGGCATCCCTGGGCTTGCAGTACTTGTATAAAGCCGTGACCGATAGCGCCTACGCTGCGATCACGCATACCGAGGGCGGATATGCGGGAGTCCTTTGGGAATGGGGAGGAGTTGGATTAGCGCTCTGGCTCTGGTGGACCTGCTTCCTGGTGATTGCAATGTTTCGCAAAATTGTCATTTTGCGTGGAACTGCGTATTACTGGCTGGGAGTATCCATCCTGTTGTTTACGATCTGTTTTCTGTTCCCGCTATTTTACCTGGGTTTTCAGATCTACCAGAACTACGTTTCGCAGGCATTCTTCTATTTTCTGATCGGCCTATTCTTCCGCTTGCCCATGCTCGCCGGGAGGGATTCGAAGCTTATCGCAATAACCTCGCGGAGGACCGCCGAGTCTTGAAAAGAACCGACGCCCCGGAAGCGAACAGAGGACGTGTGGCGGGCACACCTTCTGTGGCAACCGTCCAAGGCGAATGTGTGAGAATTTGCATGGAAGAGCGGCGCATATCCTGTCCGCGGCATCGGAGTGAGCGTGGATCAGGGTTCTTCACCGGATAAGTTGGATTGAGTTCCAAGGGCGTGAGCAGGCGCGCGTGCAAGACCGGGCTCCCAGGAACCTTCGAATATGGACCACATGAAAAGTGAAACCTTGCCCGCGGCAAAGGAGCCGCGAACGAGCGGGCCGGTGCGAATCGGTGTGCTTGGCTGCGGCTACTGGGGTCCAAATCTCATTCGCAATTTCGCCAAGCTCCGAGTGTGCGAGATTTTGGCGGTGGCGGACGTGGATCCAAGAAGGCTGGAGCCGGTTCAGTGGGCCTATCCGAAGATAAAGACCTTGAGCTCTCCGGAAGCGCTTCTTTACGAGGATGCCATCGAAGCCGTCGTGATTGTGACCCCGGTTTCGACGCACTATGCGCTCGCCAAGACCGCTCTGGAGAATGACAAGCACGTCCTTCTCGAAAAACCGCTGGCAGCCAGCGTGAAGCAAGCCGAGGAGCTGGTGCAGCTCGCGGAAGAACGCGGCAAAATCCTCATGGTCGATCACACGTTTGTCTACACCGGAGCGGTGCGCAAGATTCGGCAACTGATCGATACGGGCGAGTTCGGCGAAATTTATTATTACGATTCGGTGAGAGTGAATCTCGGACTGTTCCAGCGGGAATCGAACGTGCTCTGGGATCTGGGTCCGCATGATTTTTCGATCATGGATTACCTGATTGACGAGCAGCCGACTGGGATCTCCGCCATTGGAGCCAAGCCGGTCCGGCGAGGGGACTGGGCGCACGAGAGCGTGGTCTACGTGGCTATCCATTTCAAGAGCGGGTTATTGGCACACTTCCACCTGAATTGGCTTTCACCGGTGAAGGTGCGGCGCACATTGATCGGCGGAAGCAAAAAGATGATCGTCTACGATCACCTTGATCCTGACAATCAATTGAAGGTGTTCGATAAAGGAGTTGAAGTTTCGCTCGCAGAGGACCTGTCCAAGGTCCTGGTGCAGTATCGAACCGGGGACATGTGGGCCCCCAAGGTTGATCAGACCGAAGCGCTGGAAATCGTGTGCAAACATTTCATCGACTGTGTCCAGACCGGGGAAAAGCCCATTACCAATGGGCAAGTCGGACTCCAAATTGTGCGGCTCCTGGAGGCTGCTCAGGAATCCATGGCCCGTCACGGTGAGGTCATAGAGCTTTGAGGCAGAAGTCGAAATACCAGAGCATCGCGCCCGATGTGAAGCTGGGCGAGAACGTAAAGATCTATAATTTTGTAAATCTCTACGGATGCGAAATCGGCGACCACAGCAAGATCGGCACGTTCGTGGAGATCCAGAAAGGAGCGAAGATCGGGCGATACTGCAAAATATCAAGCCACAGTTTTATCTGCGAGGGGGTGGTGATCGAAGATGAGGTGTTCATCGGCCACCATGTTGTGTTCATCAACGATCGATTCCCGCGGGCCACAAATGAGGCCGGGCAGTTGCAGGCGGAAGCGGACTGGCAGGTTCGGCCGACAATCGTAAAGAAGCGCGCCTCGATCGGAAGCGGCGCCGTGATCCTCTGCGATCTTGAAATCGGCGAAGGGGCGATCGTCGGGGCGGGCAGCGTGGTCACCAAGAGCGTGCCGGCGGGGCAGGTCGTCGCGGGAAATCCAGCACGCCCTCTCCGAAGCGGACAGAAAGTGCTGGAACCATGAAAGTAGTCGTCTCAAGCGTCACCAAGCAGCATTCCTACCCCATCGCGTTAGTTGCCCACCAGAAGGGATACCTGAAGCAATTCATGACCGGCATCTACTACGATGCCCACAAAGCTCGCTACCGGCTACTCGAAAGAGCCATCCATTCGGTGCGCGGCAATGGAGATCTCGCCCGTCTTCACGTGCGGCGCCAGGAAGGATTGCCGGATTCCTATGTGACGGCGATCGCCTGGCCGGAAGTGATCGAGCAGGTTTGGAGACGGATGCCGCTTCTGCCCCGAATCGTGCACCCGGACTCCGTCTACTATCTTCGGAACGAAGCGTTTGATCATCTGGCCTCGCGCCGCCTGCTCCCGTGCGATTTATTCCACGGTTTTGAACAATGCGCGCTCTTCTCATTGCGTCGCGCGAAAGAAATGGGAGCTGTTCGATTACTGGATGAACCGGTGATCCATCGGGCTCTCTGGGACCGATTGGAAGCGGACGAGAGACGAAAGCTCGGTCTTCCGCCGGCTGAGCGGCACTACTGGTATCAGCAGCATGTAGACCGCAAATACCGCGAACTTGAATTAGCGGATTACTTGCTGGTCGGTCTTGAATTCGTGAGGAAGTCCTTCGTGGACGAAGGGTTTCCTGCCGATCGAATCTTCCTGGTTCCCTACGGCGCCGATGTGCGCAAGCGGGAGCAGCCGATCGTGCGCCCACGGCGGCGAACATTTAATATTCTGTTTGTCGGCCAAATCTCCTGGTACAAAGGCCTTCATTACTTCCTGGATGCGTACGACCGCTTGAACCTGCCCGATGTGAACCTCACGATCCTCGGCATGGTTCATCCCGAATGGTTTCCCTATTTCCACGAACGGTTTAAACGAGTGAAGAATCCGTTGAACTACATTGGAACCGTGGCCCATTCGCAAATTGAGCAGTATTTTGCTGATGCCGACGTGTTCGTATTCCCTTCCATCGGCGGGGGTGTTGGGCTCGCAACGTTCGAAGCGATGGCGGCTGGGCTGCCCGTGATCACCTCCGACGGAGACGTCGTAATTCGAAACGGGATTGACGGCCTTGTGGTGCCGCCCGAAGATACCGAGGGTTGGGTGGCAGCTTTGAAAAATCTTCACGCGAACCCAGAGCTTCGCCTTCAACTTGGCGCCAGTGCCACGGAGAGAGTTCAATCGTTCACCTGGGAAAACTACCAGGCTGGAATCATCAAAGCCTACGAAGAGATCGCCAGGCGAGAGTCGCTCAGGTAGCGAACGAACATCTATTTTGCATTGGCTTCCGGTATTCCCGCGCCCAGATATCCCCATGCACCGTCAGAAACGACAGCATCTTCCGGCTTGCGAAAGTGATTCACTCCACCTAACATGGTGCGGGGTCATCCGGGTTTTTGAAGGGCATGGAAGGCAGACCGTTCGGCGCCGCTCGAGTGCTCGAGTAGCGCGGAACTTATTTTGCTGCTCCATTTTTTAACCGATCTCAAGTTGAACCCAATGGCTCCGAGATGAATCTAGCTCCCGAGGGGAGAAGCAATCGCCCATGCGCACCCTTGTAACCGGCGGACTCGGCTTTATCGGTTGTAACCTGACGGATCGGCTGCTGCGAGAAGGACATGAAGTCGTCATACTCGACAATGCCAGCCGCAACGGCACCCTGAATAATCTTCACTGGCTCGAAGAGAACCATCGCGGAAAATTCCATTGGATTCAGGGTGACACCCGCGACACTGCTGCGGTGGAAGAAGCGATCCAGGGAGCCGGAACCGTTTTCCATTTCGCGGCGCAGGTGGCGGTGACCACGTCCGTGCAGAATCCGCAAGATGACTTCAGCACGAACGCGCAAGGGAGTCTAAACGTTCTCGAAGCGGCAAGGCATCAGAGCCGCAAACCGATCGTCGTGTTCACTTCGACGAACAAGGTCTATGGCGGAATGGATCAGGTGCGCGTGGAAGAAAAAGAAACTCGTTACGCCATGCCTGATTTCCCCAAGGGAATTCCCGAGTCGTTGCCGCTGGATTTCCATTCCCCGTATGGCTGCTCGAAGGGTTCCGCCGATCAATATGTGCACGATTACTTCCGCATTTACGGCCTGCAAACCGTTGTTTTTCGCATGTCTTGCATCTATGGCTCCCGGCAATTCGGAAACGAAGACCAGGGCTGGGTTGCGCATTTTGTGCTGACCGCGCTTCAGAATGGTTCGCTGACAATTTACGGAGATGGGAAACAGGTCCGCGACCTGCTCTACATCGATGACCTGGTGGACGCGTTCCTGCTGGCTGTCGGGCGAATCGACCGCACCGCGGGGGAAATTTACAATATTGGCGGCGGTCCATCGAATGCCATTTCGGTGTGGACCGAGTGCAGCAAGCACCTGGCGAAAGCTGTGAAGCAAATGCCGTCCGTGCAATTCGCTGACTGGCGGCCGGGCGACCAAAAAATTTACATCAGCGACATCCGGAAAGCCGCGCGTGATTTTGGATGGCAGCCGAAGATTTCGATTCCCGAAGGGCTTGACCGGCTTGCTGCATGGGCCGAGGAAGCGGCAAGAATTTTGACCCAATACGCATGAGCTCGGCCGTACCTTCGCAGCACCCATGCCTCGGACTTTTTACTGACTTGCAAACCGTGGGAGGCATTCAGCGCGCCTCCCGGCATATGGCTGCCGTGCTGGCAGAGCTAACATCTCGAGATGGCGCTGCCTGCCTTTTCCTCAGTTTGAATGACCCGCCGGGTAAGCATCAGGCACAAGTGGGCCACTTCAGATTCGAATTCACCGGCTTTGGGCGTGGCAAACTCCGTTTTCTGCTGGCAGCTCTTGGTTCAGTCAAGCAGCGCCCCAAAATGATATTTGTCAACCACCCGAATCTTGCGCCGGTTGGTTGGTTCGTGAAGAAATGGACCGGAGCTCGACTGATCGTGGTCGCCTGGGGCATCGAAGTATGGACACCGTTGCCCTTTCTTCGACGTTGGGCTTTGCGCGGAGCTGATTTAGTTCTCGCGATTTCCCGCTACACCGCGCAGTGCGTGGAGGAGTTGCAGGGCGTCTCAGCCCGCGCTGTCAAGATACTCCCCCTGGCGCTTGATCCGACCTTTTGGAGCGACTCGCAGAAATCCCATTCGAACGGAGACGGGCGGCCGACAAATTTCCCTGCTGGCCGAGTGGTGTTAAGCGTTGCCCGATTGTCCGCTGAGGAAGGTTACAAAGGAATTGATACCGTGATCCGCGCGCTTCCCCTGATTCAAGAGCGCGTTCCCGATGTTCAGTTCGTGATTGCCGGTGATGGGGATGACCGCCCTCGCCTGGAGAAGCTAGCCCGGGAGTCTGGAGTAGCGGATCGAGTATTTTTTCTCGGCAGCTTGCCTGCCGCATCTTCTGAACTTCTGTACAGTTATTCAAATTGCGATATCTTCGCCTTGCCAAGCAAGGGGGAAGGATTTGGCCTGGTTTTCCTCGAGGCGATGGCTTTCGGCAAGCCCGTTGTAGGTGGCGCTCACGGCGGAACGCTGGACGTGATACAAGACGGAGTGACCGGCTACCTCGTCTCTCATGGTGACGTGGACCGGCTCGCGAGTGTTTTGACCAACTTGCTGACTGACGATCACCTTCGCAACGACATGGGAGAGCGAGCGCGTGAGCGGGTACGCACTCACTACCTTTTCGAAAGTTTTGCCGCTGAATTGGAACGTGTCTTGTGTTCGCCGGTAGATAAAGGCTGAATCCAGGCTTTGTCCTGAGATCATTCTGATGCGCATCTTAATGGTTTCCCAAACTTACTTTCCCTTTCAGGCCGCGGGAGGCCCGCCAACCAAGATCCGCGCGATCGCGAAGCGGCTGGTTGCGCACGGACACAGGGTCACCGTATTAACCACGGACATGGGATTCGGGAAATCGAACGGCCCGCCGAAGCCGCCCGGACAAAATCGCTGGGGGTGGCACTCAGAAGAAGATGGCATCGAGGCTATTTATTTACGAACGCAGGCTCGTTATCGCGCTCTCACCATAAATCCCGGGCTGAAAAGCTACTGCGATGAATGTCTCCACTCTTTCGACATCGTTCATATCTACGGACTCTACGATTTTCTTGGGATTGCCGTAGCGTCGCGATGTTTGCGCCATCCTATCTCTTACGTGATCGAACCGATCGGCATGTTTCGCCCAATCGTCCGCAACCTGTGGTTGAAGCGGGCGTATCATTTCCTCGGGGGCAAGCGGCTTGTTCGCAAAGCTTCCTGTGTGATCGCGACGTCTGAGAGGGAAAAACGGGAACTCATCGCGGGTGGTGTCGTAGAATCCAAGATCATCATTCGCCGGAACGGAGTTGAGGTGCCCGAAAGCCTGCCCCTCCCGGGGGGCTTCCGCAAGAAAATAGGTGTCACATCAAATGCGAAACTAGTTCTTTTTCTCGGGCGTCTAATTGCCAAGAAGAGCCCTGATCTTTTGATTCGTGCCTATGCGCAGTGGCGGAAAACCGCCAGCAACGGAAAATCGTCGGTGCTTGTCATCGGGGGACCGGACGAGAACGACGGATACTTAAGGAAACTCGAATCTTTGGTGCAGGAGTTGGGCCTGAGAGAAACGGTCAAATTTACGGGACCTCTTTACGACGGTGAGAAATGGGAGGCCTACCGTGATGCGGATGTGTTTGTTCTGCCGTCTCAAAATGAAAACTTCGGCAATACGGTTGCCGAGGCGGTAGCGTGTGGAGCACCGGTGATTGTCACCGACCGCTGCGGCATCGGCCCAGCCATTGACGGCAGAGCGGGGCTAATGGTTCCCTATGACGCTATTGAAATCGAGACTGCTCTCGCCAGAATACTAGCCGAAGAATCGCCACGAGAGCGCTATCGAGGCGGCTGCGAAGAAGTAGCGCGAGAACTTTCCTGGAATCAGCCGCTCGCACAGATGGAATCTCTATACTCAAAACTCGTTTCGGAAGCGAACGGCAGATGAAGCGTCATCCCACCCTGCTGACGGTCTGGTACGCGGTGAACGGCTTGCTGGTACTCTCCGTTCTTCTGTTCTTGTATGCCGTAGTCAGAGACTATTCAACGCGAGAGTACCTGAAGGGCTTCTCGGATGCGGTCACGCCGGCTGGCGCTACGCCGGAAGAAAAAATCAGCGAGATCCTGGCTTGGATGCAACATGGCCCGGCACGCCGCACCGGCAATGCTTCCCCTACGGCAACTCACGATCCGGAACAAACTCTCAACTACCAGGCACTCCTGCGTGTGTGCGGAAGCGCGACGAACGCTTTTGTGAATCTGGCGAACAGCAGCGGGCTTCAATCCAGGCGCTTGTTACTCTTGGCCGCCGATCGTGGCGCGAAGCATGTGGTTGCGGAAGTATTCATTGATGGCCGATGGATCGTCGTCGATCCCGCCTTTCGAAACATCCCGCGCGGAGCGGATGGCCACCTGCTGACTCGGCAGGAACTCGGCGACCCCGAGGTTCTGCGGCAGGCAACGCGCAATGTCCCAAATTACGATCCGACGTATACCTACGAAACGACAGCCCACGTTCGCCTAGCGCGCATTCCGATTATCGGCCGCTTTCTTAGGGGCTTGCTGAATCATGTTCTTCCCGGATGGGAAGACTCCGTCTGGTGGACGGTATTGCTGGAGCGCCGGTCTTTTGCTGTACTGGTGATCTCATTCTTCCTGTTGCTGTTATTCCTGTTTGCACGCTTCGCACTGCGCTGGTATGCCGAGGCGCGCTACGGGATTCATCGAGTCCGAGTACGCGAACGGGTCAGGGATGCGATCCGGATCGTCTTAGGCATGCCGGTTTGATTTTTGCCGCACTCTTCTTGTAAGCCATAAGCACAGTCTTGGGTAACGGAGAACGCACTTCAAAGATCGATTCAGAAACATTCGCGGTATACTGCAATTCCCGCCCGGCTAGGCGAAGCTCGGCTCTTGCATGCGGGACCAGAGCGGGCAGAGTTTCAATTTCCAGGTTACGGTGAGCTCATCTCATGTGCGGCATCTGCGGCGCGATTGCAGCCGAAAAGATAGAAAATACGAGTGAGTTCGTTGAGGGCTTGACCAGACGGATGCTGGCAGCCATGCGGCATCGTGGCCCCGATGACGAAGGAATTCTTGCCGCCCCGCCCGTTGCGCTGGGTATGCGCCGGCTCAGCATTATTGATCTTCCTGGCGGAAACCAGCCGATCTGGAACGAATCGGGAACCGTTGCAGTGGTCTTTAATGGAGAAATTTATAATTTCCGCGAACTGCGCCGCACTCTTGAATCCCTGGGGCACCGCTTCCAAACAAATTCCGATACCGAATTGATCGTACATGCCTACGAGACGTGGGGATCCGATTGTCCCCGGCATCTTCAGGGCATGTTCGCATTCGCAATATTGGAAATGCCCACCGGGCCACAGGGTCCGCCCCGCCAGGTTTTCCTGGCCCGTGATCGCCTCGGCATAAAACCCCTTTATTACGCTGCCGCGAATGGGACATTCCTTTTCGCGTCGGAGGTTCGCGCCCTGCTCGCTTCCGGGATCATCCCGAGGCAACTTTCGACGACCGCTCTCGAAAGCTATCTCCTATTCGGGTCGATTGGCGAGCCGATGACGCTGGTTGAAGGCATCTATTCGCTGCCGCCCGGCCACAGTCTGCTCCTGCCGGTTGCACAGCCAACGCCTTCGCCCCAACCTTTCTGGGATATCGCCTCGGTGATGGGCGGAAAGAAACGCGAACATGCGGAACAGTCTTCTCCCGCAAAGGAATTGCGGTCGCTGCTCGAGAACTCGGTTCGCGGACATTTGATCGCCGATGTGCCATTGGGGATCTTTCTTTCCAGCGGTCTCGATTCCACGGCACTGGCCGCGCTTGCCAGCCGCGAACACAGCGGCATCCATACTCTTACGGTCATCTTTGCCGAGCAGGATTTCAGCGAAGCAGAGATGGCCCGGCGATCCGCTCAGCGATTCCATACCCAGCACAGTGAGCTTTTGCTCACCGGCGAAGACATGCTCGCGCGTCTCGAAGAAGCCGTTGCTGCATTTGACCAGCCCAGCATGGATGGCGTGAACTCCTATTTCGTCTCGTGGGCTGCGCGGCAAGTTGGGCTGAAGGTGGCGCTCTCCGGGCTGGGCAGTGATGAAATTTTCGGCGGTTACTCCACATTTCGCTCAACGCCGCAAGTGGGCCGCCTGGCATCGCTCGGCCGTTTAACTCCTTCCTGGCTCCGAGCTTCTACCGCGCGAGCAATGGAAGGCATTGCCGCACGCCAGGGCACGCCAGACTTCGCCCGCAAGCTGGCAGCGGCGTGGCGAAACCCCCGGTCCATGCCGCATGGATACTTTTTTACTCGCGCGCTTTTCACACCAGAAGCAGCACCGACGCTCAATGCGCTAACGGAAGACGCTGGTGCGCCGTCGCTGTGGCGCGCCTGGCTGTCGAAAGCCGCGCTGGAATCGGAACAACTCGATCCCTTCACCGCTGTTTCCTGGCTCGAATTGCGTTCGTACATGGTGAACACGCTGCTGCGGGATGCCGACTCCCTGAGCATGAGCAATTCCCTCGAGGTTCGTGTGCCGTTTCTCGACCATCCGCTGGTTGAATATGTAATGCGATTGCCCGCATCGGCGAAGCTGCGCGGAAGAGTTTCAAAGCCTTTGCTCGTCGAAGCGCTCGGCGATTTGCTGCCCAAGGAAGTGATCGCCCAGCGCAAGCGCACCTTCACATTCCCCTGGGAGAAGTGGCTTCGAGGACCTTTGCAAGCGCGAGTGGCGGATAGCCTCCAGAATCTCTCCCCAGTACTCTTAAGGTCGCTCGATGAACACAAAGTCCGCAACGTGTGGCAAGATTTCCTGTCCGGACGAACCAGTTGGTCTCGTCCGTGGAGCCTGTACGTGCTGAACGAGTGGACGCAGCGCCATCTGGAAGCAGACAATTCGCGCCCCGCGGTAGTCGAGACTGCCACAGCAGCCTCTACGATGTGAGGCCGCTCGCAACCAGGCGATTGAACAAATAGGGGAGCTTCACCGAATGTATATTCTGGGAATCAACGCATACCACGCAAACGCTTCTGCCGCTCTCGTTTCGGACGGGCAACTCATCGCGGCTGTCGAAGAGGAACGATTCAATCGAGTGAAATACGCCGCCGGTTTCCCCGTCCAGGCAATTCGTTATTGCCTTGCCGAAGCAGGCATCTCGCTGACGGAAGTGGATCATGTTGCGATTCCGCGCGATCCCTGGGCGCGCATCGGGACCAAGCTGCTCTATTCGATGCGCATGCCCAGCTTCGCGCTCGAAAGAATAG
The DNA here is from genome assembly GCA_041497605.1 of Terriglobia bacterium. Lineage (GTDB taxonomy): Bacteria > Acidobacteriota > Terriglobia > Acidiferrales > UBA7541 > JBGPTK01. The sequence continues at coordinate 9,567 of JBGQGW010000002.1, read as the reverse complement.
GCGTGATGAAGCGATTTGCCGGGGTCAAGGAAGAGTTGGCCCGCGCCTTCGATCTCGATTCCGAACGGCTGCGCTCCACGTTTCATCGCATCGAACATCACCAGGCGCATTCAGCCAGCGCATTTTTCGTTTCCCCTTTCGAAGAAGCAGCCGTGCTCTCCGCCGATGGCCTGGGTGACTTCGCCAGCACCATGTGGTCCACGGGGAGAGGGCCTCGTATGCAGATCCATGGCTCCATCGCCTTTCCTCATTCTCTGGGGATCTATTACACCGCTTTGACGCAGTACATCGGCTTCTGGAAATTCGGCGACGAATACAAAGTGATGGGCTTGGCGGCTTACGGCCAGCCCGCTTATCTTGATGAGTTTCGTAAAATTGTGCACGCCACACGCGGCGGAATCGGATTCCGGCTGGGCTTGGAATATTTCTCGCACCAGCGGAAGGGTCCGGAGATGACCTGGCGGGAAGCGGATCAGACCCCGGTACAAGGCCGCCTGTTTTCCGAATATCTTGAAAAACGGCTTGGGCCGGCACGTCCGGCCAGCGAACCAGTGGAGCAGCGGCATCGCGATCTCGCCGCGACGATGCAGGCGGCGCTGGAAGATACCTATCTGACGATGCTCAATTCGTTGCAGCGGCAAACCAAGCAGAAAAATCTCTGCCTTGCCGGCGGTGTGGCGTTCAACTGCGTCGCCAACGGCAAGATCTTCGACCGCACCGAATTTGAACGAGTGTATGTCCAGCCGGCGGCGGGAGACGCAGGCCTGTCCGTCGGCGCCGCATTCTTTGTCCAGCATCAAGTTCTTGGCGCCCCGCGGAAATTTGTGATGGATCATGCGTCCTGGGGGCCGGGCTATTCTCACGAGGATGCCCGGCGAGCGCTCGAGGGCCGCGGAATTTCGGGCACCGAAATCCGCGTGGAGGAACTGGACGAAAGCGCTCTGTTAAAAACCACGGCGCAGCACATCGCTCGGGGCCGGGTGGTGGGTTGGTTCCAGGGCCGCCAGGAATGGGGTCCCCGAGCGCTGGGCAATCGCAGCATTCTCGCCGATCCACGACGGCCCGAAATGAAGGACATCCTGAACCAGCGCATTAAGCACCGCGAGACATTCCGGCCTTTTGCTCCATCCATACTCGAAGAATCGACAGCGGAATATTTCGAGCGCACCCATCCCTCTCCCTTCATGACCTTTGCTTATGCCGTGCGTCCGGAAAAGCGCGCCGTAATTCCCGCGCCGACGCACGTGGATGGCACTGCGCGTCTGCAAACGGTGAATCGGCAGGCGAACCCGCTTTATTGGAAGCTGATCAAGGAATTTGCGAATCAAACGGGTGTGCCGGTCCTGCTGAATACCTCGTTCAATGAAAACGAGCCGATCGTTCTTCGCCCCGAGGAAGCGCTGGATTGTTTCCTTCGAACGAAGATGGACGTCCTGGTATTAGGCAATTTCATACTCGAAAAACCGGCGCTGGAATCTACGGTTGAAGATCGGACTGAAGTGATGGTAAATCGAGCAAAGTAGCAAAGAGCCAAGGGCTGGCAGCCTCTCCTGCCCGCCTTCGGCGCTCGTAGCAGTAAAGAACGGCGGTTTACTTGGGGACTGGCCGTGCATATTTTAGTTTTGAATCAATATTATCCTCCGGACACGTCCGCGACGGCGAAGATGGCGGCGCAGGTGGTCGAGAGGCTCGCCGGCGAGCATCGCGTCACGGTGCTTGCAGGCCGCCCCTCCTACGATCCCGACGAGCGTTATCCCGCGCGTCTGTTGCGCCGCGAAGTGCAAGGCAATGTGACGATTGAGCGTGTTGGCTCGAGCACATATTCGCGTCATCGCATGACGGGCCGCGTCTCGAATTACCTTAGCTATCTTTTACTGGCAGTTCCGCGCGCGTTGACAATTCGCCCCGATGTGATCCTAGCGATGACCGATCCCCCGGTTGCCGGCATCGCCGCGGCCCTAGTCTCAAAACTTTCCGGCCGTCCGCTCGTATACAACATTCGCGACCTCTATCCCGATATGGCGATTGGCGGCAGCATTGTCAGGCCCTCCCGTCTGGTGCGGGTCTGGGAGCAATTGCATCGCCGAGCTTTGAGGCAGGCCACGAAAATCATCGTGCTGGGAGAGGACATGCGGGAGCGCATCCTCTCGAAAGGCATCGCCGCGGAGAAAATCGCCGTCGTGCGCGATGGGACTTTCCTCCCAGAACAACTTGCCTCCGCAGCTCACCCTGTGGCCCAGGAAATTCGCGGCGGTTTTCCGTTCACAGTGATTCACGCGGGCAACCTGGGTTTTTATGGCGCGTGGGATACTTTGATTCGAGCGGCTCAAATTTTAGGTGATGACGGAGTGGGATTCGTATTCATTGGAGACGGTGCCGACCGGTCCCGGATCGAAGCGCTGGCAAATGGCTGTCCCCAAGTGCGTTTTATGCCCTTCCGGCCTGCCGAGCAAATTCCGTTCGTGATGGCCGCCGGCGATCTGCATATTGTGACCGTGAAACGAGGACTGGAAGGCGTGGTCGTGCCGAGCAAACTCTATTCTATTTTGGCGGCAGGGCGGCCAGTCCTCGCCGTTGCGCCGGAATCCTGCGAAGTGGTTCGCATCGTTCGCCAGTCGGGCTGCGGCATAGTGGCCGATCCAGATGATCCCGAATCCGTCGCACGAGCGCTGCGCGAGATTCGTCGAGACCGCGCACGGCTCGAATTCATGGGGCGTCGCGCACGAGAGATTGCAAAAAATTATGTTAGAGTGAACGAACTTGACCGCTTCACCGAGGTCGTGGAACAAGCGGCGAGCTACAACCGGAAGAAGGAGGGAGCCATCTGGCCTCGGGAAAAAGCCCTTGCCGCTGCCGCCACCTCCGCGAGCGAATCTCGCAACGTAGAACCCTTGGTCAAGCATGACGTTCAACATACACGGAATCCCTAACCCCACGGAGGATAGAACGATTGCCTGTTGAGCTCATCGCGTTTTCCGTTGCCTTGCTTGCTTCCCTCAGCTTGACTATTCCTGTCCGCCAGTTAGCCTTGCACCTCGGTATGGTGGATCAACCAGGGCCGCGCAAGGTCCATCTAACCCCCATCCCTCTCCTCGGTGGGCTTGCCATGTACCTCGGCGTAGTTCTGGCTTTAATCGCCACAAAACCGGACCCCGCCTGGCGTCAGATCGCCGGAATTTTAGCCGGAGCTACGATGCTTGCGCTCGTAGGTTTCCTCGACGATGGCAAGCTATTGCATCACCAGGTGAAGTTGTTCGGAGCCATGCCGATCGCAGCTCTGATCCTGCTGTTCGTGGGAATCCGCGCCGAAGTGTTCTCTGAGTTCGTACCCGGGCTCACAGGAATTTTCCTCGATTGTTGCCTCACGGTTGTCTGGGTGGTGGGAATCACGGCCGCGTTCAGCATTCTCGATCACATGGATGGTCTTTGCGCCGGCATCGCTGCGGCAGCCGCGGCGTTTTTTGTGATCCTTGCCTGGTTCAGCGGACAAGTTCTGGTAAGCACGCTTGCCGCGGCCACTTTCGGCGCTGCGTTGGGCTTCCTTCGATGGAATTTCAAACCAGCGAAGATTTTCATGGGCGATGGTGGCGCAATGTTCCTCGGGTTTCTGATGGCCACGTTGGCGCTCAAACTTCGGCTGCCGCGAATCGCTTCTTCCGCCGATTGGATGATTCCCTTGTTTGTTTTAGGCGTGCCCATCCTCGACACAACTCTCGTCAGCATTTCCCGCTCCCGCCGCGGTTTATTGCCGTTCACTTCTCCCGGGAAGGATCACACGGCTCATCGCCTGTCCAATGTGGGCCTGGGTCAAAGGGGAGCTGTGCTTGCTCTCTATGGCTTGGGTTGTCTCTTTGGAGTACTTGCCCTACTCATCCGCTACGTACCCGGGCCTCAGGATTACTTCGTCGCCGCCGGCGTAGCCCTCTGCGGGTTTGCGGCCATATTTGTTTTGGAAAAGTGCCCGTACGAACGTCAACAAAAACACTAAGATCCCCACCTCAACCATTCAGTTCCATACCGGCACAATATCCCGACTCAGCACTTCGCTCGACCGGCAGCGCTCCACAGCATTTCGCTCAGTTCTGCATGCTATAAATGGCTTATTGATTTGCGGATTCGAGCGAGTGGGTTATACTGCACGGCCGAGTGAACTATCTTGGCGAGTGCTTCTTCGGGACGCCCAAGGATGATAATGAGGGGCGCCTGGTCCTGCATATTCCCGACTCTTCGGCTATCTTAGGCATACGAGTGTATACATAACTGCGGCAAATGATGGTTCCAGTCGACAGCGGGGAGAGAATCCAATAAATAGCGAAGCGACCAAGCCCAATCATGGGCCGGTAGCAGTCGTGGGGGGCTCGGCGGCAGGCTTTTTTACTGCATATCTGCTGGCGCGCCGTGGTGTTTCTGTCCAAGTGCTGGAGCGAAAGGAGAACCTGGAACCGGCCGCGCGGACGCTGATCGTCACGCATCATATGCGGAATATTCTGGGACAGGCAGCGGGCGACTGCGTGGTCAACGAAGTCCGTAAATTCGAATTATTTACGGACGGCAGAGCCGCCTGCATTCCGCTCAAACAGCCTGACTTGATTATTGAGCGCGCTACCCTGATCCGCAGTCTGGCGGAGCGGGCCCGCAGTGCCGGGGCCAAACTCCTTCTCGGACGCCGCTTCCGTGGATTGCAAAGCACGAACGGAGGACTGGCGATTGAATCGGAGCGTTGCTCCGATGGAGCGCGGGAGGAAATCCAAGCTTCCACCGTTGTGGGCAGCGATGGCGCATCCAGCCGGGTGGCAGAGGCTGCGGGCTGGCCGAAGCAGCAAACGGTCCCTCTGATTCAAGCGATCGTTCCGTTGCCCAAGGACATGTCGCCCGATACCGTCCGCGTCTGGTTTGTGCCGCAAGACACGCCCTATTTCTATTGGCTGATTCCCGAATCGAAAGACCGCGGCGCTCTGGGCATCATCGGCGAAACTGGACAGGAGACGAGGCTTCATCTCGAACGGTTCCTGGAAAAACGAGGGCTCGAGCCGATCGGCTTTCAGGGAGCTCGCATTCCGGTGTACACGGGCTGGGTACCCGTCGAGCGGCAAATCGGTAAAGGCAAAGTGTATTTGGTCGGCGACGCTGCCGGACAAGTGAAAGTAACCACGGTCGGCGGAATCGTTACGGGCTTCCGCGGCGCGGTTGGAGTGGCAGAAGCCATCTTGAATGGCAGCCCAGGACGCGAACTTCGCAGCCTGCGGCGCGAGTTAGATCTTCATCTACTTTTGCGCCGGACGATGCACCATTTCCAGCAGGCGGATTACAGCCGTCTCGTGGACCTGCTCAATGACTCGGCGCGCCAATCCTTGAGTTCCTATACGCGTGACGAGGCGCTCAAAGTCTTGTGGCACATCTGCCTGAATCAGCCTCGCTTGCTCTTGATGGGTCTGCGCGGCCTTCTTACCGGAAAAGGAACTTTCCACCGGGCCACGGTATAAGACTCCCGTGCCGGATTGTTTCTCGGTGTCTCGGGCCATCGGTCTCACGCGGTTCAATCAACCAGCCGCACGCGTAGAGGATTAACGTGTACGTCCTCGGACTTTCCGCATCTGCACACGATCCCGCCGCAGCCCTGTTGAATGAAAAAGGCATCGTTGCCGCAATCGAGGAAAGCAAGCTGGTTCGATCTCGTTCTGTGGCCGGCATCCCGCGGGAAGCGATTCGATTTTGTTTCGAACACGCCGGAATCGGCTGGAATGACATTCGAGCCGCCGCCATTGCCGGACGTCCAGTCCGCGCATGGTTTCGCCAGGCGATGTTCCGCGTCAGGTTTACTCCGCTCGCTCCCGTTTCCAGCGGCTATTATCAAAGCAAAGCCCTGGGAGAATTGGGCCGCGAATTGAATAATATTCGCATTCTGGAACTGATGAACGAAAGTTCGAGCGGTCATGTGATTCGACTGGATCATCAGCTCTGTCACGCAGCGAGCGCGTTTTATGCGTCGCCATTCGAGAAATCACTGATCCTCACCCTCGACGAGCAGGGAGATGGGCGCTCGGGGCTGATCGCGGTTGGCGAAGGGAAGCACATCCGTCCGATGCGCTGGATTCCGTTTCCTCACTCACTCGCCTGGGTCTATTCGCAGGTCACGGAACTTCTCGGCTTCCACCCGCATCAGGACGAACACAAAACGCAGTGGCTCAGCTTGGCCGGTGAGCCGGAATTGAAGCCTCTTTTTCTCGAGATGCTTCGTCATGGCTCCGGTCTTTACCCTCATATTGACTTGCGCTTCTTCAATCGCGGACTCGCCGGGCGCGTCGCTTTCTCAAAATTGTTTTATCGCCGCCTGGGAATGGATCCAGGCCCGGACCCGCGCGTTCCCCAATCGATGCGTGCGCAGGTGGCGGCGAGCCTGCAGAGTGCGTGCGCGGTGGTGGTCACCGATCTTCTGGAATCGCTGCGCAAGAAGATAGGCGTCCAACACCTTTGTCTCGCTGGCGGCTTATTTTTGAATCCCGTGCTGGTCGCCGCGATCGAAAGGGGCACGGGCTTCGACCAGATCTTCGTGCAACCGGCAGCCGGCAATGAAGGAACAGCACTCGGCGCGGCTTGGCACGTGTGGCATGAGGTTCTCGGCAGGCCTCGCCTGGAACCGGCAACAAACATGTACCTGGGCCCCAGCTATTCCAATGAAGAAATCAAACAAGTCCTCGACAATTGCAAGGCTTCCTACCGCTGGATGGGTTCGGAAGCGGAGAAACTCGACGAGACGGTGCGGCTGCTGCGATCCGGGAAAATTGTCGGCTGGTATCAAGGCGCGGCTGAATTCGGCCCGCGCGCGCTCGGCAATCGCAGCCTTCTGGCTTCGCCCTGGGCGAGCTACGTGAAGGAAAACCTGAATGATTACGTCAAGCACCGCGAATCGTTTCGTCCCTTCGCCCTGTCGGTGCCGTTGGACGATTGCGCGCGCTTCTTTGAAAGTTCGCCCAATGGACGGTTTCTCACTACTCTCGGCCAGGTCCACCCCGAATCTCGAGAAATGTTTAAAGACTTCCTGCTGCCTTCGGATCGCGTTCGCCTTCACGTCGTCGCGCGTGACGCCAACCCGCTCCTCTGGAAACTTCTCAGGCGATTCGGTGAACATTCGCCCGCACCAGTCTTGGTCAATACGTCATTCAATCTATTTGGCGAACCGCTGGTTATCACTCCGCGCGATGCCGTGCGCAGCTATTTCTGTTCCGGCACGGATGCTCTGGTGGCCGGCAATTTTCTCCTTTCGAAGTCGTGACTTGCCATCCCCCGCAAATTTGACGCATTCCGCGAAGCAAGCTAACATCGCGTTATCCGGAACCCTTATGGCGACGCATCCCCGCATGCGCGTGGTCCGTTGTTGTCCGAAATGCGATAACCTTGATGTGCGCCGCTCGCATCGTAAAGGTTTACTGGAGACTTTTCTTCTTCCGATCCTTCTGATCCGACCGTACCGCTGCAACCAGTGCAAATCTCGTCACTTGAATTTTGCATTCTGCAAAAAAGTCGGTATAGAAACGAATGAGATAGATGTCGAGTGATTTTCTCGATTCTCGGGATGATCCGAACGTGAACTCACCCGGGGGCGGTCGGCCCACTCGGTCCTTCTTTCGTGGATTGTTTGTTCTCGGGATTCTGTTGGTTGCGGCAATCATCATTTTCCGCGGAATCGGCCAGTGGCTCGTAGTGGAAGATCCGCTCGAACACGCCGACGTGATTGTTGTCCTCAGCGGAAGAATCCCTTCCCGGGCGATGGAAGCGGCACAGATCTACAAACAAGGTTTTGCTACGGAAGTCTGGGTGACGCATCCGGACGGTCCGAAAGAAGAATTGGCGCAACTTGGCGTCATGTACATCGACGAAGACGCTTATAGCGCGGAGGTTCTCGAAAAGCTGGGGGTGCCGGCGAGCGCTATCCACATCCTGGCGCATCCAATTGTCAATACGGAAGAGGAATTGACCACCGTAAAAGAGGCGCTCGAGCAGGCCGGAAAATCACAAGCGATCATCGTGACTTCTCCCTCGCACACCCGGCGTGTGCGCGCTCTTTGGAAGGTATTAGCCGGCAAACGGTGGCATGCGGTGATTCGATACGCTCGCAGCGATCCCTATGATGGCTCGCATTGGTGGCGGCACACTGAGGATGCCTTGAGCGTGATGCGGGAAACGCTGGGGTTGCTCAATGCTTGGGCAGGTTTGCCAGTCCGCCCGCGTGACGATTGAAACCCGCCGGGACATGAATCGAAGGTGATCGCTTCGAATGGGCCAAATCGCTTCGTTCTAACTGCGGCGAACTTCCCAGGATTCCCAGATTTTCCAGCGATCCCAATCTTCTTTTCGCTCGAGGTCCCGGACCGCCAGCCGCCAATCGACACCCAGCAATTCATCGTGCTGCTCGTAGATGGAAAGCGATGAATCCGGCGAACGCAGGGCGCCACGCAAGCCTTCCTGGCCATTCCCTTCTGCTTCATCCGCGTCGTGCTTCCGGTAGACGGCGAGCCGCGCCGTGTCCAATGGAACCTGAAAGAAAACATTTTCTTCTCGATGTGGCTCAGAGCCATTTCCCCGCACATCGCTGAACCTGCCGTGCTGGGCCCTTAAAGCAAGCCCATCTTTTCCAAATCGCAATTCCAGGCTCGCTCCGGATTCGGCCGCCTGCTCTCCCTCCGGCGCTGCCAGCGGCAATTCCCATAGCGTCACTGATTCTTCACTACCCGGGTAGACGTCAATAGAGCGGCTCTGCCAGCCCGCGGAACTGCTTTGTGGCAGCACTTCATAAACTGTGGCGACGGAATGGCTTCTCCATCTCTCGATCTTGACTGATCCGAGGAATTTTCCGTTCGCCTTGATGTACGCGATTTCGGCCGGCGAAGCGGCGAGTGTCTGCGTCCAGAATCGTTCGCTCAGCCGGAAGCTGAATGTGTAAACCTGCTCGAGCGGCGAGGGCACGGATTCGCCCACCTTCTGGCGAAAATCCGGATCCTCCATTTCCTCGAGCGCCTGCACCCGTGCCGTCAAATCGCGCAGCATGTGAGAATGAGCCCGGAGCAGCCGCTGCCAATATTGCGCCAGGACATAGAACACGAATCCGACCAGGACGCAGATGCCCAGGGCTGTCCAGACGATGTCCATGTTCGAATCCTGTTTCCTATCCCGCCGGAAATGAGTTAGTGCGATCCCCGTCTCGATGAAGTGAATCTCAGGTGGGATTGTACTACTAAAGATTCTTCTTCAAAAGGCGAGCAGGCAATCGAAGAGAAGTTTCAGCTTGGCGGTGTGGTGGGGATGTATGAAAATGTGATGGTCCCTTCTAAATTCGCCTACGGGGCATTGTTCGGAGAGGAGTGTGCTTTGAAGATTTCAGTGATCGGTTCGGGTTACGTCGGCTTGGTGACGGGGAGCTGTCTGGCGGAAATCGGGCATGAGGTGATCTGCACGGACAGCGATGCGGCGAAAATACAGATGCTCGAATCGGGCAAGCTTCCGATTTACGAACCGCACCTGGACGAGGTGGTGGCCAAGGTGCGGCGGGAAAAGAGGCTGACCTTTTCC
>JBGQGW010000001.1:0-70061 GCA_041497605.1 Terriglobia bacterium | reverse complement strand
TCGCCCTTGCTCATCGTCGCTGCGCGTTCCGCCGTTAGCATGCCGCGCTCGATTGCCTTGCGAACCACGCGCTCCGGGTCAATCCCTGCTCCATCATCCGCCACGGAAACGATGATGTGATCGCCTTCCTGATGCGCTTCGAGCCGGATTCTTCCCTGGCGCGGCTTCCCGTTCCTTTCCCGGACTTCTGGCCGCTCAATACCGTGGTCGAGAGAGTTACGAATCAAATGCACCAGCGGATCTCCAATTTGTTCGACGACGGTTTTGTCGAGCTCGGTATCCTCCCCGCGAATCACGAGCTCGATTTCCTTGCTCAGATTTTTGGAGACGTCACGGACCATGCGAGGGAACTTCCGAAAGACAACATCAATCGGCACCATGCGGGCATTGAGGCTGCGGACCTGCAATTCTTCGGTGATGAAGCTGAGCCGGACGGTGGATTGCCCGAATGCGGAATCGAATGCTTCGCGGGTAAAGCGCTCTTGCGAAAAATCCCGCGCAAGCTGTACCAGCCGGTTTCTTTCAAGCACAAGCTCGCCCACAAGATTGATCAAGTCATCGAGCTTGCTCACCTCCACGCGAATTGTTTGGGTGGTTTCCTTTGCTTCGCCGCCCGACTTCTGCTGCGTCAACGCCTCTTTCACCTGCGTTTCGGAAGCAAGCCCCTTTTCGACCAGCACTTCTCCCAGCTTCTGGCTTGTTTGTGCGGCCTCCGCCAAAGAGGATTGGATCTGTGTTTGCGTGACAATGTTTTGATCCGACAAGATCACGCCCAACTGGGCGCCAGGAAGCGCTTCGGCCGGAGGAGGCACATCCGTGTTTTGAGGCGCTTGCAGTTCGCGTAATTTCGCAAGCAGCGGTCCCAATTCGTATTGCTGAGATTTGTTCGCTCGCACATCTGCAATCATGATGCGAAGTTGATCGAGTGCCTCAAGCAGGACGTCCATGGTGTGGCGATCTACTTTGCGGTCGCCTTTCCGTAACAAATTCAACACGTCTTCGGCGTGGTGAGTGAGCTCCACAATTGCCGTGAAACCCATGAATCCGGATGTGCCCTTGATGGTGTGAAAGGCGCGGAAGATCCGGTTGAGTAGTTCGCTGTCCTCCGGAGAAGCCTCGAGCGTTACCAGATCCTGGTCGAGCTGCTGAAGCAACTCCTCGCATTCCATCAAATAGTCTTGCAATAAACTGGCGTCTTGGTCGAGGTACTCACTCATCGTCTTTCTGTGCCCTCCACAAAGAGCGGCGTCCCGCCCTTTATGTCTCACAGGCGAATACGCCCGGCTTTCCAGCCTGCGCCAACTACCGCTGCCTGGTTGCATCCCTTCGCTTGCGCGAATGAACCTGAACCGAAGGCCGGGGAAAGAGCCGCTCTACGCGTGGACCGTCTCCGGCTCCGTAAATTCCGAATTGGCCAGGACATCCTTTTCCGCATCACTCATTACGCGGTCTACATCGAGCAGGATCAGCAAGCGGTTTTCCAACTTGCCTACGCCGGAAATGTAGTCCCGATCCACTTTCGTTTTCGTCAGGCGCGGCGCCGGCTCCACGGTGTTTGCAGGAATCCGCAAGACTTCGGAAACTGAGTCGACTACAAAACCCAATACGTTTCCTGCTACTTCCGCAACAACGATGCGCGAGTGTTTGTCCTGTTCGCGATGTTCCATTTTGAAACGCTTGCGCAAGCCCACTACCGGAATCACTTTCCCGCGAAGGTTGATTACGCCCTCCACGAATTCTGGAGAATTGGGAACGCGCGTCAGGTCCTGCATGCGGATGATTTCCTGAACTTTCAGAATCTCGAGTCCGAATTCTTCGCCGCCCAGATGAAAGCTCACTAATTGCAAGAGTTCGCTACCGGTTGTAACTTGTTCCGTTTTGTTTGCCTGCCCGCTTCCCTTTACTTGATGTTCCATGTCTTTAGACTCCTCCCTTTTAAGATCTTTGAACCTACGACGGAATCAGACGACGGGCATCGCGATGGAACGCCCCGCGCGACTCGTTTAATTGACGCCGACTTCCTCATACTCCTGCTCACGCAGCACTAGCGCGTTGCTCGAGTGGCCACTCGGCCTTCCGCTGCCTTTCTTTCTGCCTCCGTCTTGGCTGAGCTTGAACTGGCTCACCAGGTTCTGCAGATCCAGCGCCAGGTTTGACAGCTCGTGAACCGCCTTGGCCGATTGCTGCGCGCCTGCTGCCGTCTCCGTCGTGATCTTCGAGATTTGCTCGATGTTGTTGTTCACTTCCTCGGTCGCGCTGGATTGCTCGGTCGCCGCCGTCGCGATGTGCGTCACCATCTCGCCCACTCGATCCGCCATCTGGATGATCTCCGACAGCGAAGTTCCGGCCATCGTCGTGCTCTCTACGCCCATCTCCACTTGCTTCGTGCCCTCCTGCATGGCCTCGACCGCGCTCTTCGTCTCCACCTGGATGTTCTTGATCATGTCGGCAATTTCCTTCGTCGCTTTGCTGGTCCGTTCCGCCAGTTTGCGCACTTCGTCGGCTACCACCGCGAAACCACGGCCCTGTTCGCCGGCCCGGGCGGCTTCGATCGCCGCGTTGAGCGCGAGAAGATTGGTCTGATCGGCAATGTCGTCGATCACGCCGATGATTTCGCCGATCTGGTCGGAACTCCTGCCCAGTTCCTGCACCTTCTTTGCCGTCTCGCCTACCGAACTGGCGATGCCGCGCATTTTGTGGAGAGTGTCGTCGACGATCTTGCCGCCCTGGCGAGCCGTCTCGGCCGCTTTGCGCGCCGCTTCGGCGGCCTTATTCGAATTTTCGGAAACTTCGAGCACCGTGGACGACATCTCCTGCATCGCCGTGGCCACCTGCTCGGTCTGCGTTTTCTGTGTCTCCGCACCCGCCGCCTGCTGCGTTGCCGAGGCGGAGATTTCTTCGCTGGCAGAGGCCACGCGTTGCGCGTTGTCAGCCACCGAGCTGATCGTCGTTCGCAGGCTTCCCTGCATTTTATTGATGGCCTTGGCCAGATCACCCATTTCGTCCTGGCTCTCCACCACGATCTCTTTCCCGGTCAAGTCGCCCTCGGCAATCGCTTCCGCACGGTTGAGAACCTGACTCGTCGCCGACGTGATCTTGCGGCTCAAAAAGATCGCCAAGAAACTGCCAATGAGGATTGCGGCCACGGTCGAACCGAAAAGCGTGTAAATGGTTGATTGACTCGCGGAGGACAGAGCTTCGCTATCCTGAGTAATTAACTCCTCTTGGCTCTTGCCGATGTCAGACAACTCTGCCTTCGCGGCGTCGTTTAGCGGCGTCACCTTCTCCGACACGTAAATACCAGCCACCTTCATGCTGTCTTTGGCTTTGCTGTCCACCAGCTTCATGCAGTGCTCTTGCTCCGCCCGGATCCTTAGAAGCGCCTCTCTTGCTCTCGCCAATCGTTCTTTGTTTGCCGCCACAGTCCAATGGGCGCTCAATTCATTCAGTTTCTGCAAGTCGGTGTTGAGCTTCTCCCACGCGCTGTCCCAATCTTTCTTCGCTCGCTCCGCGAGCACAGGATTCTCGCTAATCAGGATGTACTCACGCGCTTTGTTCGCAGTCGAACTCAGCTGACCGATCAAGTGCAGAGTAGTCAAAGCTGACGGAGTCCGGACGTCCTTGACCCGTGCCTGAAGAACATGGACATCCGTCATCTTTAAATAAGCCAGCAGTGTGCTCACGACCATCAACGCCAGAGCGATTGCAAAGCCGCATCCGATCTTCTTACCAAGTGTTAATTTCATGTTTGCTTGTCCTTTTCCTCTCGGAAATTAAGTTTTGTGGCATCTTCTAGAGTGCTTCATGGCCCCGTTTAGGAATCTCTGTCTGTATGCATCGGCCCGGCGGCGCCGAATTTGACCACTCCCGCTGATCGGTTGCTCTGGAAAAGTTCACGCAAAGTTTACCGCACACGTTGCTGCACGTTCGAAGCCAGACCCTTTGGGTCGTCTGCCAAATATCTCAATCGCATTGAAACTCAGAATTGTCTTGCCAATGCGGCGGTTTGCGAAGAAAGCGATCGAATGAGCGTATCGCCCTGAATCTATACACGTCGTTACTGTTCGCTTTTGGACCTTCAACGCCTAACTAATGAAGGCCGGCGCACCGGGGTGACCCATGACGCAAACCATTATGGAACTCCCTTTATCAACGAACTTTTGATCCAGCGCCTAGATTCATCCACATGGTGTGTGGAGTCTTGATCGCCGCAATGTCTTGAGAGCTTGCACTATCGGGAACATCCTTCGTGCGGCTGGCCATGGAAAGCCCAAAGCACAATGTCGGAGGCGCAGTCCGGCAACCGTGCCTCCGCGAAGCCTTGGTTAGCGCAGAGCCTGATTCAAAAGGCTAGCGAATTGGTACCGCACCTGGATCTGTCCGCGGTACCGCGGCCCTGGCGTTCTGTCCAATCGATCCGACCCGAATAGGGTGAATTCGAGTTGCCTGTTTGGGGTGTACTTGAATGTCGGGCCGACCCGTTTTCCCAACGCGTAGCTGTCGCCGTTCACCCACATCTGCGTCTTTCCATTCAGGTACAGTTGCGTGGGTACATTGCTGTAATAAAAGCCCGGAACGAATCGACCCTTCTGATCCAGCTTCCGAGAGAGAGTGCCGAACCAGCCGAAAGAGCCATTGTCCGTGGCTCGCACCACTTGCTCGGCCTCGATCTCATCAAACAGATAGGCGTGCACGTTTTTCCAGCGCACAGCCGAACGCTCGTAACGAATCCCTTGCAATGAGAAAAATTCGGCGGAGGCATTGCCGTTTTTGAGAATCTTCTTCTGAAAGAGCACTTGGATGTAATTTTCATCACCCAACCGGTAGAGCCGGGCGAATTCATTTGGATCCGCTAGATCACCGACGTACCCTACCGTGATGCTCACTTTGTCCGGCGCCCACGCGTGACCGGCTGTGGTGTACCGCAGGCGGTAGCCATCCAGCCATCCGTCATTGTCAGCGTAGGTCGCTTCGGTTCCTGCTCCCCAGTCGTACTCGATTCCGCCGGCTTGCGCTTCCAGATGCGAACCAATTTTTTGACCGGCATACAAGGACTTGACGTTATAGGTCCAGCGGCTCTTGTTCATTCCCACGCCGGTATAGTCGAAACTGTTCTGGAAATTCCGGCCTGATTCGCCGCGCAATATGATGTAAGTCTTCCCATCCCCCCACAAACTGACCTTCACGTGAGTGCTCAGCTTGTATTGGAGGTCGCGATCCGTCAGTTTGTGCGCCCCAGTATCTATGTAGCGATAACGCAGGGAACCATCCATCACTTCGAAACTGACGTGTCGCGAGAAAAAGGATACCGGCGCGGGCGCTGGTGTTGGAGTCGCGATCGCTGCGTCTTTCTCTGCTGCGCGAGCGGTCCTCGTCAGCACAAGATTCAGGGAAAGCACGCAAAGACTTGCAATCAGAATTAGCCGGAATACTTTGAACATTAGCTTCTCCTCATCGAATCGGCGGTACGGATACTCACCACTTGACGAGCAAATCGGCAGGGCTGACAATTTCTTGAATCCACAGGAACGAGAATGACTCGTTGGAAGATCGGCGCTGGCGGGGAGTCAATTCAAAGGAAGAGCCTTTACCGGTTCTACTTTGAAATTTGTCTCGGAAGTGGGAAGGAGCGAACCGATTCGAGAGAGAACGACAATATCCACACGCCGGTTCATCGCTCGAGTTTCCGGCGAGATATTTAGCGTGACGGGGTGGTACTCAGCGTAACCCGCGGCTTCCAGGTGGGATGCGATAAATCCGTAACGCATGATGAACAATTTGACGATTTCCGTAGCCCGTGCCGTGGAGAGCTCCCAGTTCGAGCCGAACTGGCTGTTGTGGATTGGCACATTATCCGTGTGCCCCTCGATCCGCACATGATGCTGCTGCCCGGCCAGCACGGTAGCGATACGGTGCAGTGCCGGCTCAGAGCCGGGCCGCAATTTGGCGGATCCGCTGTCGAAAAACCCGATTTCCCGAAGGCTGATCACCAAGCCATCGCGGCCAACCTTTACTGTGGCCTCTCGCCTTTGGATCTCTGGCGCAAGTTCTTTCTCGAGCTCCTTCTGCAATTCAGTGACCGGCAAATCGAGGACCGCATCGTTGCCGGCACTCTTAGCCGCCTCTTGAACTCTCGCAAGATCGGAATCCGAGATCAGCTTCTCCGCTTCCTTCGCGTCATCGAGCAAGCTTTGGCCGCTCGCGCCGATCGGAGCGTGAGCGGCGGAACTATCGAACATCCCTAGATGCTGGAAAGCGCCCTGAATCGCCGCCGAGAGCTTGACGGCTTTCTTACGGTCCAAGCGCGCAGTTGCAAACATCACAACGAACAAAGCAAAGAGCAGAGTAATAAAATCGGCGTAAGAGACGAGCCAGCGATCATGGTTGATGTGCTCCGCCTGTTTCCGTTTACGCCGCATTCGCGTTCACCTTTTCCGTTGCTTTGGTTTCCGAGAGAAATCCAAGCAGCTTCGTTTGAAGCATTCGCGGATTCATGCCTTCCAGGATGGAAATGACTCCTTCCAATATCATTTCCCGGATCACCTGGTGTTCCCGCAATCGAATTTTCAATTTGCCTGCTGCCGGAAGGAAAAACAAATTGGCGGCGCCTACCCCATAAATGGTGGCTACGAAGGCCACTGCGATTCCGCGGCCAACATCCTCGATGTTTTCGAGGTGCTGCATTACTTGAATCAGTCCCAGCACCGCGCCGATAATTCCAATCGTCGGCGAAAATCCGCCCGCGGATTCGTACACCCGCGGAATGTTTTCTTCGTGCTCGGCCTGGTTATCCAGTTCGAGCTGCATCATCCTTCTCAGTTCTTCCGGTTCTGTGCCGTCCACCGCCAACATCAGGGATTTCTTGAGAAAGGGATCTTCGATACTGTCGAGCACGCTATCGAGCGACACGATTCCCTTTTTGCGTGCCTGATCGGCGTATTCCACGAGCCGCTGAATTACGAAGTGCGGATTCTGGCCGCGCTCGAAGAAAACTTGAATCAAACTTGCGAAGGAAGCCAGCACCATAGGCATCGGGAACTGGAGCATAACGGCGCCAAGCGTCCCGCCAAAAACAATCATGGCTGCGGTGGGCTGAATGACCTGCGTGATATTTCCGCCTTCCAAAAGCAATCCTGCCAGAATTCCGAAGATTGCCAGAGCAAGGCCGCCGAAGGAGCTCTTGTCCATCAGCGTGGCTCCTGTGTTGTGCCTTCCGCGCCGCCGATTTCACCATCTTCTTTAATGACTCCCGGCAGACGGGCTGCCTCATTGCCTGGTGCATTGGAAACATAGGTCGTGAGATCAAGCCCCGAGAGCACCCGCTGGCGGAATGCCACGATGCGTTCCATGATTTCTTCGAACGTCTCGAGAACCAGAATCCGTTCTCCCGTCAACAACGTGATCAGGGTGTCGGGTGCGTTTTCAATGAACTTGATCAGGTCAGAGTTCACTCCGATGGGGCGCTTATTCAGTCTGGTAAGTTGGATCATCTAAGAATCTCCTCATCTGCTTTCACTTGAGGCAGTCTGCCCAGTCGCGAGGAGACAAGAGCGGGAGCCGGCCCGACTCTCTTATCGGCAGGATTCTGGAAGAGTTGATAGATGTGCTTGAAAATGTTGGAAACCAGACATCACTTTTCTCCCCGAAGGTTGCCCTGAGTGAACGCATCGAAATGGCCACTCGGTTGCTTGATCTATGGGACGATTTGCTTCGTGCGGCTCTGGTGTTGGAGCCACCAAGCAAATCCTGTTCGGTCCCCATACATCTTTGCCTTCTTGCAGCAAAGGACGAGGCAAGTGGAAATTAGGTGAGGAAAAAATGAAATCTCTCATTGCGGTTCCAGGACTTGGGGCTGTGCATTGCGGATTTGAACGGTTCGCGTCCGATCGGGCGATGCAACTGGAGGCGTCCGCACGCGAGAAGCGGATCCAAGGCTCCGCGCGGAGAGGCAAGCTGACCACAAGGATGATAAGTGCCACGATTTGCAGCAGGTCAATCGGGCCGCAGCCGTTCCCAACATGGCAAGCAGTTCACAACAAGCGTGTTATGAGAATTAAAGGCTTTCCCACAATCGCCGATAAACAGAAAGAGTACGTTGGTAGTTCCGAAACGAAATGCGAGTCAGTTGGCGTAAAGGGTTCAAACCCTTCGCACTAAGGCTCCCGGACTCTAGACGTACAATTCGAACAAAAAGGAGCCTTAAACCATGGCACTCAGCATTTTGAACAACATTGCATCGATCGCAGCACAAAACCAATTGGGCGTTACGAGTAAAAGTCTTAACCAAGCCTTGTTTCAACTGTCCTCCGGATCGCGCATCAACAGTGGCGCGGATGACGCCGCCGGCCTGGCTATTGCCGACGGTTTACATGCCAACATTACCGCCCTGACGCAATCCGCCCGAAATGCCAACGATGGCGTCGGCGAATTGCAGGTGGCGGATGGCTCGCTGGCGCAGGTGACTACCCTGCTCAACCGCGCCGTTACGCTGGCCACCGAAGCCGCAACCGGTACTGTCTCCGATCCGCAACGTGTCGCGCTGGACGCCGAATTTACCGCCATCAAAGCGGAAATCGACCGCGTCGGTTCCAAGACAAATTACAACGGCGGGCAGGTTTTCACCGCAAGTACTCTCAATATTTTCTTGAGTGACGCTGGCGCCACCAGCAACAGCATCATCGGTGTGACCACCGGTCTGTTGTCCTCCACTGGCCTGAGCTTAGGGGGAGCGGTCGCCGCCACCGGCACCCTGAGCCAAGCGGCGGGCTCGGCTGCCGTTGCTGCCTCCGACGTCTATACCGGAGTCAATTTCACGGCCTCCGCTGTTGCCACCGCTACACTAACCGCCGTCGCGCCTCCAGCCAACCTCGACACCGTGACGCTCAATGGCCAAGTCTACACATTCGTGACGGCCCTCACCGGAGGGGCTGGAGTGGCAAATGAGGTTTCCCTCGGTGCGAATGAAACGGAAGCCTTAGCGAATCTGGCGTCTGCGATCAACACCACATCTGGTGGTGCCGGAGTTGTCTATGGGCTCCCAACAGTCGCCAATACTGCCCTCAAGTCCACCGCATCCAACGGAACCACGATCTCTTTGAAGGCACTCGTTAATGGCACCGCCGGAAACGCTATCACTTATGCGTCATCGGGGGCAAATTTTGGCGCTTCCTCGACACTCCTTGGCGGCACCGCTGGCGCCACCGTAACGGTTGGCGGCCAAACCTACACCTTCGTGGCTGCCCTCAGCACCACTGCGACGGCGAATGAGGTGATAAGCAGTAGCGAAGCTACCGGCCTAGCGAATCTTGTGCTGGCGGTCAACGGCTCGGGCGGAAGTAACTATAGCAGCAATACTACGAAAAATGCCAACGTCTCGGCGGCCGCAACTGCGGGATTTGTGGGAACCGAGGACACCTTCACCGCTCTTACCACTGGCACCGGCGGCAACTTTATCACTGCGTCGGCAAGCTCCGGCTCCTTCGCCACCGGGTTTTTCACTGGAGGCGCCAATACCGGAGCCCCTCCGGTCGCCGCCGCAGGCGATACCGTGACGGTGGGCACGCAAACCTACACCTTCGTGACCTCCCTCAGCAACACTCCCACGGCAGATGAGATCCTGGTGGGCGTTACGGAAGCTGCCAGCCTTGCCAACCTGGCGAATGCCGTCAACGGCGCGAGCGGCTCGGGCGTTACCTACGGAAGTCCCACAGTGGCCAATACTTCTGTCTCGGCAGTGGCGACGGCAACCGCAATCGTATTCACCGCATTAACTCCCGGCATCGCCGGCAACAGTATCGCTACAACGGTAACGGGGACGGCCAACACATTCGGTGCTGCGGACTTGGCTAATGGCACGGCTGGATCGGTAAACGACCTATTAAACATTACCGACGCCACCGCCGCGCTGGCGACCATCAACACGGCCATCCAAACGGTTGCCGGCCTGCGCGGCACGATCGGCGCAGCCGTCAACCGATTGCAGAGTGCTGCCGGAGTCATCACCAACCAGGTGCAAAATCTGACGGGTGCAGAAGACGGTATCCGAGCCGCCGATATTCCATCCACGGTGGCGTCCCTGGCCAAGTTTTCCATCCTGGAACAGACCGGAATTTCCGCCCTGGCCCAGGCCAACCAGCAACAGCAGCTCGTACTTAAGCTGCTTCAGTAAGTCTTACTCGAAGAGGGGACGGTGCAATCCCGCCCCCTCTCGATTTTTTTAGGTGGGTATGAGCGCTGGCCCGGTGAAACCTGGTACGGCTGGGGTTGAGCCTCCGACTCCCGAGAATAAGGTGCGCGCCGCGGTGCCCTGCTGAGGAACGATTCGAGGAATAGTCCAGACGCGGAAATTGACAGGACACAGATCGGGTGGCCCTGCCGCCGGGAAGGAGCAGGAGAAAAACCATGGGAATCAGCTTTAATGCTTTGGGTCTGCTGAATGGGAATGGAATTAATGTTTCGTCGGTGGTGAACGCGATTCTCACCCCGCAAGCTGGCTCATTAACAATCTGGCAAAACCAGCAAACGGATTTAGCCACCCAGGCCGGGTTGCTGTTAGGGATTAACAACAACCTCACCAGTTTAGCGACGGCAGTAACCGCGCTCGCGGATCACAACGGTGTACTGGCTGCCATCGCGGCAAACTCCTCGCAACCCAGCATCCTGACCGCCAGTGCCCAAAACACGGCCGCAGCTGGCACCCATCAGATCGTAGTGAGCAGTCTAGCCACGACCGGCACGCTCTTTACCAACCCACTGGCAGACGGCAACACATCCTTCTCGACCGGCGACATTAAGCTGCAAGTCGGCGGGGTAAGTGGTGTGACTCGTGACATCCCCATCACTCAAGGCAGCAACGATACCCTTAATACATTAGCGAGCTACATTGATAACCAGAACTGGGGAGTGACAGCAAATGTTGTAAACGACGCCGACGGGGCACGGCTGGCGATTTTCAGCCAGTCCAGTGGCGCCCCGGGAGCGTTGGCCATTACCAACAACACTACCGGCGTGACCTTCAATGCGCCCGTGGGCGGAACCAATGCATCGCTCACCATCGATAGTGTGCCTTTCAGCAGTGCCACCAACACGGTAACCGGCGCGATTCCCGGAGTTTTGCTGAATCTGGCCAGCGCCGCACCGGGAGCGCAAGTGCAGGTCACTGTGGGACCCGACGCGACCCAAGCCACGGCAGCGATCAACAACTTCGTTAGTGCCTACAACGCGGTGATTGGCAATCTCAACACGCAGTTCACCGTGGATCCGACTACCAACACCCAAGGACCGTTGGGGGGCGATAGCGCCTTGCGCTCATTGCAGTCCAGCTTGCTCACCGGCGTGACCTACTCGATTCCGGGAAATAGCGGACTGGTCAACTTGGCCTCGTTGGGCATCGACTTGAACAATGACGGGACTCTGACGGTGAACCAAACGGCGACCGATGTCCACCCTTCGTTGAGCAATGTACTAGCCACAAACCCCGTCGCGGTTCAGAGCTTCTTTCAGAATGTTTCGTCTACCGGTTTTGCCGACCAGCTTAAGAGTGGCCTCACCACACTAACTGATACATTTAGTGGCATATTAAACCTCGATATTGCCGGAAACACAGCTCAGCAGAAGACTCTAACTACCCAGATCGGTCACTTGCAAGTCCGCCTGAGCGCCCAACAAAAGCAATTGACCGCCCTGTACAACCGGGTCAATGCGACGCTCGAAGGCTATCCGTCACTTCTGCAGGTAGTCACGGCTGAGATTGCCGCCCTCAACGGAAGCACGTCCAGCCCGTTCTCCTCGACCACCTCATCCAACACGACGCCGGCAACCGGGACACCGGTAGGATAGCCATGACGAATGCCCGCACTGCCTATCGCGAAGCCGACGTACGCGGCGCCACTGCCGTCCGGCTCGTCGTTTTGCTGTATGAGCAGGTGATTCAAGATCTGAGACAGGCCGCGCAGGCGATAGAAGAGAACAACATCGAACTGCGCACCAACCGGATCAATCACGCCCTTGAAGTTATCGGCCGGCTACAGGGAAGTTTAGACATGAAGCGGGGAGGACAGGTTGCCCGCAATTTGGAGGGATTCTATGTAACATTGCGCGCCAACCTGTGGAAAGCGCAGCTCCATATGTCTAAGGAAACGCTTTTGCGGCAGATCACGGACTTGTTTACGCTGCGGGCGGCTTGGGCCGAAGTGGATCGGGCCGAGTCGGCAGGCTCAGTCCTGAAACTTGTTCCGCCGACAGCGGCGGCGCTCAATGCCAGCGCTGATGAGCATGTACCCGTCAGCTGGAAGGGCTGATGTCAAGTGATACAGCCGCGAGCCTGCGCATCGCCAACGATAATTTACGCGCTGGGTTGGCCCGCTTGCAGCCGGAACCAAACGCTCCCTGGCTCCTGAAACCAGAAGATCTATCCGGCCTGCTCGCGGTAGTTTTGCGCGCTGCCGGATGCAGGCGCAGTCTTGCATCGAATGCCTTTCCAGACGCCGAACTGGAAAAGGAAATCTGCGAGTATCGGAACAACATAGAAGAGTTGGCAAAGGTCCTGCCGTCCGTCCTAGGGCGCCTGCTGGCGGAGAAGGCGCGCTTGCAAAACGCGCAGGCACACGTGACAGCGGCCGGAGCCTGGGCTCGGGCCAGCGAAGAAACCCTCTAAATACGGTGGCTCAAGAAAACCAGCGGCGCCCCGCCACGAGAAATTGATTTCGGAATGAACGACGGCTCTGTACATGATCTCGGGGAGCCCGCATTAGCCGTCTTATCGATCGGTACATCGAAACCGTGGCGGCAGGTATCCTCTCATTCTGAACGGATGCAACGGCACGCTTTGGCCTATTGCGGCCTAAGTTGCTCCAAGATTCCAAACTCCTCTCAGCAAAATGTGAAGGGGAATTACCTCGGGTCTGAGTATCTACTTCAGATAGTCAAAGAGCGTGTTCCGGTTCAAGATTTTCCCGGTAGCGGTGAGTACCGCTGAGCTACTCGCCTGTGCCTGGGTAAGATTCGTCGCTGCCTTGGCAAGATCCGCGCCCACAAGAGTGTTTTCTTGCGTGCTGAGCTCTACTTTTTCCTGATTGAGAAATAACGTGGCCGACTCCATTTGCTGCATGCCATTGCCGTAGAACACCCGTTGAGAATACAGTTGGCTTGCCGCAGTTTGCAGAGCCGTGCTCGCCGCACCGATATTGGTGTTCGTCTGCAGAGCCGTGAGCAAATTTTGTAAGGTGCCAAAAATACTGCCGGCGGGATTGAGAAAAATCTGACTCCCCGGAACATTCGTCGTCATTTGCTGTCCGTTCAAAAGGTCCACGGAATTCACGTTCGTATTGCCGCTATACGTAACGCCACTGGCAGAGTTGGGGTCGAGCGTGAAGGGCTGCGTGTGCACATTTGTACCAGCGAAGACGTAGCTTCCCTGGTAGGAAAGATTCGACAGGCTCAACATTTGCTGTTGGAGACCGCTGACTTCCGTGGCAATGGCCTGCCTGTCGGAGTCGTTCAGCGTGCCGTTCGCCCCCTGCACTCCCAGTTGTACCGCATGGGCCATCAGGTTGACAGCGGAACTGAGCGTGGAATCCGTTATCTGGAATAGCCCCTGCATCGTATTGATATTCGACAGGTATTGATCGGCGTTGGCGGACTGTGCGTGGTTGAACATCACCGCGGCGGAGGCCGCCGGATCGTCGCTGAGTGAATTGACTCGCCGGCCGGTGGCGATCTGTTGGAGCGCCGCATTCACTTGGCTTTGACTCAGTTGGATGCTGCTGAGGAGATCGGTGGAAAGATCGGGATTGACTCGAAATGCCATGGTTAGTCCTTGCCCAGGTTCACGGCTGCCAGCGTCAAGTCGGAAATAATCGTGATCACTCGGGCCGAAGCTTCGTAGGCTTGTTGGAACTTGACCAGGTTCGCCGCCTCTTCGTCGAGAGAAACGCCGGAAAGCGCTCCCCGCTGATTCACGAGCTGCTGCGAAATGAGCTTGACGGAGCTTTGCTCAATGGTCGCGTTCGAAATGGCGTTGCCGATGCCAAAAATCAAGCTCGAGTAGTAGCTCAGCGGTGTCTGGCCCTTCACAATTCCCTGCCTGGATAGATTGACGAGCGCATTGAGATTTCCATTGCTCCCCGCCGTACCGTCGGAGCTGGCGGCAATTAGCGATGGATCCGTAATCGCCATGCCAAACGAGTTTGCCGACCCGGCTACTGAGGCGGGCGGCGCGATAAACAAATCACCGCCTGCGGCGCCATTCAAGTCGAAGCCGGCCTGGCTCTGTGTATTGAATGAACTCGAGATGCCGAATGCAAGATCATCCAGATTGGAGAGTACGGAGGGGATCTGCTGATCGCGCACCTGGAGCTGGCCGCCAAGTTCTCCCGAAGTAATCTGGGAAGTGATGTTTGTGCCTTGCGAGTAGATTTGTTGCATGCCACTCGCCGGATCGGGCCGGATCGCAAGATCGTAGCTCTGGCCGCCGACCACCAGCGGCGTCCCTTCGCCGGTCGTCAGGGTGACTGTCCCATTGCCGGCGTCTGTCTGATTCACCTGGATCAAGTTCGAAAGTTTCCGGAGCAGCACATCGCGCTGGCTGATGAAGGCACTGGCATCCAGGCCGGCGGCGACCAGCCCTCCCACTTGCTCGTTTACTCCGGCAATCTGGGTTGTCAGCTCGTTGATTTGGCCGACAGTCTGCCTAACACCGAGGTTTAAATTCTGCTGCTGCGCGCTCAGGCCACTCGACACTTGGTGAAACGCGCTGGCAAGGTTCTGTCCCGCGGAAATCACCCCCTGGCGCAAGCTCAAATTGCTGGGATCGGTTGAAAGTTGCTGAAGGCTGTTGAAAAAGGCGCTCAGCGGTTGCTGCAATCCTGTGCCAGACGCTTCATTGAAGAGGGTTTGAACCTGACTCATGCTGCTCAAGAATGAGTCGAGCTGGCCACCCTGCTGGGCTTCCTGAGTAATACGCAATTGAAGAACATTGTCGCGGACAGTTTGGGGCCTGCCCAGGGTGACTCCTGTACCAATGGCAACCCCGCTTGCCAGGACTGGGGCGGTCTCTTCAAATTGCGAGATCTGCCGCGCGTAACCGGGCGTATTGGCGTTTGCTATATTGTTGCTGGTAGTAGTGATCGCGCCGTCGTTCGCGGATAGTGAACTGAGCGCGATGTTCAGTGATGCAGAGAGCGTTCCCACAGGTTAGGCCCTGCCTAAGTCCGTCGAAGAAGACGGGAGATTCGATTGCGGCGAAGGATAAGTGGGTGCGAAAGCCGCGATGTAATTCTTCAATGCGCCCAGCGTGCGGCGTGACCGGCACAGAAGCGAGGCGTGCACCTGATTCAACCGCCGCACTTCAAGCTGCGCCGCGGAAACTTGTTCCAACGCGCATGCGATCCGCGCATCCTCATCGGATGGGCGGAGATGGCTCCTGCACGTCCTCGGGAGCGCTTCGATTTCATCGTCCAGTCCTCGGATCAGCGCGCAGACCTTTTCTTGCTCGCCGACTCGGGTATGAATTCCTTCCAGGTCCATGTTTACGATTGCAATACTGCAGCCACGCAAATCTCCGGCCAGCCGATTGAGCAAAGCCAGTCGTTGCTCGAGAAGATTCAGAAAATGGTGTCTGTGATGTTCCACGGGCTATGCGATCTCATCCAGTTCAGGCTTCGGTTCGTCCTGATCTGTGGTTGGTTCGTCCTTAACTTGATCAACCGGACGGGGCGGAGCCAGCTTTCGTCGGCTCCTTCTATTCCCCCCGAATGGACTTTCTTCATTCCGGTCGGAAACCGGTTCAACCCGGGTTGGTACCAAGTCGCCCATTTCTGCACGCGGCTACTTCGACGCAGCCTTGCTTAGCAATTCATTGAACATCGCTTCAGCCGTCTGGTCGCTCGCGACTTTGTACTTACCCTCTCTGACTGCTGCCTTGAGGGAGTCGACTCTTTCCTGACGCACTTCGGGTGCTTGGCTTGCCTTCTTCGCAAGTTCACCCACACGGTCATAAAAGGATGAGAGCTTGACCGTGTCACCGGCCTGCGCAGTAGTGACTGCCGATTTCTTTGCTCCCTGCGAACCCGCGTTGTTATTCAATGCTTCTGCCTTGCTGCTTTCTTGTGCCTGCCGATTTGAATCAATTCTCATGTTGGTTCTCCAATCTTTATATCTCTCCCACACCTAAGACATCGGCAGCGGGTAATAAAACTTTAATTTTCCTGCTCGCCGCTTTCCCACAAGGTGGTGATCGGCAGAACGGGCATAAGCTTTAGCCGGTTTATCGACATTTCTAGCGGAAAGGTGTGCTATCGCCAAGGGGGCCACGGCCGCGCCCTATAGTTGAATATTCATTTGGCGGGTTCCAAACCCACTTTTGGAGTCAGGGAATGGATGATCATCTTCCCAATGCCGAGACCTCCCCACTTAGCCAATGAGTTGGCAGCAACCGACATGCCCCAATCACCCAGGGTTTGGTTCGCGGCGTCTTGTTCCTCTCCGGACTCATTGCTCTCTTCCCGCATGGATTTCCACAGCGTCGAAATCATCAGGGCCTCGAAATCCTGTGCCGCTTTCTGCACCTTGCTCCTCGTGGCAGAATCGGTGGCAGTAGGATGCGCAGAGGCAGCCTGCTTCGGGCCGCCTGGGTTCGCGGCATCTGTCGGGAAACCTGCGATTGGCGAATTTAAATGAATTGGGTTCATTAGATGACCTCCAGATTCGCTTGCAATGCGCCCGCCTGCTTCATAGCCTGCAAGATGGCGATAATATCGCGTGCAGTAGCGCCGATCTGCTGCAAGCCGTGAACCAGATCTTCCACGGTAGCGCCCTCCCGCAATTGGATGGACTGCGCCGGCAGGTCCCCAGCCTTGAGTTTGATTTCCGGCACCACTTCCGTTTGTCCAACCTTCGAGAATGGCTGCGGCTGCGAAACTTTGAATTCAGTGACGACATCGATCGTCAGATTGCCGTGCAGGATCGAGCAGGCGGAAAGAGTAACATTGCCGCCCATCACCACCGTTCCAGTGCGCTCATTGACGATCACGCGAGCGGAAGGTTCCACTTTTACTGGCAAGTCTTCAATCGCCGCGAGAAGCTGGGGCACCGCGTCGGCCTCAGTGCCAAAGCCAGTGAGCTCGATTCGGCGGCTATCGATCGCATGAGCCAAATCTTTGCCCAGGGCGTGATTAATCGTAACAGCCAGGTCTCGGGCCGTTGCGAAGTCTGGATCGCGGAGCAAAACTGAAAGCGTTGTCAGCCCCTTCAAATTGAGAGATGTATCTTTTTCGACGATTGCGCCTTCCGGTATTCGGCCGACCGTGGGATGATTCACTTGTTTCGAATTTCCAGTCTTCCCGGCACTGTACCCGCCCAGCGTGACCGCGCCTTGCGCGATCGCATAGGTCTTTCCATCAGTCGCGGCGAGCGGTGTCAGCAAAAGAAACCCGCCTTGCAGACTCTTTGCGTCGCCGATCGAAGAAACAGTGACGTCGATCTGCATCCCGGGACGTGCGAATGGCGGCAAAGTGGCCGTCACAAAAACGGCCGCCACGTTATAGACACGAACCTGAGTCGGCGGAATCTGGACGCCCATTCGCTGCAGAATATTTGCCAGTGTTTGCGTGGAAAAAATCGTCTGATTGCGATCTCCGGTCCCATTCAGTCCCACAACCAAGCCATAACCGACCAAAGGGTTGTCACGGATCCCCTCGAAATCCGCCACGTCTTTCAGGCGGGCACCGCGCCTGGCTGTTTCCTCGGTTGCCCCGGTGTGTGCCGGAGCGGCCAGGATCGCGAAAATCAGAAAGATGAAGAGCTTTTTCATGCGATAGAGTCTCCCCGATTTCAAAACGCCAGGATGCGAAGCAACGTGCGGATCACGATATTCGGTTGGCGCGATCCATCGCTCACAATGCCTTTGCCTTTCACTTCCACTTCCAGGTTACTCAGCGCGCTCGATGGAACCGAATTGTCGGCGGCTAAATCACCGGGACGGATCAAGCCGCGCACAAGAATTGTTTGCCGCTCGTTATTGATGTTCATGTCCCGCGCTGCTTCCACCACCAGTATGCCGTTCGGAAGGACTTCCACCACATATCCGGAAAGGGTAGTCTTCAAACTCGAGTTCACAGCCGATTGTCCCTGACCGTTCAGGTTCACGGCTGAATTGGCCGCGAACAAGTTCTGCAAACGGCTGCGCGCGCCGACGGTGCCCAGCAGGCCGGTAACGGCCGAGTTGGTGCTGAACGTGCGCTGCTGCTTAATGGTATTGTTCGAAGTCGAATCGAATTGATCGATCAGCAGAATGGTCACCAGATCGCCCGCATTGCGGGCCTTATAGTCGGTCGAGAACGATACAAAATTGTTTTGAGGATTCCACAAACTCCCCATCGTCGTTGGCCCGCCCAGCAAAGCGGAAGATCTCATGCGGCTGAGATAGTCGGCTAATCCGGTGCTCGCCGGACCCGCTCGCTTCTTCACTTTTGATTTAGCGGCCGCCAGGCCTGGCAATGTCCCAATGGCCGCCAGCAATATCGCCACGATCCTCATCAATTTCTTGGTCCCGAATTCGTGATTCATTCGTCGCCTCTGTTAGAACGCAGCCTGCAAGGAATTGTGCGCCATCACCTGCGCGAGAAAAACTCTTCCGGTAGATTCGCTTCGCACGCGAATGGTATCGCCGAGCGCGCCGCGCTCGAGCGGCAGGCCGTACGTGTAAACTTGCATGTCGTTCCCTTGCAAGAGAATCACTGCAATCTGTCCTGGCGTCACTAACGGCGGTGTATCCGGTTTATGACCTGTGCGGACTGTTGTTTTTGCAGTAGCGAAGTGATGATTCTCTCTTTGCGGCACTTCCTTACCCATCGTGTCAAATTGCACGCTTCGGCCTGGTTGGATAGCCGAATTCCAAGCAGTAATCCCCGGCTGTAAAATGACGGATACATCGAAGGGGTGAATCTTCGGCTCTTGGGATGGCCAGAGCTGGAAGATGATCGTGCCGGACTCCGGATCGAGATTCATTCTCAGAACTCTGAGGCCGGAATTGGCCTGCGTCACGTGGACCGGCACGGCCATTCGGATTGCTTCTGGAGTCAATTGCAACGCCTGGGGAAAATGATTCTGCTCCAGAGTGCCGCGGATTGTTCGGAAGACTTCATCGCGCGTGAGTTCGCGAGATTCACGGCGGATCACGATCCAATCCGGAATCTCGAGCTGTTGGAGAAGATCCGGAGTGGATTTCAGTTTCTGCAGCAGCGTACTCCGCTGGAGCATGCGCGTGATTCCAGGTTGCGGCGAATTGGCTACGGTGATACTCGAAACCCGCGCGCGCAATTTCGCCGGCGCATCTCCCGGAAGCAGATCCGCAAGTGCGACACTGTCGTGTGAAGCGGTCACCGCGTCGAGAAGCCTGACATGGCGCGCGGACTCCGCTCCCACGCCAGCCGCAATCGCCGCCAGCTCAAGAGTCATCACACTCAGCCGCCGCACTATCTGGCCCATATAAGTCATGCCATCAATCCTTAGGTTGCCAGGCCGTTCAATTGCTGCATCATTTCGTCTGCCGCTTTTATCACTCGCGAATTCGCTTCATAGGCACGCTGCGCGAGGATCATGTTCACGAATTCCTCAACCACGCTTACATTGGAGCCTTCGAGCATTCCCTGCTGAATTGTGCCCAAACCTTCCGCCGAACCCGGCGTTCCCACAGTCGGGTCGCCGGAAGCGGAAGTGGCCAGGAAAAGATTGCCGCCGATGCTGTTCAGCCCGCCTGGATTTGGAAACATGGCGAGCTGGATTGTGCCGACGATTTGCGATTGCTGTTGTCCCTGCTGCGTTACGCTCACCGTGCCGTCTGTGCCTATGCTGACGGACAGCGCGTTTGCTGGTATGGAAATGGAAGGCTGAAGAGCATCGCCATCGGCCGTCACCATGTTACCTTGGGAATCCAGATGAAACGTTCCGCTGCGCGTATAAGCGATCTCGCCGCTCGGCGTCGTGACCTGGAAAAACCCCTGGCCTCGGATCGCCAGATCCAGCGGATTGCCCGTAGAGCTGAAATCCCCCTGTGCTTGAACAACTTCGGTGGCCGCAGCCCGCGTGCCCAGCCCGATCTGCAGACCCGCCGGCAAAGTAGTCTGCTGAGTTGCCGCAGCGCCGGGCGTGATCAGGTTTTGGTACATCAAGTCCTGAAACTGCAGCCGGCGTCGGCGGAATCCAGCCGTGCTGGAGTTCGCAAGATTATTCGCGATGTTATCCAGGTTCATCTGCTGCGCATTCATTCCGCTCGCCGCAGTGTAGAGGGCACGAAACATTGTTTCTCCTTGGGGTTATTAATCTCGCGCGACTTGCTCTGCCGCGGTTCGGTTAAAATCGTTGTTAAAAATCGAAAGCGCGCGTTCCATCATCTGCGCGGAACGTTGGATGGCAATCAGCGCCACCGTGCCGGCTACCGGATTCATATTCGATCCTTCCAACGATCCCTGCTGCACTTCCGGATTCAGCGAAGGGTGCACGCTCCCGGCAGGCGCCAAAAAATAAGAATTCCCCTCGGGGGCCAATTGCGCTCCCTGTGTGAGTTCGACGACGCGCAACTGCCCCGCCAAGGTGCCGGCCACGGAAAGTGTTCCATCGGCACTCACGGAGAGCTCGCCGGGAGGAACCGTAATCGGAGCGTCCGTAACCATCGTTGGGCCGCCAATCCCCAAGACTGGGTCGCCTTCCTTTGTGACGAGTTGTCGAGCGCTATTCAGCTGGAAATTCCCGTTTCGCGTGTATCGCACTCCGGACTTCGTTTGCACAGCGAAGAACCCCGCCTTCTGGATCGATAAGTCGAGGCTGTTTCCCGTCGGCTCAAAGGGCCCGGCGTGAACATCAACAAAATTGCCCCCCAACACTCCGAAACGATTGGCCGCCTGGTTGATCGGGCTGAGCGATGCATTTTCCTGGCTCGCAGTCAGTGCATCGTAGAATTCGTGCTGGGACTTGTATCCCGTCGTATTCACGTTCGCCAGGTTATTGGCTACGACGTCCAGCGCCTGCGTACGCGCCAGAAGTCCGGAGAATGCCGCGTAATATCCGCTGTCCATGGGCTCGACCTCCATGACTGAGAAAGCATTCTCAGCTCCAAAGAAGATTAGGATTGGATGAGGAGCGAATGAAGCATTGGCAGGACTTATGGGCGGCTAAAACGGGGAAAATTGGAGAGGCATCGGCCTAGAGAGTTCGGACAGCACAAGAAGCCAAGAAAACGAGAATCCGTAATCCTCGCCAGCCCGGGGATTAGAAAACTCTAAATCCCCGGCCAGATTTGATCGGTAAAGGTTGGCGATTAGTTGTGGAGCGAGAGTGCGATCCAGATAGGCAGCCCTTCAAAATTCATGGCGATCTGGAAGCGTTCGCCATCCACCATGGTATACAGTTCGTAATCTTCTCCGCAGACGACGGTGGGCACAGAAAGCATGCAGGAATCGGCTAGGCCGGGGATTTTGTTTTTCAAGTTTCCGGCAACCATGTTACAGATTTCTCCCAGGGCATCACGCAGGCTGCTCGCAGAGTTGTCGGTTCCGCCCAGCATCCGATAGGCGATCTTTTCGGCAGCACCCTGCGTACAACGGATACTAAGAACCCCGCAAAGGGCGCCAGCCAGGCCGATCATTCCGGTGATGTCGCCCGTTGCAGTGGCGCCGGCATCCGTCATCAGCTCAATCGGCCCACCGACCATCATTTCAAAGACTTCGGCAGTGGAGTCCTCCATATGTTTGTCCCATGCACGATGGGGATGAATCGTTGTCGATATATTTGAATTTGAATGCTGGCTCATTCTAAGCCCTCCACAAGAGATGCCACCCGCTCTTTCACCTGGTCGGGTGTAAAGGGCTTGCGGATATAACCGCTTGCGCCTGCCGAAATTGCTTCCACCACTCGGGATTCGCTGCCTTCCGTAGTGATCATCACCACCGGAACTCCCTTCGCGGATTCAATGGTGGGCAGCTGCTTGAGAAATTCCAGCCCATCCATCGATGGCATGTTGATGTCGCTCAAGATAAGGTCCACCTTCTCTCGCCGGAGTGCGGCTAATGCTTCGACACCGTTCCCGGCTTCGAGCACCTTGACCAGTTCGAGTCCTGCCTGGCGCAGCGACCGCTCGACGATCTTACGCATCACCGCGGAGTCATCTATGATCAGTACCGATATTTTCTTCATCGCTCACTCTCCCCTGCTGGAAATCGAAGTAACCTTTGCCACGGGATCTTTGCTTCCCACCTGAGAGGATTCGAACAGCTTGTGAAGACTTATGTATTCCACTCCCAGCGTCTGGAGGATTTTTTGCCGCTCGTCTGCATTCACAGCAGGCAAACAGCGGCCGATAAACTCCTCTTCATCCTTCGCGGCGGCCGATTTCGCATCCGCGGTTTCCTGCTCGCAAGACTTCTCGCGTGATTCGCAAAAATGATCCGCCGCCGCCACGATTCCCACCAGAGTGGGATCGTGCATCGCGGATTCGGGCGCATGATGGGATTCGAACACATCAATGTGACATGGGAAAAAATTCCAGGAAATCCCCATCCATCGCCCCACTTCACAATGATCCAAACCAAAATACTCCCTTTCCTGTTCCAGTTCCCCGGAGCTGTTCGTGGGCAGCACGATTGGACGGCCGGGTCCTTCCTCGGCCAAAACCATCATCAGCGGCAGCTTTCCCACGTCATGGAGAAGCCCAGCCAGATATGCCTGCTCCGGCTCCGCGTGCCGGATCCAACGGGCAATTCGTTCGCTCAGCATCGCCGTCAGGAAAGAATGATGCCAATACGCTCGTACTTTCTCTCCATCGCTCCAATCGCCGGTGAATTCAAGCAAGGAACAGGTCAGCACCATCGTGCGAAGCCTTTCGATGCCCATCAAAATGGCGGCATCCTCCACGCGAAAGATCCGGCGCCGCAAACCGAACAGAGCAGAGTTGCAGACCCGAATGACCTGAGCAGTGAGACTTGGATCACGGCGGATCACCTTGCAAACACGCTTGAGATCCACTACCGATGCTCCCAGCAACGTGTTCAACTCGAAAACGTAGCAAGGCAATGTGGGCAGTGCCTCGGCCAAGATCGCCAGCAACCTTTGCTTTCTGCGTTGTTGAACCTCAGGTGGAGTCCGGATGCTCATCGCCGTGGTCCGCCCGGACCGTTGAAGTAAATCCATAAGGCTCTCACCCAAATGGCCTGCTTAGATTTCATCGGCACGACGAGTGAGTTCTTTAATTGTTTCGTCCTGAGCGATCATTCCCAATCAGAGAATCTAAACGGCTTAGGCGTTTGCAGGTGCAAGATGGAACAGAAGGTCGCGCGGCTGGCCAGCGCCGAAAAATCGCACCCAGGCATCTCGCTCGAATCCTCCCACCCGGATCTCGTGTGCTTCTAGTTGCATGGCGTAACCCCGAGTTGCTCGGGCCATTTCCTGCGGATTACGGTCGCTATCGAAGGAGACTTGATTCGGCCGAGTGATCTGGCGGATTTCGTCGAGGGCATGAGCCAACGACGAATCGGTGACCACACATGGAACGGTTCTACATTCCAGCATTCTTTCAACCCCGTACATGGTTGTGTGATCGATCCGGTTGGAGAAAGCGAGATAAACCAAACTTCGATCTCGTGACATGTACACGGGTATCATCCGCGCTGATTCGAGTAGGTGAAGCGGAAGTAAACGGGCGCAGTCCATGTAGCCTCGTTCACGTTCCAGCGGAAACACCGGACAACCCCATTGCACGGCTACCCCTGCGGCGATGTCCTGCTCTGAAGCGTAGCTTAATCGGCGCAGCCACTCCCCGATTCGGCCATTGCCGGCCTCGCGCTGCGTCTGCAGAGCCGTTTTGAGTTGCTCCTCGTTGATGACGCCTTTGGAGAGCAGCAACAATCCGAGAGGAATCCGGTGCGTTTTAACCTTTGCTGGCCTCGCCGCATGGATCAATCCGGTAAATAGTTCCGTGGCTGCTCGTTCAAGACACTCCGCCCCGCAATACCACCGGTCATGCAAGCGGATCCCAGCCGACCAGCGTTTCAGCCGCGGCCACAACGCGCCATGCGAACTGCAATCCTCGTTCTCGCATCGCGGTAGCATCTTCCTCAGCCCGGATTGCTTCCTGGGTTTACGATAGACTTCTTCCGGAATTTGTATTGTGCCTGCTGTGCTCATATTCTCCCTAGGCTGCTACGCTCTTGATTCTTTCCAGCGGGCTGAGAATTTCCGTAATCCGCAGGCCGTAACTTCCGTCGACTACCACTACTTCCCCATGTGCCACTACCCGGCCCGCCACCAGCAGTTCCGCCGGCTCGTCCACCTCCCGCTCCAATTCGATGACTGCCCCTGTCCGTAAATCCAGCACATCTCGCAATAGCATCTCCCTTTGCCCGAAGCGGATGCTGACGTCCAATTCCACATCGAGCAGGAGATCCAGATTGGATCCATGCCCATCGAGGATGACAGATGCGATGGACCCATCGTCTTCTAGAGCAGCTACCGGCAATCCGGCAGGCTCAGCCGCCGCTGCAGGCGCAGCTCGAGCCACCGGCGCCGATTTCTTCCGTATGGTCTCTACCAGGGCGCCTTCGAGTTCCACGTTCAAATCAATCTCTAGCCCCCCCTGGATCACAATGCTCAACTCGGCGCGAGCCCCAGCGGTCCAGGAGGAAGGCTCAACTCCTGCATAAGTAAAATCGATTGGGCCGCCGAATTTTGCTTTGACGGAAGTCGCCACCGCACCCGCCACCTGCCGAAGTAGCTCTGCATAGGCGTCACGATGGCCTTCGTCAAATGACATAGCGGGATCGAGCGGTTCGGACATCAGGATTTGCCCAAGTTGAACTGCTTGGAAATCCGCGGTTGTGAAAGCGAGTTCACCGCGAATCAATCCACCCGCAAGAAATCGGGTGCGAACCGTCGGAGCAGCAGACTGCTCCCCCGCCGTTACCTCTGGCTTTGATTCATCCTTCCCGGCTTCTTCGAGCACTGGAGTCGTCTTCGCCGTGGAAGGATTGCCGCCCACCTGTTCGAGCACTTGCGAAAAACCGGCAGCCCACAAATTCAGGAACTCCTGAACTTCGGCTGGCAGCGGCTGAGAAGCCTGGTCGGTCATTTGGCCTCCTTCGGCTGTTTATCTACTAACGACAGTGGCTGCTGCACGCGTGCCCCGCGCTGCGTTCCGCAACTCACGGGGAATGCCAAGAACATATCCTTTGAGCTCACAGACAAGCAGGCAGGAGCGCCGGCGCGTTGCTTCAGTGTGATCACATTGCCTTTCTCCAGCGTGAGCAACTGACGAATCGGAACCAATGTAGTGGGCAGATTGAGTTCCACTCGGAATTGGCAATCCGACAACCGCTGCCGGATCTGTTCCCGGCTGGAGGATGATCCGATCGGTCTCGGCCCGACCCATTGGGCGGAAAGTTTTCGCAACAATGCATTCGAAACTACCGCCGGGAACGCAACATTTAGCATGCCTCTCGCATCCGGCATGCGAATCTCAAAGCTGAGGGACAGCACTTTTTCGGTCGGGGACATCAAACTGAACACCTGCGCCGCAAGTTGCCTACGGTCAAAGGAAAATCCCACTTCCAAAACTGTCTGCCAGGTCGCCTCGAGCTCCCGGATAATCACCCGGACCACGCTTTCCAGAATTTGCTCTTCAATATCGGTGATTCCGCGATCATCAACGCCGCCCTTCCCGAGCCCTCCCAGAACAAGATCGATGATCGGAAAGGCCAGCGAAAGATCCATTTGCATGAGCCCGCTGGATTCCAGCGGTTGAATGCCGAGCGAAGCCAAGTAGGTCAGCTCGGGCATTCGGCCGAGGAACTCGGCGTACTTGAGTTGCTCCACGGAGACAAGATTTACTTCAAAGGCGACGCGCAGATGGGCCGCGAGAGAATTCGTGATGTTCGCGGCAAACGTATCGTGAAGAGTCGAGACGGCCCGGACTTGATCCTTGTTAATCTGCCCCGCCTGGCGAAAATCGCAGCGGGTTACCCTTCTCGTCGGCCTTTCTCTTACTCTTTCGCTTTTGCTGCCCTGGGAAGAGTGAAAAAGAGCGTCAATCTCATCCTGGTTTAATATTTTCTCCATGCGTATATCCCCTAGCCCTTTCCTGCCAGGGGAGCAATCTGCTCCTGCGGCATTCGCTCATCCAACAATTCCCTCATGCGGACCCGGATTCGAATCAGTGCTCCCGAATGGATTTGGGAAACGCGGGATTCCCCTACTCCAAGAACCGCTCCCACTTCCTTCATGGTGAGTTCCTCGAAGTAATACAACGCGAGAACCTGGCGCTCTTTATCATCTAACTCACTGATCGTCTTCGACAGGAGCGCCTTCCTTTCCGATCGATGGCAGATGGCATAAGGATCCTCTTCCGGATCGCTAGCGAGGAATGCGAGCATGTCTTGCCCCTCGCCATCTTCGCCGATCTGTTCCTGTAAACTTCCCAGGTCAAGTCCGCGCAATTCTCCCAGTAGCTGCTGATACTCGTTCAGAGAGATATGCATTTCGGCCGCCACTTCGGAGTCGGTTGGTGCACAAAGTAATTCTGATTTCAACTTCAGGTGCACTTCCTCGATTCGCCGCGCTTGCCGGCGCAGGTCTCTCGGGCTCCAATCCATGGTGCGCAAGTTATCGAGAATCGCGCCTTGAATCCGGAATTTGGCGTAGGACTTGAGCTGGACATTCTTGGATGGGTCGAAATGATCGACGGCGTCGATCAATCCCAGCACGCCCGCCTGGATCAGGTCATCCAGGGGGACGTGCTTCGGCAAGCGATCGTGAATGCGGCGTGCGATGTATTGCACCTGGGAAAGGTGATCGAGCACGAGTTTTTCACGTTCCACCGCTTCGAACTGTGCAGCCTTGCGATAGGCATGTTTGGCTGGGTTCATATCTTTTGCGCTTCCTTTCTCAGGATTCACTTTCTGTCTCCCGTCCGTGGTTTCATTGCACAACGCCAACCGACTGCACCGTCACGGACGGCGGAATTTCAGCGGGCGAGAGCACAACAATTCGCGGAATGAATGGCTCGAGCAACCGCCGCAGATGAAACCGCGCGGGGCTGCTGCAGAGGACGATGGTGGATTCCATGGCCAGCTTATCGCCGACCACTTTGCGGATGCCGTCGAGCAAGCGGCGCAAGAACTGTGGTTGCCCCGTTCGCGCGCGCCCGGCCGTTTGTGGATCGAAAGCCTGCATCAGCTCATCCTCGATCGTGGGATCGAGGGAAAGAACACGCAGTCGCCCGTCGTCGTGAAGAAGAGGCTGCACCACGGAACGTCCGAGGACCTGTCGCACGATCTCGACCAAATGAATCGCATTCTTGTTGGCTTGGCCCGCATCGATTAATGTTTCGAGGATCGTGGGCAGGTCGCGGATGGATACCTGCTCGCGCAGCAGTTGCTGCAGGACCTTTTGTAATTCACCCAGACTGAGCAGTTTGGGCGTCAGCTCATCCACCAGCTTCGGTTGTGCTTCGGCGAGAGCATCGAGCAGTCGCTTCGTTTCCTGCCTCGTCAAAAGTTCGTGAGCATGTTGGCGAACCACTTCCGCAAGATGTGTCGCCAGTGCCGAGGTGTGATCCACAACGGCATACCCATTGGCGAGCGCCTGTTCCTGCAGTTGCGGCGCGATCCATTTGGCCGTTGCGCCGAATGCCGGTTCGTGCGTGTCCAGTCCTGGGATGGCCGGCGAATTGGGTTCGGAGCTGATCGCCAGCAGGCAGTCCTGCTGCAACTCCCAACGCGCCACCTCAGCGCCGCGCAACTTCACCACGTATTCACGAGGCTTCAGCCTCGTCTGGTCCGTGATGTGGATGGAAGGGACCAGGAAACCGAGTTGCTGCGCAAGGTGCTGCCGGAGAGCCCGAATCCGCTGCAGAAGCTGCCCACCGCGGCTCTCATCGACCAACGGAACCAGTCCATAACCGACTTCGAGGCTCAGCTCGTCCAACTTCAGAAGGTTTTCCAGTTGCTCCTGTTGAGTTGTTTTCTTTGCACCTGCAGGCGGGATTGCCGCTTCTTCCGTTCCTGTCAAAGGTTGAGTAGCTCGTGTAGACAACCAGCCGGTTACTGCCGCCAGCAGGAAGAAAGAGAACTTTGGCAAGCCGGGAATTAGAG
The DNA here is from genome assembly GCA_041497605.1 of Terriglobia bacterium. Taxonomy (GTDB): domain Bacteria; phylum Acidobacteriota; class Terriglobia; order Acidiferrales; family UBA7541; genus JBGPTK01. Next base: position 41,928 of record JBGQGW010000001.1, on the reverse strand, counting down.
CTAGAAGAAACATCACCCCTGCCGCGATCTGCAACGGCCGTTTCTTTTGGAAGACCTGCCGTGAGATATCCACTCCGACGGTGTTTTCCGAAGAGGCACGCGTGACCACTAATCCGCCGGCTACCGAAACCAGCAGCGAGGGAATCAACGTGACCAGCCCATCGCCCACCGTTAGAACCGTATAGGTTTTCAACGCCTCCTGGAATGGAATGTTCAGTTGGAATACTCCGATCAAAAATCCAGCAATGATATTGATGGCCGTGATCAGGATGGTGGCCATCGAATCTCGCTGGCTAAATCGCGCCGCGCCGTCCATCGCGCCGTAGAATTCCGCCTCGCGAGTGATCTGTTGACGCCGCGTTCGGGCTTGCACTTCATCAATCATCCCGGCATTCAAGTCGGCGTCGATCGCCATCTGCTTGCCCGGCAAAGCATCCAGGGTGAAACGCGCCGTCACCTCGGCCGTGCGGACCGCGCCGTGGTTAATGACCAAATACTGGATCGCCACCAGGGCCAGGAAGATGACGAACCCCACAACGTAATTGCCGCCGACAACAAATTGCCCGAACGCTTCGATCACCTTGCCCGCCGCTCCCGCGCCTTCATTGCCGTGCAGCAGAATCCGGCGGCTGCTGGCGATGTTGACCGAGAGACGAAAAAGCGTAAGGAAAAGCAGCAACGTCGGGAACACGGAGAACTGCACCGGCTTCAACAAGTACAAAGACGTAAGCAGAACCAACACTGCCAGCGTCATGCTGGTAGCCAGGAACAGGTCGAGCACGATCGATGGCACCGGCACCAGCATCACGAACACTAGGGCGACAACCACGATCGGGATTAACCAGTCGACCGTCGAGTTTATCTTCGCTGCTGGCGGAGCCGGATTAGCGCTAGTTGGCATTGTTTCGATAGTTCCTTTCACGTTTCAACGCGGACCGGGCGTGGGCGGCCTGCTTGACGCCGGTACGGGGCGAGCCTGCATGCGCGCCTGGGCGCGATACACGAAAGCAAGAATTTCGGCGACACCCGTGTACAGGTTTCCTGGAATGCTCTGCCCCACTTCCACCGTTTTATAAAGCGCCTGGGCCAGTGGCTTGTTTTCCACGATGGGAATTTCGTTCCAGCGCGCGAATTGTTTGATCTTCTGCGCGATCAGGTTCTGCCCTTTGGCGATGACCAGCGGAGCCTTCATGCTTTGCGGCTCATACTGAAGCGCCACGGCATAGTGATTCGGATTCGTGATCACCACCGTGGCATTCTTAACGTCCTTGATCATCCAGCGGCGGCGCAATTCGCGGCGCAGGCGCCGGATCCGCACGCGGATCTCCGGATTGCCTTCTGAATCTCTCGATTCCTGTTTCACTTCCTGCTTCGACATCCTCATCGATTTTTCGTGTTGCCAGCGCTGCAGGAAGTGATCGATGCCCGACCACAACAGCATGATGAAACATGACTTCCACGCGATTTCGAACAAACGGCCGAACGCAAACGCCATGAACGGACGCACCGGCAACGAAGAAGCGTGGACAACATGACTCCATTCACGGATCAAAATCCCGCCGGAGTAATAAAGCACCACGCCGAACGGAACCAGCGATTTGAGCAGTCTGCTGAATCCCGCGATCGAGAAAACATTCCCTAGATTGGTGATTGGATTGAGACGCTTGAAATTCGGGGTAAGCGCCTGCGGGGCGAAGACGATGCCTCCCTGAGCAAAAGAAAGCGCGATAGATGCCGACCACGCGATCGCCACAATCGGCAAAGCCCAGCGCGCCACCACCAGCACTGTCGAACTCAGCAACAGTGAGGCAGAACCCAAATCACTTCGCGAAGCGGCATCCAGAGCGCTGACGAACAGGGAGCGCCACGGCGTCAAGAATCCCAACGGTTGCCATCCCATGAAGATTATGGTGGCCAAGAGGCTGAGCGATGATGTGAGTTCCCGGCTGCGTAAGACTTGGCCTTTTTCCTTGGCCTTCTCTCGCCTTCGCGGTGTAGCTTTCTCTGTCTTATCCGATGCCATCGTCCGTTACCTTTGCGCTGCCAGGTGCAGGAACCTTTCGCTCGAGGCAATCGCATTCGCAAAGTGCGTTTGCAGCATGGTCGGCCACAGAGCAATCACTCCAATCAAGATCGAATATCCAATCAAGCTTTTCGCCGGCGTGCCGATGAGCAGCACCGGAAGTTGCGGCGATATCTTGCCCAGGAAACTGAGCGCCACATCCGTCATCAAGGTGGCCAATAGGACCGGTGCGGCGATTTGAACCCCGATCATCCACATGGATGCCGCGCCCTTCATGAACTGTTCGAGTAGGGGCCAGGTCAGATGAGCCGTGCCCACCGGCAAAAGCTCGAAGCTATTTGTCAGGGCGCGTAGAATCCAGTGATGCACATCGAGTTGCAGAAAGATCAGCAGTGCGATCGTCTGATGAAATACGGCGAGAACCGGCGTGTCGACCTGGCTCAGCGGGTCAATAATGTTGCCAAGAGAAAACCCAAGCTGGAACCCCAGTACCTGGCCGGCTATTTGCATTGCTTCAAACACAAATTGAATCATCAGCCCCATGGCTAAGCCGAGAAACGCCTCGCTGGCGCCGATCTGAACCAAATTGCTGGCATTGATCGCCACGGAGCGCACCGTGACGACTGGAAACAGCAAGGCGGTTATGGCCAGGGTCAGCAGCACCTTCATTCGCACAGGAATCGCCGTGCTTCCCAGAAACGGCGCGAATGTCATCACTCCGGCCACGCGCAGCCCCACTGGAAATGCCTGCATCAAGAACCGCTGTAAGCTATCGTTCAACGGATACTCCGCCCCTCATCGCGTGTAGGCTCGAAAATCACCGAATAAGTGCAGCGTGAAAACCACCAGCCGGTGCAACATCCATGGCATCAGCAAAAAGGCCACAGCCCCAACCGCCGCAAGCCGTGGCACGGTCGAAACTGTCGTGTCTTGGATCGAAGTCATCACCTGCACGATGCTGATTGCCAAGCTGATGAACACAGCAGCGAGCAACAGCGGCGAGACCACCCAAAACGCTGCCTCCAGGCATTGACGGGATAACCCCACGACTTGCGACATTTCCACTAGCGCACCTCAGTTAAAACTGTGCATCAATGACCCGACTACCAGGTTCCAGCCGTCTATCACCACAAAGAGCAAAATCTTCAAAGGTGTCGAAATCACGACGGGCGGCAACTGGAACATGCCCACCGATGTCGTGACCGAAGCCACCACCATGTCGATCACCAGGAAGGGCAGGAATAAAACCGCTCCAATCTGGAAGCCTGTCTTCAATTCGGATATCAAGTAAGCGGGTGCAACAACGCGCATGGAGAGGTCTTCAGCCTTCTGGGGCCGGGCCTCTTTCGAAAGTTCGACGAAAAGCGCCAGATCTTTTTCACGCGCGAAGTGCAGCATGAATGCTTTCAGCGGTACTGATCCACGCTCGATCGCTTCCCACGGCGTGATCGAACCGTTTTCCAGAGGGACGATCGCGGCCTGATTCACAGAGGCACACACGGGAGCCATAACGAAATACGTGAGCAGAAGTGCCAGGCCAATGAGCGTCTGATTTGTCGGTGCGGTCTGCGTGCCCAACGCCTGTCGCAGAAAGTGAAAAACCACCAGAATGCGCACGAACGGCGTCATGGCCAGCAGAATCGCCGGCAGCAGCGTCAAAACGGAAAACAACAGGACGATGGTCCAGGAAAGTGATCCCGCTTGCGGGCTGAGCCCGGGGATGGAGATCGCTTGAGTCTGCCGGCCCCGGGCAGCCAATACCGGCGAACTCAGGGCGCTGATCAATACCACGCCGAGGAGCAGTACGGCGCCTCGGATCAGATTTGTTTTCCGCATCGTTCCCTTAGCCATTTTGATTAACGAGTCTTGAATTCAAGCGGGGCGATACGCAGCGCCGGAGGACGCGCCGGTTGCAGCGTCGCCAGAAGCTCAATCGAACTCCCGGCGCAGCCGACAAGGAATTGTTGGTGGCCGCATTGCACCACGGCCACGATTCGCTTTTCACCCAGAGACACCGTTTCGCACAGCCGCAGCCGCCGCTCTCGCTTGCGGATCACGATCCTCGACAAAGGTGACTTCTGGAACAATGCGGCCGCTTCGCGCACCAGCGCTTGCAGGAATCGCACCAGGCCGCCGGGCAACTGCGATCGCGAGTTTTCGATATTGCTCATGATTTCCTTTTCTTTAATAAAGCTCAGTCAAGCGGACTGCCAGGTGATCTCCCGAAACCTCAAATTCGCCCCAGCCGATCAATTGTCCATTCACTTGAAGTGGAATGTCGGCGCTCTGCGCCCATCGCGTTTCGACCAGCGAACCAACTTCTATATGGAACAAGTCGCGAACTGTGAATTGGGGTACGGCAATTTCGACATCGAAATGGCACGGCAGCAGCTCTGCGTCTGCCCACCGCTCAGACACGGGATCGGGAACAAGTTGCGGTCCCGCGAGCGCCGCTTCAGCCATCGCCTACCTCTGCACCAGAAAATCTGTAAAATAAATTTCGCGAATACCCGCCTGTGGGGCTCGTTCCTGAAGGGCTTTCAGCAGATCCGCCTTCAGTTTGTTCTTACCGTCTGCCGTCAAGAGTTCTTCTCCGGTTCGAGTGGCAATGACCTGCAGAATTGTGTCGCGCAACAGAGCTACCGGAATCTTGTTTGGATTGGCTTTCCCGGTCTCTTTCTTTTCGCCATCCCCTTGTTCCTTTTCGAGACTGAGATCGACTGTCAATCTCAGATAACAGTTTTCGCTTGCTACGCCGGCGAGATTGGTGACGAATGGCTCCAGATGGACCACCGGGAACACCTTGGCTTCGGACTCCGTCGTTCCCGATGTTCCAGGTTGGCCATGAACGTAAAGCCAGCCGCCCCCAATCGCGAGGATTAAGGCTACCGCGACTCCGAGAGCGATCTTTTTCGACCCAGTGTTTTGATTTGTTTTTGCCGCAACTGCCGGCTTGGATGGAACTGTCTGTTCGTCGGTCATGGCCGATCAGAAGTTGTGCAATTTGGGAGCCGAAGAGCAACACACGAATATTTCATTCGGCAAATCAGAGGAGTATTCCAATCGATTGAAACAAATTGAATTAGGGTGGCGCCCTCAGGGGCACGCCAAAGCCGCCGCTCCGTTCGCGGCGAATGCGTAAATAGATAGGGCCGCTCTCATTAGAATTTTCTAGGAAATGGTGGGACCCCGCTCCTCACGGGCGAACGCAAGGAGCGGGGCTATTGTGAGTTTAAGAAGAGTTCTTAACGTTTTAGGTTGATAGCTTCCTGAGTGACTTCATCGAAGGTGGTCACAGCCTTGGAGTTCGCTTGGTATCCTCGCTCGGCGAGGATCAGTTGAGCGAATTCCTTGGCAATGTCCACGTTGGATTGCTCCAGAGCGCCTCCAGCCAAGCTGCCTCGGCCACCGGTTGACGGAGTGCCAACGTTGGGCGAACCCGAAGCCAGGCTGGCAAGATAGGCGTTTTGGCCGTTTCGCTGCAGACCTTGGACGTTCGCGAAGGAAGCCAGGGCAATTTGCCCTAAGGCCAGGGTCTGGCCGTTGCTGAAGACACCCTGGATCACGCCATCGTTCTGAATGTTGTAATTCACCAGTGTCCCGCTGGCGAATCCGTCCTGGCGCGTCGAAGAAGTAGCTGAAGGTCCAGCGACCTGAGTGAGCAGCGGCGAGTTGTTGGCGTCGTAGAGATTCCAGTCAAAAGTCTGGTTTTTCGCTCCATCGGTGAATCCGGCAATCGGAATGCCCGTAACATTTCCCACTGGCGAGGTCAACTGGCCCGCGCCGTCGAAGCTGAGCGTCCCGCTTTTCACTACGACTGGGTTGCCGGTTTGTCCGAGGTCGGCCGCAGGAATCGTGACCGAGTAATCCCAGGTATTGGGTGCCGTCTTCGTAAAGCTGAATGTCAGCACGTGCGAAGCGCCCAGCGCGTCGAAGATCGGCACCGGAGTGCTGAATGCTCCGCCAGTCACAGGCGCGGCGGTACCAGCGAACACTTCGGTCTGGTTCCCAACTGCTGCGTCGGTAAGAGTGTTCGTCGAGATTACGATCGGACGGCCATTCGTTGCCGTGATGCTCAGCGAGTTTCCTGTGAGGCTAGAGGAGAAATTAGCATTCCCGCTCATCGCCGTGACGATGTTCCCGAGCGTGTCCCCGAGAACGGCGGTGTAGCTGAAGTTGTTTGTGCCGTCACTTAGAATGAGTTTGGTGCCCGTTGCGAGCACAGTGGCTGCCGCGATTCCCGAGCCGGTCTGCTGGCTAGCCGCGCTCACCGGCGTAGCCGCTACGGAATTGAGATTGAGCGTAAGTGCGACACCGCCGGTTGCGCTCGGCGGATTCGTCAGGCCATTCGGAATCGAAAGTGGACCCAGTGTTTGACTCGCGGAAATCACGCCGTTCTGGGCCACATAGCCCTGCACGACACCGCCGTCGGCTGCGTTGAGCTCGCCATCGGCTCCCACGGAGAGATTCCCGGCGCGGGTAAAGAGTTGCAGGCCACCCTTGTTCTCGATCAGGAAACCGTCTCCTTGAATCGCTACGTTGGTCGGCACTCCGGTCGATTCAATGCTGCCTTGCGTGAAATTGGAGGCCACTGTGGAGAGAGTGGCGCCCACGCCAATCTGCACCGGATCACCGCTGCCGCTCGTCCCGACCTGCTGGTAGAACAAATCCTGGAAATTGGGCGTTGCAGCTTTGTAGGCAGTGGTATTCAAGTTTGCCAAGTTATTGGCGATTACAGAGAGCGCCTGCGATTCAGCATCCAGTCCCGATAGTGAAGTAGAAAATGATGGCATCGTGATTCTCCTAGTGTGAAATGGCCGGCGCTGCGTTCAATGGCGCTGAGCTCGGCGTTGTATTCGAGGTTGTGCCGCTTGGGTTGGTGAGTGCGCTGTCCATGTCTTGTCTAATACCGATCAGTTGCTCCAGGCTGCTGAATTGCGCAAGCTGCGTGACAAAATCCGTCGGATTCACTGGATTCAATGGATTCTGTGCTTGTAACTGAGTTGTCAGCAGCTTTAAGAAAGTATTGATGTCGATTCCACCCGTAGCCGGTGTTGCCGGCGGGGATCCCGTTGTGCTGGCCGCATTAGCCTGCGACGGTTGAATAAGATCTAAAAGTGAACTGATCTGCATGTTCGCTCCTTTACTGTTGCGTGCCGCTAGGCGCGCACGCTCAGAGTTCTGCTGCCATCCAGGCCGCTTTCGAGTTCGGCCCTGAATTCCGATCTCACTGGCTCCGAGTCCGCATGGGCCCAATTGCGGGAAGAATTCTGCGGACTTTCGAAACCGCCGTTCTGCGAATTGGATTCGTTTTGTCCGGACATTCCTGAATTCTGTCCGCCGTAATTAATATCGAGCCGATCAATTTGAAGTTGTCGATTTTGCAGGGCTTGCTGGAGCGATGGCAACTCACCGAGCAAGGCGGCCTGCGTCTCGCTTCTCTGTACAGTAATCGCCGCTGCGATGTGATCCTGCTGAACCGTGGTCCGTAGCTCCACCGAACCCATCGCTTCGGTGCTGAGATGAATCCGCATCTCGGCCTGTCCCGCGTTCTGCGATAGCTGCGCGGTTTGCACCAGCCGTTCAGCGTGCGCCGAAACCATGTCCCAGGCGGGGCTGGTCGAGGCCACTTCCGAATCTCGCCGGTCTGTGACTGCTGATCCAGTTGCTGCTGCCGGGCTGCCACTCGTAGCCGGAGTGCCGGACGAATTCGATGCCGTCGCGACCACTTCCTGCTTCGTTGCTGCGCTGTTGAGCGCACTGTCAATATGGGATGAAAAATTTGTTTCCGTGGCCGGCGCGATTCCGTGGGCCACGGTTGGCGGCACTACCGCTGATGACTGGCCGGTGGAAGTATTCGATGAGCTGCCATTGAAATCAGAGTTCGCGCTGCTCTTCTGGGCGCTCGCTGGCTCGAGCCCTTGCACATGCAAGTACTCGCGACTCACGGAAGGCGCAGAGTCGCCACCAGTCTTTGCCGCATGGGACGTCGGTTGCAAAGATGGATCGTGTCCAATCGCGATGGAACTCTGTGGCGCATTCGATTCAACCTGCTTTTCTATGGCATGGATGAATGCCCTCGGCGTCTGCGGCTCTCCTGCCTGATCCACACCTGCCGATGGCACAGTCTGCGTTGAACTTTCAATCGTCTGTGGATCGCCCACCGATTTGTCCAGGTGCTTCAGGGCGACCTTGGAATCGGAAGAATCCGGAACTATCGTTCCCATTGTATGACCACCCGTCACATCGTTTGTTCCACTTATCTTCTCAGGCGGCGCCACCGGTGAACTCACGGATGGATTTAGTTTCGGTGATGTCCCGGTGTCGCTCTTTGCCGACCGTTCCGACGTGGCCTGCCCAGGCATTGGAGCTTGGTTCGATAGGCTCATGTTCAGAGCAGCCGCGGGAACCATCGGCATCGCGGAAGAAGGCATAAGCTGCGCGATCATCGACCCCACAACCACAGGCGTGCCCGGCTGCAAATTTGCACTTCCTTGATTCAGCGCAGCGGGCGGCGCCGCCGGTGAACTCACGGATGGATTTAGTTTCGGTGATGTCCCGGTGTCGCTCTTTGCCGACCGTTCCGACGTGGCCTGCCCAGGCATTGGAGCTTGGTTCGATGGGCTCGAGTTCAGAGCTGCCGCGGGAAATGTAGGCATCGCGGCAGAAGGCATAACCTGCGCGACCATCGACCCCGCAACCACCGGCGTGCCCGGCTGTGAATTTGCACTTCCTTGATTCAGCGCAGCGGGCTTGCTGCTGATGGGTGTTCCGCAAATACTGGGGGAGATGTTTGATGGTGCAACCAAATCACTTGTCGTGAGCACCGAAGACAAGCCACCCGATTGAGCGGCTACACACGCTTTGGCAATTACGGGCTCGGTGGCCGGCTCTGGCGCTACAGTAACTGGTACGGGAAGCGCCGAAAGAAACGGTGCCGTTGAGGCAACATTCGCTGCGATTACCATGATCGGATCCTGCACGGGAACCGCGGACGCACTCATAGGAGCTACACCCGCGGCCGCCGGTGCTTCGGCGGACTGTTTCTGTGACGGCCCTTGCTTGGGATTGCGCGAAGCCGCGCCTGCGCCAGTTCTGACAGTCAAGGTTGAACCGCAACCAGGAGTTGAATTCTGAGAAGCATTCTGTGAGGCGATCTGCGGAATTCGGGGCGCTGGACTGCAGTCGGTCGCTGAAGAACTCTGGGAATTTGCCGAAGAGGTAACTGTACTCGAACCGTCTTGCTGAGCCGCCGTGCCCTGGTCCTGCAGCGCGCGCTCCAGGCAATCAGTGAAGATCGATTGCGAGCTGGAACCCTGTGCCGCCGGCGCCTGCACGTTTGCAGGAGAAGCGACGACTGCGGCGAGTTCAGGATTCGAGTTGGTGATTGCTTCCATCGCGTTTCTCTCCGGTTCTCCATATTGCATCTGGGGCGCCAAAGAGCCGCAAGTCGGGTCATTCCCCTTTCTCTCTCCAACCAATTGAAAACGCGACGATTGTTCGGAGTGGAAAAGAGGGGGGACTATGACCTGCTAGGCAGATTTCTGTGTTCAAGGAAAAGATTGCCCAAGAACCTAGGCAACAACCAACAGACTGGTCACAAAACATTGACGAACGACCTGCCTTCCCTCCTGACCTAGATCGGTCCTGATACCTCGTCACTGTAGCGATTCTTTTGACCGAATTTCCCACCAACAGAAGCGGCCTATTTTGCGATGAAATCGCGGCATTTCCCTTATCGCGGAGAATCCTTGGCCGTCGTCTAAAATTTAATTTTCCACGGAAAGGAGGCCAAAAGTCCGAAGAACGCGGAAAAGAGAGCAAAGCTGTGGGGAATCGGCGGCATACTTCAAAACGAAACGCTATTTCTCGTTCGAATGCCCAAGGCGAATTAGAAACAAGTCATCGACTCGTCGTTGTTCGCGGCGGGATTGCTCCTGATTGTAAATCTGGAGCTGGCGCTCCCGGTAGTTTTCGAGGATTTCGCGTCCTTGTCGCGCCTCTCGATAAATCTTGCCTTGCTCTAGGCGCTGTTTTTCGAGTTGCTGCAGGTGATTCTCAAGCATCTCAAGATAGAACGCACGCCCGGCATCGCAATTGGCCGCAAATTGCAACTCGCTGCCCGCCACTCCGCCCGTCATGTTCTGCAGCAGGAGTCTCCGGGTATCCAGCAAAACTTCCTTGGCGTTTTCGATTTGCACCTGCACGGTATTGATTTTCGAAATGATCGTTCCCAGCATTTCCTCCTCGCGGCGTTCGCGAATTTGCCGGACACGAAGAAGCGCATCGAGTGAATAATGAAATGCCATTGTTTCCTCTATCCCGGAAGCGCCATCAATGCTGCAACAGTCTGTTCAAGTCCCGAACGTTCCCCTCGCTTCTGTTGCAAGAAAGCATTGATCGCCGGCAGCACGACGAGCGCTTGATCAAGCACCGGATCGCTTCCCTTCTGATACGCCCCGACACGGATCAGATCTTCCGCGGAAGAATACGCTGCCAACAGCCGCCTGAGCCGTTGCACTTTCGCCATGTGATCACTGCTCGTGACGGCGGGCATCAATCGGCTGAGGCTATCGAGAATCGAAATCGGTGGAAAATGATTCTGCATCGCCAGGCGCCGGTCCAGCACCGTGTGCCCATCGAGCAAGGCGCGCACGGCATCCACCAGTGGATCCTGCTGATCATCGCCTTCCATCAGCACCGTGTAAAAAGCAGTGATGCTGCCCTTGCCGAAATGTCCCGCTCGCTCAATCAGACGCGCCAGTAATGTGAAAACGGAAGGCGTGTAACCTTTGGCGGTCGGCGGCTCGCCCGCGGCGAGGCCGATTTCGCGCTGGGCCATTGCGAATCGAGTCAGCGAATCCACAACCAGCAGCACATGCTTGCCCTGACAGCAAAAGTATTCGGCAACCGAGGTCGCCGCCAGCGCCGCGCGAATCCGCAACAACGGCGATTGGTCCGAAGTCGAGACCACCACGACTGATTTCTTTCTCCCTTCTTCGCCCAGCGAGTCCTCCAGAAATTCCCGCACCTCGCGCCCGCGCTCTCCCACCAGAGCCAGCACCGTGAGGTCAGCGGAGGTTCCCGACGCCATCATCCCGATCAACGTGCTCTTTCCCACTCCGCTTCCGCCGAAAATGCCCACGCGCTGGCCGCGTCCGCAGGTCAGAAAACCATCGATGCTCCTTATGCCGCAACTGATCGGCTCGTGGATCTTGTGGCGTTCCATCGGCAAAGGAGCATCACTCTGCAGCGGCCAATATTGCCTGGCATGATATTCACCGCCGGAATCGATCGCCTTTCCCGAACCGTCGATGACTCTTCCCAGAAGTTGCGGACCCACACGCAAGGACGGCCGCGTTCCCCGCGTTACGATGCGGTCTCCAAATCGGATTCCTTTCGGCCTCTCGAGTGGAATGGACAGCACCCGGGACTCGCGAAATCCTACGATCTCTCCGGGATACATGTGTCCGTCAGCGGTCAGAATCGCGCAACCCTCACCCACGGAACAGAACGGTCCTTCCGATTCGATTACATCGCCCACAACCTGGATCACTTTCCCGGTCCACCGCAGAATCGAGAATTCATTCAGGCGGCGGAAATAGGCTCCCAGAAGCGAAGAAGAGCTCATCACGAGTTCCGGGGACGTCGCGCGAGCAGATCGAAGAAGCCCTGCTCGATTTCCTTGAGGTGGGTTTCCAGGCTGACTTCTGTGGAACCATGCTCCGTTTCGATCACGCACTGCATTAGCGCCAGGCTCTCGTCTCCGATCAATTCCGGAGCCAGTGACTGGCTGGCCATTTCCGCGAAGGACTTTCGCCAGGATTCCAATTGAGTGGGATGCACGCGCAGGCGAATCTTGGTCTGTGCTCCAAGTTTTTCAAGCGCTACATGCACGAGCCCGGTCAGCAGGAGCGGATCAATCTGAGCCTCTCGATGCAGAATCTTGCCAGCGATTGCCAGAGCCAGATGTACCACCTCTGTTTCCACATGCTCGAAATAGTTATTCCTCTCGTTGACAAAGTCACGAAGGCTCTTTTCGACCGATTCGCGCAGTTCGCTGGTCTGTTTTTCGAGTTGTACACGCCCCTTCACTTCCCCTTCCTGGACGCCCTGTTGCCAGGCCTGTTTTTCACGGTTCTCGATGTCGGCCAGTTCCCGGTTCGCTTGTTTTCTCGCGCCGTTTATGTTCGAGTTGGGGAGAGCATCCTCGCTTGCGGCAGGCGGGTACACGAATGGGACCGAGTCCAGCAGCAGCTCTCCGGCTCTCAAATCCGGTTTAGACGACAAGGGCATCCTCCGCTTCATTCTTCAAAACCATTTTGCCGGCCGCTTCGAGCTTTCGCGCCTGCGCGACGATGTCATGCTGGGCATTGCTCACGTCGCGTGAGCGAGTCGGGCCGAGTGCTTCCATATCTTCCTTCAGCATTTCCGCCGCGCGAGAGGACATCGCTTTCAGCAGATGATTCCTCAGATTTTCCGATGCGCCCTTGAGCGCGACTGCCAACTGTTTCTTATCAACCTGGCCGAGCAGTTCTCGGATGCTCACCTCCGGCACCTCAATTAAGTCTTCGAACGTGAACATCGAGTTGCGAATGGCCACGGCCAACTTCGCGTCCTCTTGTTCAATTGTTTCCAGAACGTTCTTGCTCACTGCTGATTCCATGCGATTCATTAATTCGGCGACGGCACTCACTCCGCCGTACGCACGTCGGCTTTGTTCCCCGACCGATTGCAGCTTCTTGTGCAGAACGAAGCTGATCTTCTGAACAACCTCGGGAGAGAACTGTTGCATCTGGGCCAGCCGTTTCACAGATTCCGCCCGGATCTTTTCCGGCAGCATGACTAGCACGCCCGAAGCCGTCTTCGGAGCCAAGTGCGCCAGGATCAGGGCAATGGTCTGCGGATGCTCGCCCTGGATGAATTTGGCGAGCTGGTTGGGATCTGCCTTTTGAATCGTATCCAGATTCTTCGCGCCGGCCTCCTGCGCAACAAGTACCTGTTCCAATAGGCCCTTGGCACCTTCTTCGCCAAATGCCTTGACCAGCAACTTCGTCGCGTAGTCCGTGCCGCCCTGCGCCAAGTACTGTTGGGTAAGCGTCAGGCGATTATATTCATGGAGCACTTTCGTGGCTGTCTCCGGCGAGACATATTCAAGCTCAGCAATTTCCTGGGTCAGCAGGCGCAAGTCATTTTCCGGGAGATGCTTGTAGAGGTTCGCGGCAGCATCGTCACCCAGTAAAACCAGCAGAATGGCGGCTTTTCGGAGTCCGGAGGTTGTAGCGTCGATTGTCTCTGCCATTAATTGTTCTGCCCCTGCCGGATCCAGTTCTGGATCAGACGGCTCGACGATTCCGGCTCGGCCTTCACCTTCTCGACGAGATGCCGTTTCAACAAAACTGCCTTGCCCACTTCAGAATTCACAGTTGCCAGTTCTCCCTCCAGATCGAACCCGGCCTCCGCCGCGCCAGGCGCGGTGCCCCCCGAATTGCTCACGATTCCCTTGGCAGGGGGGTGCGCAGGGGCGGCCGCGCGGAAGCTGGCTAGAACCTGCTTCTTGATCGGGCGAAGCAGGACGAGGTACACGATTCCAAACAGCAGGAATAGCCCGGCAAGCCGGATGGCGACAACCCAACGTTCGGTCATCCACAGAACTCTCTGAACCACGGTGGGCGGAACCACCTTTTCGACTGGCAAAACCTGAAAAGACAAATTCTGCACCGAAAGTTGATCGCCTCGCGTGGCGTCGAATCCCATCGCCGCTTTCGCCAATTCTTCTATCTGCTTCATCTCTTCCGGAGTGCGCTTGCGGCGGACTTCCTGTTTCTTTCCGGCCTCTTCCTTGATTTCCACCGCATCGTCCACCAGCAGAGCCGCGGCGATCCGCTTCACTCGGCCCGACGGCTCGATCAGATGACGCACGGTGCGGCCCACGACGAAAGTCTTGCTCTCGCTCCGCAGCCCCTGGGAATCCGTGGTGATCTGCACCTTTGCGGATGGCGCCCCCGGCGCCGCCGGGCGCGGCACATTGCTCGTAGTTCCTGGGACGCCCGATGGGCTGGCATCAGTCACATGCTCTTCCGAAATTTGCGAGGTCAGCACCACGGAGTTCGGGTCGTAAACTTCTTGCGTGCTCTCTCCCGAACTGGCATCGCGATCCACTGTCACGCTGGCCTTCACGTGATCGGCTCCGACCACCGGCGCCAGGGTGGCAATTAATTTATCGGCAATGGCCTTTTCCGACTCCATGGATCCGGCCGTTTCGCCGGCCCCGCCGCGCGAGCGAATCGGCGTCCCGCCTTCGGCATCTACGATCGCCACATTCTCCGGGGGTAAATCGTCCACCGCGCTGGAAACAAGCCGCGCGATCGAATTCAATGTGTCTTCGGAAAGATGCCCGCCGCGCAGCTTCACGACTACGGCCGCTTTTCCCTGGCGCTCTTTTTCCGTGAACAAGGATTCATGCGGAAGCACCAGGTGCACGCGCGCTGCCTCGATACCGTCGATCGTCTGGATCGTGCGTTCCAGCTCGGCTTCCAGTGCCCGCTGGTAGTTTACTTTTTCCGAAAAATCGCTCCCTGACCAGTTTGGTTTGTCGAACAATTCAAATCCCAAGCGTCCGCTGGAGAAGCTGCTCTTCGAGGAAACTTCAATTCTCAACTCGTCCAGCTTGTCGGCCGGCACTTTCAGCGTGGTGCCGTCGCTCGAAATCTCGTATTGAATATTCTTCTCAGCTAGCTGCTTCTCAAGATTTTGCAGATCCGAGGATGAAAGTCCGGAGTACAGAGGTTTGAAATCGGGCTGGGAGAATAGGTGAACGAAGAACCAGAGCGTCAGGCCAACCGCCAGAATGGAAGCAGCCAGCAGGGCTTGCTGCTGCAGCGAAAGCCTGAGCACGAATTTTTTTAATTGCTCGAAATACTTTTCCATCTGTCTGGTCAGTACACCTGTGGCGGTAACTCACCGCTCTCTATTGCGGGTCCGTGGGTCAGCCCGGGCCGCCGGAATCCTGGGGAATCAATCGGTGCCTAAAATTGCAGTCGCGAAACTTCCTGATAGGCCGAAATGATCTTGTTTCGCACCTGCACCATCATTTCAAACGCCATATTCGCTTTTTCCACCGCGATCATGGCCGAATGGACATCTTCACCATCGCCGGTGACGAGCCCAGTGATTTTATTCTGCGCTTCGGCCTGCAATTGGCCCACTTGATTCATTGCATGCTTCAACGTATCGAAAAACTCGCCACTCTTTTCTCCCGGAGGAGTGCCAAGTGACTTCGTCAAATCGGTTGCGGCGCTGCCCAGTCCTTGAATCGAATTGCTCATGTTCTATCTCCGCTCCAGTCGTTCATTAACTCAGGATGGCGATCGCCGACGTGATCATTGCCTTCGTGGCCTGCACCGCAGCTGCGTTCAATTGGTACGAACGCGCCGCCCCCATCAGGTTGACCATTTCTTCCGCGGGATTGATGGCTGGATACGAAACATAGCCCTGATCATCCGCATCCGGGTGATTCGGCTCGTAGCGGCGCAGCGGCGCCGTATTGTCTGCCACGACGCCCTCCACGCGCACGCCCCGCGCGTGCAAATCACCCACCGAGGCCAGTGCGGCTGCGAAGTTTTGAGATTCCCGATGTGCCCCGAAGACAACCTCCATCCGGCGGTAAGGGCCGCCTTCCGCCGTGTGTGTGGTCTCCGCATTGGCCAGGTTGCTGGTGACGATTTCCGCGCGTTGGCGCTCCGCCAGCAGTGCCGACCCGCTAATATCCATGACGTCGAAGAGATTCATACAGCACTTCCTTCCTTAATTGCTGTCGTCAAATTCTGAAATTCTGCGCGCATCAAGGCGACCGCTGCTCGAAATTGCAACTGCGACCGCCCCAGCAGCAGCGTCTCCCGGTCGATGCTCACATTGTTGCCGTCCGGCCGCTCCAGAAGCCCCGGCACTTGACGCGCGATGGGCGGTTCCATCTCGCCTTCGAAATCCTGCGCCACTCGTTTCATTTCCGAACGAAAATCAATATCGCGGGTGCGATAGCCCGGCGTATCGATGTTGGCCAGATTGCTGGCAACCAGCGATTGCCGGTAAGACGCAAGGTTCAAAAAATGTTCCAGAGTGCTTAGATTAGGTGTATCGATCAGGCTCATGCAGCCCTCCGTGGTGGCAATCCGTATTCTCGAATCTTGTTTCGAATTGTGCGCAGGCTCACGCCAAGCACTTCCGCCGCTCGCGTGCGATTTCCGCCGTTGGATTCGAGCGTCCTTTCCAGGAGCTGCTTTTCCATGTCGCGCAGCGAAAGCCCTGCTGGCAGGACGTCCTTGGCCACGGCTGTTTGCATCCAGTCCTGCTCTTCCCATAAATCCCCACCCAGAATCGAGCCATTCGATAGAGCCAAGGCCCGCCGGATGAAATTCTCGAGTTCGCGGATATTTCCATGCCAATTGTGTTCGTTCAGCCGTGCGAGCAGTTCGGGTGAAATCCGCACCGCACCGTCTACCGTCTTCGATTTGTATTTTCGGATGAAATGGCCGGCGAGTTCGGCAATGTCTTCGCGGCGGTCCCGCAGCGGCGGAATCGAGAGCGGCACAACATTGAGCCGGTAAAACAGGTCGGCCCGAAATTTCCCGTCTTCCACCAGGCGGCGCAGCGAGCGATTGGTGGTGGCAATCACGCGCACATCGACATGAACCGGGCGGGTGTCGCCTAGCCGGTCCACTTCACGCTCTTGCAGGACCCGCAGTAATTTCGGCTGAAGGTTTAGCGGCATTTCGCCGATCTCATCCAGTAGCAGCGTGCCAGCATCGGCAAGCTCAAATTTTCCCAGCTTCGCGGCGGTCGCGCCGGTAAAGGCGCCCCGCACATGGCCAAACAATTCGCTCTCGAGCAGGGCTTCGGGGAATGCTGCGCAGTTTACGGCCACGAACCGCGCCTCGCGCCGCGGGCTCGAACGATGAATCAACCGGGCCAGCAATTCTTTCCCGGTCCCGCTCTCCGCTTCGATCAGCACGTCCGCATCCGCACCGGCGATTTGCCGCGCTCGCTCCATCATTCGTCGAAACACATTGGACTGGCCGATCAAGCCATCTTTTGAAGGATCCGGCTCCTGCTCATCAGCCTTCTGCAGAACTCGCTGTGCCGCTTCGCGTAACCGTTCAAATGAAATTGGCTTCACCAGGTAATCGCAGGCTCCTTCCTTCATCGTGAGCACTGCCTCGGGAATGCTGCCGAACGCGGTGAGCAAGACGACCGCCGTCTTCGGGTTCATTTCACGAACCCCTTGCATTACCCGCAGGCCGTCGCCGTCCGGCATCCTCATGTCTGTCACCACCAGCGAACAGGGCGTGCTCCGGAACTTGTCCAGCGCCTCGCTTGTGCCCGCCGCGGTGGCCACTTGCCACCCGTCACGGCGAAAACTCGCCTCCAGGGCCGTGCGCATCGCCGCTTCGTCATCGACCACCAGAACTTGGTTCATTGTTTCCCTCTTAGAGCCGGAAAAAGCAGTGTGAAGCTGGTCCTCCGCCCCAAGACGGTCTGGACGGAAATTGTTCCTTCGTGTTGTTCCATCACGGTCTTGCAGAGAGAAAGCCCTAATCCAGGACTGCCTGCCTTCGTCGTGAATCCCGGCTCGAAAATCTTGCTCAGGTGCTCCGATTCGATTCCGGCTCCCTGGTCCTCAAACACAATCTGCAGCCTCTCGCCTACCCCCTGCGCTGTCCAATCCACGCGGATAAACAAAGTCCCGCCGGCCGCCATGGCCCGAAACGCATTTAGAGCCAAATTGAAGAAAACCTGTTGCAATCGATGTGAGTCCGCCGCAATCGAAACTTCTTCGACCCGGCAGATCAGGGAAATCTGCATGTTCTTCTGCCGAGCCAGCGGCCGCAGGAAATCAATCGTCTGCCGCAGCAACAGTTTCAAGTCAGTGGGCACTCGTTCTGCGGAGGGCTGGCTGTGGAAGTGCAAAACGTTGTTTACCGTGGCCGAAAGTCCTCGCAATCCCGCTTGCAGGTGATCCACCCACTGCCGTGCATCCGGCAATTGTGACGTCGCATCGGAGATCAGTCCTGCAAACAGTTCCAGGCTTCCCAGGGGATTTCGAATCTCATGCGCAAGCAGTGTTGAAATTTCCGCCAGGGCTTGAACTCGCCGCGCCGCTTCGCGTTCGTGAGCAACGCGCTTTTCATCGGTAATATCCCGCAAAATCAGAATCGTGGCGCGCCCGCGTCCGTCGGGGCTTTCCGCGATTTGAGTGCAAGCGGTGGCGAATGTACGCTTACCCGCCGGCAGTTCCAACGTGCATTCCGAAGGAGTCGAATCTTCCTGCGGCGCCGCCTTGGACAGTAATGTCCGGACCATCGAAGGCGGAGTGGAGTCGCCGTTCTCGTTCCAATCGGCATCGATCGCCAGCAAGTGCTGCGCTTCCGGGTTCAACATCGAAAGTTTGTCGTCTTCTTGCAGCACGATCACGCCGCACGGAAGCCCTTCCACAATGCGGGCCAGAAATGAACGCACGCGCGCGTTCTCTTCATGACTGCTGGTGAGTTCGGAATTCGCTCGCGCTAGCTCGCCGCGAAGGCGGCCAACTTCCCCTTGAAGTTGGGCGTATGATTTTTCCAGCGAACCGGCAACCTGCGTAAAGGAAACGAAGGCTTCAACCAGCGATTGCTGCGCTGAGCTATGCACGGAGGTTTTGGCCAGCGGCATTCGCGAGTGCGGTTTTGACAAACGGCGGGACTCGGGCTGCGACTGGCTCCGAGCCTCGGCTTTGGCCCTGGGTCTTTTTTGCCGAGTTGCAGGCAAATTTGGCATCGTGGGTGGGAATGCAACGGGCATGCCAAGGAACAGGGAATCTCGTTAAATTTCTCTAACGAGAAGAATTGGCCAGATCCAGATGGAAAAAATCGCTGGATATTTCCGCCGAGCTTTCGGCAAGAATAAATGCCCTCTCCAGAGCGTGTTCCAGTTCGCGTACGTTCCCCGGCCATGCATAACGGCGCAGCAAGACTGCTGCACCCGGAGAGAGATGCTTCGCGGGCTCGTTGGACTCGCAGCACAGTCCGTCCAAGAAGTATTCAGCGAGAGGGAGAATGTCCTCAGTGCGCTTGCGCAATGGCGGCAAATCGATCGGAAAAACGGCTAGCCGGTAGTACAGATCGCTCCGGAATAAACGTTCCGCCACCTGCTTTGCCAGATCTACGTTGGTGGCTGCGATCACACGAACGTCCACACGGAACACATCCGAACTGCCAAGGCGCTGCACCTCGCCATGTTGCAAAAAGCGCAGCAGTTTTGCCTGCATGCTCAATGGTAGCTCGCCCACTTCATCCAGGAAGAGTGTCCCGCCATGCGCGCCATGAATTCGCCCAATCCGGGATTGAATGGCACCGGTAAATGCCCCGCGCACGTAGCCGAATAGTTCTGATTCCAGAAGGGTTTCTGGAATCGCGGCGCAATTTACAATCACGAAGGGTCCCTGCACGCGCAGGCTGATCTTGTGTATTGCCAGTGCCACCAACTCCTTGCCGGTTCCGGTTTCGCCCGTGATCAGCACCGGCGTGTCGCGCCGTGCCACCATGCGCGCCAAGCGGAACGTTGCCTGCATTTCACCCCGTGATATCAGCATCCCGGGCAGTGGTTCCACGATGGAAGGCACGGTGCCAAGAGAGTTTATCCCTGCCGAAGGCGCAGGAACGCGATCCGCCTCAAAATCGGATACCTCTGGGATTCGATGCTCTTCCGCCTCTCTCCTCCCGGAACTCAACTCCGATGCAAACGATAGCAGCGCCTCGAGATCGCTTCGGGAATCAACCAGCTTCACATCCAAGTCCGGATGGTCCTGTTTTAGAATACCGAGTAGTTCTTCGACGTGCAGGTCGGCGATGCGCCGGTCCAGAAACAATGCCTGGCATTCTTGGGCCTCGAGCTTTGCCAGCGCATCTGCTCCGCCCAGCGCTTCTTCGATCAGACACAGGCCCAGTCCAATCTTGTCGACTATTCGCTTCCGGAACTCATCGTCCGGGCTGACAATCAGGATGCGGTTTCGCGCTTCCGCTTCGCAAGGGTATGCCAACATGGCCATGTGTTTTCTTCGTCCTCCAGCTTCACTGCACCCAGATTAGAAACGGATGAGCCCTGGATTAGAATTCACTTCTCCGCGCGTAATCTCGACGGACTACAAACAGACCTGGCGAAGCCCCGTATTCCCCGCAGGTACGGAACCCGGCAAACCGTGCACTGTGTTCGGAACAGACAAAATGGGGCCGGCATCGGGCCATCGCCGGCTTAGTTTTCTGCTGCCTGCGCTTCCTCGCCCCCCACCTGGTAGCCCACTCCTCGAATCGTGCGAATTAATTTCTGTTCCGAAGTGGCATCAATTTTTTTACGTAAGTAATTGATGTACACATCCACTACATTCGTCAGTGTGTCGAACGACATGTCCCAAACGTTCTCTATGATCATGGCCCGTGTCACGCGCCGGCCCGCATTCCGCATCAAATAATCCAGCAGAGCAAATTCCTTCGGCGTCAGATCAATTCGGCGTTCGCCGCGATGCACCAAGTGCTGCAATCGATCCAACGTCAGATCTTCCACACGCAGGACTGCTTCCATCGGCCTGATTCGTCTTCGCAGGAGCGCCCGAATCCGTGCCGCGAGTTCCGAGAAAGCAAATGGCTTGGTTAGATAATCATCGGCACCCAGGTCGAGTCCGCGGATCCGCTGCGGGATCATGTTATCGCCCGTCAACATCAACACGGCCAGGTCAGGCTTCTTGGCCCGAATGTTCTGTAACACTTCGAACCCATCCATTGTCGGCAGGTTTACGTCGAGAATAACCAGGTCGTAATCGCAGCTCTCTGCCATGCGCCGGGCTACTGCCCCATCCCCGGCAAGTTCCACCTCATACAGCTCGGCTTCGAGGCCCTTTTTCAAATAGTTCGCGACCGGCAGATCATCTTCGGCGACAAGAATGCGCATTGTTGAGGACACCCAGAGAGAAAAATTGGGAACAGCACTTGGAAGGGCTAGCCTGAATTTAGTCTTTAATAGAAAATTGTCAATAGGCCATCTTGGGATTCGCTTGCTGATTTTTCATTTCAGCACCTGTTCCGGCCCAACCCTTGCTGCTGCGATTAGCAGCGTGTCAATGTCAGAGGACCATGAGAACATCCATTGAAGTACAGCACGTTTTGAGGACACCCTCTAACTCGACTCGTTTTGGAATTGCGTCTCAACTTGGCGTCATGAGGGCGGCGGTCGCGGTTCTATCTCCTTGATTCCCAAAGAACATTAAATTCCAAGAATGGCCCTCAATTCGCTCCCGCACGTAGTCTGAAACTCGACTGACTTGTAGTTTGCGGCCGGTATTATCCAGTTCCATCGAGGATCATTTGTCCGAACGAAACTTCAAGATCACCGAGGTTTAGGTTTCTCGGACAAACGTTCAGATAAACCTCCGAGCAGACGTCCAGATCAAGCTTCAGAAGAACGATCAAATTGAGAATGGAGTGAGAATGGCAGCCGGCCCTCAAAAGCAAGCAGACTCGCAGCCTGATCCCGCCGTTCTTTTGGTGCGGGCCGTAAGTATCGCGCACGACGTGAACAATGCCCTGGTTATGCTCTTCAGTGCCAGCGAGAAGTTGCTCGACCAGATGCCTTCAGATCATCCCTGGCGAAACCTGGCAAACGACGTATACTCCGGAACTCGGAATGTTGCCCGGCTGGTCGAACAGATCTCTCTCCTCGGCTCTAAGTAACCCCATCCTCGTATCAAAGCTCTGTACTTTGCTTCATTCAGTCTCCATTGCTCCGCCGGTAATCAAATCTGCTCATTCTGCCGTCTCCTTCAAGGTTTGTCTTCTTCTGCCGAAGTGATTGTTGTGAGGAAGACGGATGTATTCCGGCAGCCTGTTTCCTCCGATTGAGGGTAAGCCCAGGGATGAGAAGAGTCCCGGCGGCCTGGGAGATCTCGATGCGGAAGTCAGTTCTCAGATTGAACCCGTTATTGCGGAGCCCTGAGACGCAATTCCTGGAGTCAGCCCTGCATTGCAGGATCGTTGGCCAGAGCGAAGCAGTGCAAGCCGTCTTAGACCTCTTTCAGGTGTTCCGCTCCGGGCTGAATTCGCCAGGCCGGCCGGTCGGAAATTTGCTCTTCCTGGGACCGACGGGAGCCGGCAAGACACGCGTGGTCGAAGCTGCAGCCGAAATCCTGTTCGGCGACCCGCGCGCCGTAATCAAAGTGGACTGCGCGGAATTCCAGCACTCGCACGAAATTTCGAAGCTGGTTGGTTCGCCTCCAGGTTATCTCGGGCATCGCGAAACGCATCCCGTGATCACTCAGGAAGCGCTCTCCGCCTATCACACCGAAAGTATGAAGCTTAGCTTCCTGCTATTCGACGAAATCGAAAAGGCCAGCGACGCCCTTTGGCAGCTCTTGCTGGGAATTCTCGACAAGGCCACGCTGACGCTCGGCGATAACCGGCGCGTGGACTTGTCGCAATCCATGATCTTCATGACTTCGAACTTGGGTGGCTCGGATATTACGGAGTTGGTCTCCGGCCAGAGCCTGGGATTTACACCCGCGCTGCAAACGAATGAGCGAATGGATCAAAAAGTGCAGGGCATGGCAGTCGAAGCGGCCAAGCGAAACTTCGCGCCTGAGTTTATGAATCGGATCGACAAGCTCATTGTTTTCCACCCGTTGCGCGACCTGGAACTGGAAAAAATTCTGGACATCGAGCTCGCCATTGTTCAGCGGAGAATTCTCGAGACTTCCCGGCGACGTTTTACGTTCCGGGTAGCGCCGGAAGCGCGCCAATTCCTGCTCCGCGAAGGCACCGACCTGAAATATGGCGCGCGACATCTGAAACGTTCGATCGAACGATATTTGGTCTTCCCTCTGGCCAGTCTCCTGTCCACCGGCCAGATCGCTACCTTCGACACCATTTCCGTTGAATGGGACGACAAAGCCAGCGAGTTGATCTTCTTACTCGATCAAGAGGAACCTCAAGCGCCCGCCTTTCTTTCCGATCTGCCTCTTCCGCGTGACGAGAGCCCCCTCTGGGCCGGCCAGACGGCTTCCACAGCACCGACAAGAAGCCCTCGGGAAGATCTAGAGAAGCGATGGGATCCTCTCGTGTCAACACCGAGGGGAGCTCTCGAGCGCAAGCCCTAAACGACCACGAATCCGGGCACAGACAGGTCACCGTCATGGAAAGCGTCCGAATTTGCGTTACCGGCACCGAGTTTTCTTTTGCGGTATGGTCCAAATGGCAGGAGGCTTGCTCCTGAAGTCTCCGTTCTGAGCAAATCACGAGACATTTTCTCTCCCCCGCACGACAACTGCGCTCTTACTCTGCTAAACTTTATCCAGCAACTCCCGGGTAGTGCAATCGGTAGCACGCCAGCCTTTGGAGCTGGTTATCCTGGTTCGAGTCCAGGCCCGGGAGCCACGTCTTCTCTCCACGGCGCTCAGCCGCATGAAGATTGACTCCACCATTCCACTCAAGTTCTACAAATCCAGAATCTACGAATGCTGAGCGGTCTCGCCCTAACTGCCGCAAGATCAAATCCAAAAGTCGCCCCCTGATATTGCTGGTATCCTGAGTTCACTATGGCGTTTTCAAGCGATACGCTTCTGGCCCTTCTTGTGACTATCAGTTTCGCCGCGGGCCTGAATGTTTATGCCACCGTGGCCACGCTGGGAATACTGGCGCGCGTCAATCTGTTGCCCCTGCCGCCTTCCTTGCATCTCCTATTTAATAGGTACGTGATTGGGGCCTGTGTTGCCTTGTTTCTGGTCGAACTCTTCGCCGACAAGATTCCGGTCTTCGATCTCTTGTGGAATGCTCTGCAAACATTTGTCCGCATTCCGGTTGCGGCTCTGATTGCTTACCAGGCTTCGGCCAATCTGTCTCCGCCGATGCAACTGCTCAGCGGCTTGCTCGGTGCGCTGGTTGCATTGGCTGCTCACGGGGGCAAGACGGCCGTTCGCGCTGCAATGACGCCGTCCCCCGAGCCGTTCTCGAATATCGCCCTCAGCTTCAGTGAAGACGTCTTTGCGGTTTTCCTCCTGTGGCTTGCGGCGCGGCATCCCTATTGGGCGGCGGGAATCGTTGTTGCGTTCCTCGCCGCAGTCGTCATCTTGATCCGCTGGGTCATTCGCGCATTGCGCTCGATGTTTAGCGGAGCCGAGCGACAGGCGGCACGCGGAAGCAATCCTACTCACATCTCGACTTTGTTGACTCTCTACGGAATACCAACTGAGGACTAAACCTGTGGGAACTGCCAGATACAACGATTCAGATCTCGGGGGAGCGATCTACGCGGCGGTCGATCGCTTCTTTTTACGTTGTGACTCCGCGGCTACAACCTGCATGCGGCGGTTCTTGAAGTACTGCTCCGCTCGGCGCAGCAAGCTCTCAAGCTCGCGGTCAGACGAAACCGATTGAACGGGGCGTGGTTTCCGTCGGCCTGGCACGACATTTTCTCCGGTGTGATGTCCGAGTTTTGGACACAACTTGTTGCTAGGTGGGCGAGACTAATCCTCGCTATCTCTCTTGTCAAGCAATTTTCACTTTTGGAAACCTTTTGCTACCACGTTTTCCACAGGCTTGCGCCTGCCAATGAAAAACATATAGTCTAAACATCCATGCACTCTCCCAATCTTGCTATCGGCGCCATTTGGTACATTGTTTTCCTGTTTTCCACAACCTGCCATGAGGGAGCGCATGCGCTGGCCGCTAAATTGGGGGGAGACTTCACTGCATCTCACGGCGGTCAAGCCAGTTTAAATCCCATTCCCCATATGCGGCGAGAGCCATTCGGAACGATCGTTGTGCCTCTCCTTTCATATATTTGGGGCGGCTGGATGATCGGATGGGCGAGCGCACCTTATGATCCTCTTTGGCAACAGCGCTATCCTCGACGCGCTGCTTGGATGGCCCTGGCGGGTCCCGCCGCTAATTTTACGCTGCTCCTGTTGGCGGGCGCGGCAATTCGGCTCGGCATGGCATTCGGAATCTTTCAGAATCCCGAACCAGTCAATTTCTCGTTCACGAACATTACCGAAGCCGTCACGCCAGGCGGGGCTTCTTTCGCCGCCACTTTCCTCAGCATTCTGTTCGTGCTCAATCTCGTTCTGGGAACGTTCAATCTACTGCCCGTGCCGCCGCTCGATGGCCGCACTGGAATTACTCTGCTGATGAGCGAAAAAATGGGCCTGAGATATCTAAGCTGGACGTCTCAACAGGGCTTTGGCATGCTCGGCCTTCTCGTTTCTTGGGTTCTCTTCGATAAAGTGTTCGGGATTATTTTCACGCTCGCGCTGAATCTACTTTATTCCGGCGCGCATTACGGCTAATTCCCTCTCTTTGAAAACCCTCCTTTGCTAAGGACTGCAACACCGGAAAGTGTTGATTCAATTCCGCACATCTGTATTGAATTGCGAGCTTCCCTTCGTCTTCCACTTCCTTCAATTTGCTGCTAACTGCTTGCCGTAGAATGCGCCCGGCCACTTGCCCTTTGGCATTGCATCTGCATTTAAAAGGTTAGAGGTAATGCCATGAATTGGAAGAGCGCCGACCAGTCCAGCTATCTTGTGGAAGTCTCCGGATGGGATCATTTAGAAAATTTCTTCGTGGAAAGCTCGACGCTGGATTGGGCCCGGGAAGGAACAAGGAAAGTCGCCCTGCGCAATGCAATCCGCGAAGGCACAATTGTCTTCGTCCGCTTGTCTCAACCGCTTTCGCCCAACAGGAATTTGCCGGTCGCCTTTCAAGTTAAGACAATCGGCTCTCCTGACGAACAGAATCGAGCGGAGGCCACTCTGATTCAATTGCATCCCCGCGGCCAGAGGCGGAATTCCGTGCCTGCGACGATTCTAACTCGCGAAGAAAGTCCGGCCTGTTAAAGTGACAGCGTACCAGCTTCGCTAACGCTTGGGGTTCCTTTTCGAATTTCGCACTCGGCCCCTCTTGAAACTGGAGTTCCGGTTCGGCACGAACTGCGCAGGCTACGCTCCATCTCGCCGAATTCCGTTTCCGCGCCTCCGTGCTCAACAAATTTACGAAATCTTCTTTAATTCATTCTCCCTACAACTCTTAAACAACAACCGAACTCTCTCAAATCATTTCTCTTCATCCACCCACCGAGACCGAACCCGCACAGGCGCATGTGGCACATGGCGTGCCATGTAATTGAATCATGGCCCAAATCGCTGAAGTTCCAACTAAAGACCTGCTCCGCAAAAACCTCCCCATTTGTGTGCTCGACGACGAACCCGACGCCGTCGAACTGCTTACGACTCGACTTCAGAAACTCGGCTTCCCGGTCATCGGCACTACAGACGCTACGGAAGCTCTGCAACAAATCCGCGCAGGGCTTTGTCGAGTTGCACTCGCAGACCTGCGCATGCCGGGAATCGACGGGTTCGCATTCCTCGAAAAATCACTGCAAATCGACCCTGGCGTCTACGTGATTCTCGTCACCGGCATGTATTCCGTCGATTCGGCCATCGAAGCGGTCAAACGCGGCGCCTATGATTACCTTTGCAAGCCGCTCGATCACACACGCCTGTTGAGGTCACTCGATGAGCTGGCGGAACTTTTCACGCAACGCCGCCAGATTCGCGAACTTGAAGAGCAGTTGCTCAACAACCTCGAATTCCACGGAATCGTCGGCAAGAGTCCCGTCATGCTGGAAGTTTTCGAACTGACCCGAAAAATTGCCAAACACTACACCAACGCGCTGATCAGCGGCCCCACGGGCTCGGGCAAGGAGCTGGTAGCGCGGGCGCTCCACCAGATGAGTCCGGTGGCGCAAAACCGCTTCGCGGTTTGCAACTGTTCAGCGATGGTGGATACCCTGCTCGAAAGCCAGCTCTTCGGTCACATGCGTGGCTCGTTCACGGGAGCGACGGACACTCGTCCCGGTCTATTCGAATACGCAGATCATGGCACGGTTTTCCTGGACGAAGTGGGAGAAACCTCGCTCAGCATGCAGGCCAAGCTGCTGCGCGTAATTCAAAATCGCGAAATTCAGCGCGTCGGTTCGCCGGAGGTAAGAAATGTGGACGTTCGCCTCATCGCCGCCACCAACCGCGATCTGCGCGCCGAAGTCCTGGCCGGCCGCTTCCGGGAAGATCTTTTCTACCGCCTTAGCACCATTGAAATTCGCGTTCCCAGCTTGGCCCAGCGCCTGGACGATATTCCCGTGCTGGTGCACTTCTTCCTGCGAAAATACAACGAAGCATATGGCAAATCATTTCAGGGTCTCACTCGTCGTGCTCAGGCAGTCCTACTTCAGCACAATTGGCCGGGAAATGTTCGCGAGCTTGAAAACGTAATTTCCAGCGCCGCCATCACCGCCGTCACCGAGTTTATCGACGTCGCCGACCTGCCCAAGAATCTGCAGCACCCCACCGCCGGGCCCCTGCGCAATGACGAGGCCTGGCGCCCCTTGCCGCTCGATGAAATTCGCCGCATTCACATCCAGCGCGTGCTCGAAATGTGCAGCGGCAATCGTGTGCGCGCATCTCAAATTCTGGGGATCGGCCGCACCAGTCTTTATCGATTTCTGAAGCGCGGGCAGCAGGCGGCTCTTAGCAAATCCGCATCATGATGGCTTGCGGCAGGCCGATAGCGCTGTTTCAGAAGCAAACGGCGTTTCCATCCGCGCCATTCTGCTTTGGGGCATCAACGGGTATCTCCCCCAAATTCAATGGATGCGCTGCCGGCCCCTTGGCGACACAAGTGCATGTTCCCTGCTCAGCACATGACAATGAGAGAAATCGCGGAACTGGAAGAAGCAGCAAACGAGGCTATTCTCGAACGCCGTCGCGAAAAGCGGCTTCCCTTGTCGTTCCCCATCGAAGTTTCAGGCTTCGATTGTCATGGTCGATTCTTCAAGGAGCTGACGGTCACAACCGACGTCAGCCCGAATGGCTGTAGCTTCCACCTGAGAACAGAACCAGATCGAACCGTTGAGCTCGCCGTGAAATTGATCAGCAGAAATTCAGCGGAGACGCTGCCGGACCGTCCACTTCTCTTCCACCTCGTCAGGATGGATGCGACGCCCGACGGGTGGCTGATGGCTGCAATAAAGGTTCAGACCGAAGATCTTTGGTATGCCGCTTTCCCGCCTGCGAGGAGGCACCCCACCCCGGTGGCCTAACTTGCATTTCCCCCCTGCGGCGCGCCAATCGCCCGAGCGAATGACGCGCCGCTTCCCCCCCCAACCACGGCCAGTCTCCGCACGTACAGAGACACTACCTTCGCCAGCGCCGGAAGTCGGCGTGGCGAGGAAATTCCACCTTATCGTTTTTATTGCTCTTCCTCTACTAATGATCTACCGATCGCCGTTCGTGTAGGCGCCTGCTTGCGCAGTCACGACTGGCACCGAAACCGTTCCATCGAGTCGAACCAGTATTCCGGTTTGCGCCGGCAATTCGACTTCCTTGCCCTTCTTCTGGACAACATAGGCCGTGCCGCCGATCAAACCGATCGCCAATCCACGGATCGCATTGCTGAAGATTGCGCCCACCACGGTGCCGCCGCCACCCCCCATTGCCACGGCGGTGACCACGCCCTTGATGTCCCGCTTCTCTTCCACCACGGCGCCTTCCACCGTGTGCAGGTCTTTGCGCTGTTTGTTGCCGTCGGCCGTGGCGTTATAGATCTGCAAAATGCTCATCTGCGCGGGAATGATCCGGCTCTCGATTTCGAGTGACTTGAACTGCAGGCTCATCGAGGCCTGCCCGCGGAAAAGTGCGAAGTGCTTGGGACGCACGATGCTCCCCACGACTCCGTGGACCTTGGTGCCTGCGGGAAGGATTAATTGATTTCCCAGAAACACCGGTTCCGCCACTTGCGCCGTGAACGGATCGCCATCGCGTGCCACACTCGTGCTCATTCCATTCAGCAGCACGAGCCTGATTTGCGTGCCTTGCATCACTTGTGTGGATTGTGCGTGAACCGCTGGAGTGATCAAGAGGATCAGCATCACCGCAGCAACGAAACTGACCGAACGCTTCATGTCTTCCTCCCTGTAGTCTTGGTCCGCTCGGGCGAACGAAGTGTTGCCTTGCCCGCCTTGGCGGGCAAAAGATGTTCCATGTCGTGAGACACGGATGTTGATCCCTTTTCGTGGGATGGTCCGCTGGCGCAGCGGGTCGGGTGTGGAGGATGCTACCCGGGCGATAAGATACCCCAACGCGGGAAAACGTTGCATGAAAATCAAGATGTTTGGTTCCTAAGCAACACCCGGTGGAATTCAGCCTCTGTAGCTCAGGTCCCGGCGTGACGTTGTGCGTCACTCCTGGCCTGAGGATTTTGAACTCGCACGATGGATGTCCTCTCGTCCGTTATGGCCTCGATCAGGCCTGGCCGGGACGTGAGCTGCAGCATTCATTCCGCGCTCAATGAACCAACCGTGGTTAACTTTCTCAGACTGCGAGCCTGTGCTAGACTGCGTCTTGCATCCACTCACAAATTTTTTCCGAGTGGTTGCCGATTCGTGGAACTTCGGGCTCTGTGCAACGATTCCCCGTGAACCCCGCCAGGCCCGGAAGGGAGCAACGGTAACGGGTCAGTTTCGTGTGCCGCGGAGTACCCGAAGTTCCTCTGATCGCCTGGCGAACGAAGCTGCACTCCCACAAACATGAGCTACCAGGTCATCGCGCGAAAGTGGCGGCCGCAAACATTCGCTGAGGTCATCGGCCAGCGGCACGTCACGCAAACTCTGGAGAATGCCATCCGCACCGGCCGCGTGGCCCACGCCTATATTTTTTCCGGCGTGCGCGGCGTGGGCAAGACCACCACCGCGCGCATCCTGGCAAAGGCCCTGAACTGCGAAAAAACCCAGGGCAAATCTCCCCAGCCATGCAATGAATGCTCCTCCTGCCATGAAATCTCAGCCGGCACTTCGCTCGATGTGCTCGAAATCGACGCGGCCTCCAATCGAGGTATCGACCAGATTCGCGAACTGCGCGAAATGGTGCGTTACGCCCCCGCCTCCAGCCGCTTCAAAGTCGTCATTCTCGACGAGGCGCATCAGCTCACCGGCGAAGCCTCGAACGCGCTGCTGAAAACCCTCGAAGAGCCGCCCGACCAGGTGATCTTCGTGTTGGCCACCACTCAGGCCGAGGATCTGATCGATACGATCAAATCGCGCGCTCAGCTTTTTCAATTCCGTTCGCTCACCTTTGACGAAATTTCCGGCGCGCTCAACGATATCGTCAAGAAGGAAGAAGATCTTAAAATTGAGCCCGGCGCCGTCGCGGTGCTGGCGCGTGCCGCCGAAGGCAGTCTCCGCGACGCGCTCTCCCTGCTCGAACAAGCCATCGCCTATTGCGGGCACGAAATTACCGACCAGCAGGTGCGCGAACTGTTCGGAGTTGTTGATGAAGGTGTCCTCGACGAATTGGTTGAAGCCATTACCGGGCAATCGGCGCAGCGCGCCCTTGAACTCGTGCATCGCCTGATTAGCGATGGCCAGAACCTGAATCATTTCTGCCGCGAAGCCATTCGTCATTTTCGAAACCTGCTGGTCGCCCGCGTTTCCGGCGCGGATTCCAACTTGATCGCCGCTCCCGCCGACGAACGCCCGCGCCTGGCCGGTCAGGCCGCGCGATTCAGCGAAGAAGATCTGACGCGCTTCTTCCAAATTTTGCTGTGGACCTCGGACGACCTGCGCCACAAGCCCGACCAGCGGCTGCATCTTGAAATCGGATTGCTGAAGCTGGTAAATGCCGCTCGCCTCGCGCCTCTCGAAGAATTGCTCGCCGAACTTCGCGGCGAACCGGGCTCGAAGCCGGGAAGCTCGCGGACATCCTCTGCGTCCTCAGCTCTCGCATCAGCTTCCGCAGCCCCCTACAGGACATCGGCGGTCTCGGGCGCGCCACCATCATCGGCGCCGCCTTCGATCTCTGTCTCCCTGCCATCTACGCCTGTTTCGCAGGTCTCGGTGACGGCTTCTCCCATTGCGAACAGCGCGAGCCGCGGCGATGGCGCCGGCAGTTCCTCGCTTTCTCCGGCAACTTTTATTTCTTCTCAATCTTCTTCGGCTCCTGTCCCCGCTACGCCGCCCCGAATCGTTGCGCAGGCCGCAGAACAATCTCCCAGTGGATTAGCGGCGGCGCAAGTGGATGCGATCAAAGCAGCGCTGCAAGGGCAGCAAAAATTTCTGTGGTCCCTGGTCGAGCACGTATGTCGTTGGGAACTCGATGGCAGCGAAATGCGGCTCTATTTCCCGCCGGAAAATCGCGCGCTGGCTGAAATGTTGCAGGCCCGAGACCCTATGGAGAAACTGCGCACAGTGCTCACACAGGTGGTGGGCCAGCCGCTCCGCGTCTGTGTTAAACTCGAAACTGGTCGGGCACCGATGGGACGCAGTGCTGAGCTGCGTGCTCGATTCGAAGAAGACCCTGTCGTGCAGGCGATGCTCAAACGATTCGGCGGGCGCCTTTCGGAAGTGAAACGCCGGAGCGAGGAATAGACCATGGAAGTCAAAGCCTTGCAACAGATGCTCTCGCAATTCCGCCAGGTGCAGGAACGTCTGGAGAAACAACTGAATGAGGTGCACGTCGAAGCCTCAGCCGGCGGCGGGATGGTAACGGTGAAGATGAACGGCCAGAAGCGCATCACCGAGCTGCGCATCGAACCCGAAGTGTTCGCCAGCCGTGACGCCGAGATGTTGCAGGACTTGATCGTCGCGGCCGTCAACGACGCCACGCGCCGCGTCGATGAAGAGATGGCCAATCAGATGAAGGACATCACCGGTGGGCTTTCTGGAATTGCCGGCTTGAAGATTCCCGGCTTGTTTTGATTTTACAGTCCCTTCCAGCCCCTTCCTATCAGCAGCCCAATTGTGGCAATCTAGCTTGCTGCGGCGATTCGAACTACTCGCCTGAGAATCCTTTCCGCGAAGAAAGAAGAGAATCGAATGCCTGATTACGCTCAACCGATTTCGCGCTTGATCGACGAACTGAAACACCTGCCCGGCATCGGGCAGAAGACCGCGCAGCGGCTGGCATTCTTTATCCTGCGCTCCGACCGCGAACAGGCGCTCGCCCTTTCCGATGCCATCCGCGACGCCAAGGAAAAAATCCGCGAATGCTCGGTGTGCAACAACATCACCGATGCCGATCCCTGCCAGTACTGCACCAGCGCTACCCGCAGCCGAAAAACAATTTGCGTGGTCGAAGAAGCCGCCAATATCGTTGCGGTCGAAAGGACGCGCCAGTTTGACGGCCTCTATCATGTCCTCGGCGGATCGCTTTCTCCGCTGCAAGGCATTGGGCCGGATCAACTCAAAATCAAGAGCCTGATCGAACGATTGAAGGGCGGCGCCATCGAAGAAATAATCGTCGCCACGAATCCCACTGCGGAGGGAGAAGCCACCGCAATGTATCTTTCAAAGCTGCTGAAGCCTCTCGGCGTCCACGTGACGCGCATTGGCATGGGCATCCCCGTCGGTTCCGATCTCGAATATGCCGATGAAGTCACTATGCTCAAAGCCCTCGAAGGCCGCCGCGACCTGTAAATTCCTTTCCAAACCTTCAATTGAAATGTCAGCCCAAGGTTAGGCATCGTTTGCCGGGCAGGGGGGACTGCTGCTTCGCGCGAATGATCTGCGCTCAATCATCTGCGGTTTGCTCCCGATTCCTCGTCGCTCCGCTCCTCGGAAGGACGAAAGTGGTTTATCCGCGGCCTGTAAGAGACGATCCCCAACCTCTCCACTGATTAAGCCCGTTGCTCCACCCTTCCGGTCGCTGTATAAGAGGATTAGCGTCCCCCAGGAGGCTTCTATGCCCACTCTTGAACGCTACATGGGGCAATACGACCACGAACACCACAACCCCTGGAATAAAGTCCTCCACGCCATTGGCATTCCAGCAATCCTTACAGGCTTGATCCTGCTGGCAATCCTGCATTGGCGCCTCGGTTTGACTCTATTCATTGGTGGCTGGATCCTCCTTTTCCTGGGACATCGCATCGAAGGCAACAAGCCTGCCTTCTTCCAGGGCCCCGTCTACTTCCTGGTCGGCCCGATTTGGGTGCTGAAAGAAATCAAGGAAAGCCTGCTTGGCCGGTCGTCCCGCAGCTCCCAGCCGCACTAGCTCTGATTCTCAAAGTGAATTAACTGATACGCACTGGACGACAGGTAGCCTCGATCCTCTCGGGCATGGATGTTAAGCTGGAAGCCTGCCTTGGGAGAAAATCTTTGGCCGAATTTACAGCCTCGAATGATCCGGACGCACAGAAGCGCCGCAGCACGCGCATCGTGCAGGCTGTGCCGATCACGGTTGTCGGCGTGGACGCGCTCGGCCAGCCCTTCAAGGAACGCACTTCTTCCCTGATCATTAGCTGCCACGGCTGCAAGTACCAGTCCAAGCATTACGTTCCCAAGAATGCGCAAGTCACGCTGGAGATACCCCGCCCGGAAGCAGAGCTGCCCAATCGATCGGTGCGTGGGCGCATCATTTGGGTGCAGCGGCCACGAACGGTTCGCGAACTCTTCCAAATCGGCGTCGAATTCCAATCGCCCGGTAATGTCTGGGGCATCGCCTTTCCTCCCGCCGATTGGCTCCGGGTCCCCGATGATTTGGCGCCGGGAATTCCTGCGCCCGTGGCGGAGCATTCGGAACGCGGAGCGGCTCCGCAATCGTTCCCGGCGGCGGAATCTCTTGCATCGAACAAAATTCGCCTGGTCCCTGAAGACTCCTCCACTACTCCCGCGCAACTTTCCATGACTTTTGCGCGCCAGATGGCGCGGATGCTGGCCGACGCCAAGCAAGGATTGCAACAGACGATTCAAGAGAGCGCCAGTGCCGCTGTCGAAGAAGCCTCTCGCGGCGTGCATCTGCAGATCGAAGCGCAGATCCGCCAGACGATTGATAAAGCCGTGCAGTCGGCGCTCGCGCAAGTGGAAGCCCATGCTTCCGAGCGCGCCGCCGAACTTACGGCCCACGCGCGGCCTGTCGATGTCAACGAGCCGAGCCCGGAATGGCTTCGTGCCGCTGAACACAACCTGAGAACCATCGCCAATCAAGTGACTGCGCAATTGTCTGAAGTCACGGAAGCTCAGCGCGCGGCGCTCAGCGTTCATGCCGAACGAATCGTCGAGCAGGCGCGCCATCAAGCAAACGGATTATTTGGCCGCATCGAAGCCGATGCCGGCGCGGCCCAGGAACAATTGGCCCAAAGCCGCCGGGAAATCGAAGCCGCCGCCTTGTCCATTCGTTCCGAGGGCACCCAGAGCCTGGCCGCGTTTCGCGAGGAACTCGCTCAGCAACTTTCGCGGGCAAAAGGCTTGGTCGAAGAGCTGAATGCAGCCCGCACGCGCGCCGAAGCTACGGCTTCGCAAATCAGCAATTCCGCCGAATCCATAATTGCCGAATCGGAACGCCGCCTCGACAAGCTCTTACATGACCGTAATTCGCACCTGCAACAACGAGCACAGGAGCTGATCACCGAGCGCGTTCGCGAGATGCAGCCGGCTCTCGAGACCATGGCGCAAAATGTGATCGGCCGCCTGGCGGAGCAGGCCCATCAACGGCTCGCGCCGCAGATCGAGCTGGCTCAAAAGGTCTCCTCTGAATTGACCGCCGGCCGGCAAACCACGGAACAACTGATCGCCGCGATTCACCAGCGGCTCACGGAAGCTGCCGATCAAACTTTGCTCGAATCCCGCGAGCGCCTGCAGCAGCAAATGGCTCATTTCCCTATCGAAATCGAAGCGGCTTGCCGCGCTTCCGTTTCCAAGGCGGCGGAAGAAATCGACGCGAAGAGCAACGAAGTCACGCATACCACTTTCGAATCGCTCTACAAGTCGTCTGAGTGGTATCAGAAAAAAGCGCAGACAAGCATGCAGGCTGCCCTCGAAAAATCGGTCGACCAGGCTGTCGGCGGGCTTCGCAATCATGCCGCGGATATCTCGCGTCTCTTCGCTTCCGAACTCGATCATTACAGCCGCAGCTACGTCGAGCATACTCAGGGGCAACTCGAAGAAAGCGTCAAAGATTCCACGGCCCGCGGGCGCACTCAGATGCAGCAGGCTGCCGACACCACCGCCGCCGCCTTTTCGGACCGTCTCCACCAGGCATCCAGGGAAGCTCTCCAGAACTTCACTGCTTCGGTCCGCCAGTCCAGTGAAGAAACGGCCACCCAGTTCGAAGCACGCGCCGAAGGTTTGCGCGCAAACATGGACGCGCATCTCGAGAATTTTGTCGCCGATTTTCAGGATCGCCTCAACGAGCGAGTGGAGCTCGGCGTGGATCAGGCTCGGAGAGTCCTGGATAATCAATTGACTTCGATGACCGAAGCCTGGCGGCAGGAGCGCGATCAGCAA
The DNA here is from genome assembly GCA_041497605.1 of Terriglobia bacterium. GTDB lineage: Bacteria > Acidobacteriota > Terriglobia > Acidiferrales > UBA7541 > JBGPTK01. The sequence goes on along the minus strand of JBGQGW010000001.1, from coordinate 6,557 downwards.
TATCGCGCCTGGCTCGAACGGCTCAATCAAGCCAGTGCCGAAGGGGTTGAAGCGTATCGCCAGCGCCTCGAAAACACTTCAAATTCCTGGTTGGTGGCCTCCGTCACCAGCCTAAGCCAGCACTCGGAAGAAGTGATCAAAGCCATGGCCCTAGCCGCCGAAGTCCGTTTGCGCGACACCTGCTCGAACGTCTTCGCCGGCCTCGGCGAAACCATCCGGCAACGCTTGCTCGGAATTTCCAGCGAACTCGCCCCCGGTCAGAATCCGCCAGAAAAGATAAAGTAGCTTGTCTCGAGCTTCACAGTGAGCGACCCGGGGCTTCAGACGCGGCTCTTCCGCCTCATGCACCAAGCCATCCCTGCCCCGAAGTGTCCGCATCCCGATTCGGAGCCCAGCCCAACTCCCGGTATAATGTTTCGCGATGGCCAACCACGCATACGTGAGTATCTGGTGCAAGGATTTTTCGGAAGCGTCCCTGCTCGAACGATGGGGCAGCTTCCTCTCTTCAGTTCCCTTTTCCGCTTCCAAGCCGGGCTTCACGGAACTCGTCATCCGCGCCGTCAGTCCGGCCGAAGTGCCAATCTTCGAGCAGGATCTCCGCGCGCGACCGCTCGCCCCAATTGAATTGCTCGAACTGGCGGCCGAACACGTGCATGCCGATTGCAGCTACGAAACCGCGGCTTACTGGGACCTATGGACTCTCGGCCCGAACGCCGTGCGTTGGCAGTTGCAGCCTCAGCAAATCGAACTTTTCTGCAACGGCGAACAATTCGACGACGGTGTCTGGCGTGAATTGGGCCATCTGCACGCCGACATCGGCTTCGAACATTTGTTTACAGGGCACGCTCGACTTCTCGGCTCGCACAATCAGCCTGTGGCGGCGCCCCAGCATCCAGACGAAGAAGCCTTCATCACCATGATGGCCAAGCCCGAGAATCTACGCCTCTATCACGAAAGAACTCGTGAAAATATCCGCAAGCTCTTTCAGTGGATGCAACTGGTCGAATCGACTCTGCCCGTCGAGCGAAGCCGATTCTGGTCCGAGGGAGAGGAAAATTTTGAAGCTCGGATGGAAGAAATCCTGGCTGTGCGTTAGCGCGCTGCTCCTAAATTTTACTCCCAACGTCGTACTCGCGCAGAATCGCGCTGGCGCGGCGAGGCGGGTCAATGAATTGACCCTTGCGCGCCTGCATCCCGGCAAGGACACACTTGCGCAAGCGAAAACTCTTCTCGGTGAAAAGTCCGGCATCGCTTCGAGGGATGACAATCATGTCTGGACCTGGCGCGACCCCTGTTCCCGGCAAAGCCTTCGAATCGAATCGGATAACCGGGGCATAGTCCAAATTCTCACCGTCTCGAATCTGGATGAACCGGCGGTGCTCGCCAGAGGCTGCCATCCGGACCTGCCACTCTCCGTGCTGGCAACCGTCTGGAAAACCGGGAAAGGTCTCGCGCTCGGCGACGCGCGAGAAAAGCTCTTCAAGCTATACGGAGCGCCGGGTTCCCGTAGCCCTTCCCTCCGCGGGAACCAAGAGTTAGAATTATACTTTTACGCCTTTGACTGGGCTGGCTCCGATGTACCCCAGGTAATAGAAATCTATTGCGATCATGCGACCGGTCGAGTCGTTGAGATCACCCTGGCGTTCCCGAGCCTGTGAATTGTTGGACACGAATGCATCGACTCACCGGTAGCACGCTGGTTTGCGCGATGGCTCTCATCTTCTCCTGCTTCGGTTGCGGGGGATCGGAGAAGCCGGCGCCCGCTTCCACCACGCCCACAAAACTTGAGCCTTCCCCGGTTCCCGCGGATCTGCAAACCGTGGCGGAAAGCGAACTGGGCGCTGAATCCGACGTGCTCGCCTGGGGCGATCTGGCAAAAAATGGGAACCAGCAGATTTTGGTGATCAATCGCATCAAGAAAACGCCGGATGGCACGGTGCCTGGAAACTTACTTACGCGCGCTGTCATCGCCGAAAAGGAAAATGGTACCTGGAAAGAAATCTTTCGATGTGACGAGCACTTGAAAAATCAAAAAGGTTTTCTCGCCGGCACACCCCTTGCCGCCGTCAACGGTTGGCGGCTGCAGTTTGAGCAGCACGCGGATACCGGCCTGGTGATGTATTTCACCCCTCTACGAACTCCAGAGGGTGGCCATGCGGAAACGATCGCTGTGAAATGGAATCCGAAAGTGATGCGATACCAGACCCTCGACCGTAACTTCGAACAATTCCAGGGCGAAGCTCCTTCGCTCGAGCCCGTTGAGGTGCCTTTGCGTCGATGAGCGCGGCGTCACAAACCGTTCAAGCACCCGCCGTGGCGAAGCCCGCTCCGGTGCCTTCCGCCTGGCGCAGCCTGCGAGGACTCCTCCCCTACGTGGCCCGCTACAAAGCGGGGGTAGTCGGAGGGCTCATCACCCTGGCCCTGATGGGTGTTCTGGGAACTTTGCCGCAGATTCTGATCGGCGCGATCACCGACTCGCTCAACAACAATCCCCAGCCGCTTCCCAACTTGACGGGTTTTTCCCGCAGCCTGCTGAATTGGCTCTTCCATTTCTACCAGCCCCGCAGTATTTACACTCTTGAGATTTTTTGCCTGCTCCTCGTGGTTGTCATCGCTGCCAAGGGCGTCTTTTCATTCTTTTCGCGCTGGATTTTAATCGGCATCTCGCGCGACATCGAATATGACCTCCGCAATGACATGCTCTCCCGCTTGATGCGGCTCGAGCCGGAATTCTTTGTTCGCAACCGCACCGGCGAACTGATGTCGCGATGTACGAATGACCTGAACGCTGTGCGCATGGTCCTCGGGCCGGGGATCATGTACAGCGCCAACACGCTCGCCACGCTGGTGCTGGCAATTTTCTTCATGTTCAAGCTCTCGCCATCCTTGACGCTGTGGGTCCTGCTTCCTGTGCCTTTTGTCGCCGCCTCCGTGTGGTATTTCGGCCAGGCGATCCACAAACTCTCGGAACGCATCCAGGCGGCGCTGGCCACTCTTTCCGCGCGCGCCGAGGAGAATTTTACCGGGGTGCGCGTTGTCCGCGCCTATGCCCAGGAAGCCTCGGAAATCCGCAAGTTTGACGAGGCCAACCAGGACTATGTCAGCCGGAACATCAAATTAATCAGCGCCTGGAGCATGTTCTTCCCGGCGCTGCAGGCTCTGATCGGAACCACTTTCCTGATTGTGTTGTGGCAAGGCGGCCGGCTCGTGATGATGAACCGCATTTCTCTCGGCACGCTGTTCGCCTTCTATACCTTCATGGTTCAGCTCGTGTTCCCCATGATCGCGCTCGGATGGGTGACGAATATTTTTCAGCGCGGCGCCGCCTCTATGGGCCGCCTCAATTACATTCTCGAGGCCGAGCCGAGAATTGCGGATCTCGAAGTTCCCAAGCCTGCGCTGGCCGCCGCGGATGGCCACGGTTCCGCCCGTCCACTTTCCGCCGAATCCGTTCAAGGCGAAATCGATTTTCGCAATTTGACTTTTACCTATCCCACCGCGGAAAACGGTTCCGCCGGCAAGCCGGTGCTGCGCAACATTAATTTGCACATCCCTGCCGGCTCCACGCTCGCCGTGGTCGGTCCCACGGGCAGCGGCAAGTCCACAATCGCAGCCCTCGTGGCCCGCCTCTGGGAAGCTCCCCTGGGCACATTGCAGATTGACGGTCGCACGATTCGCGATTGGCCCTTGGCTGAATTGCGCCGCGCCATCGGCTACGTGCCGCAGGACACTTTTTTGTTCAGCGAGACCATCGCTGGAAACATCGCCTTCGGCGTTCAAGATCCGGTCCCGGAACGCATCTCCGAGGCTGCGCAGATCGCCAGCATTTACGGCGACATCGAAGAATTCCCGAACAAATTTGAAACCATTGTCGGCGAACGTGGGATCACGCTTTCCGGCGGGCAAAAACAGCGCACCGCGCTGGCGCGAGCCATTCTGCGCGATCCCAAAATCCTGGTCCTCGACGACGCGCTCTCCAGCGTGGATACCGGCACGGAAGAAAAAATCCTGCGCGGTCTGAAAGACGTGATGCGCAACCGCACCACCATCCTGATTTCGCATCGCTGCTCCACGGTGCGCCACGCCGACCAGATTGTCGTTCTGCGAGGCGGCGAAATCGTCGAGCACGGCACTCACGAAGAATTGCTGGCCCTGGGCGGTTATTACGCCGACTTGTATCAGAAACAATTACTCGAAGAAGAATTGGAACAGGCCTGACATGGCGGACCATCGCGAAGAAGAAGCCTTAGGAAAGATTTACGACACGCGGCTCACGCGGCGTTTGTTGCAATATCTGCGCCCCTACCGCTGGCAGGTCTATTTCGCTCTTGGTCTGACGCTGGCGGTAACTCCGCTCGAATTCGTCTCTCCCAAACTTTTCCAGATCGGCGTCGACCGCTACATCGTTCCCGTCAGCCGCGGCCTGCTCCCCTACTCCGGCGGCATGCACGGACTGGGCTTGATTTGCGCTGCATTTCTCGGCGCGCTGGTCCTGGTCTTTGCTCTGCAATATCTCCAGGTGCGCGTGATGCAGAAGGTCGGGCAGGAAACCATGTACGACCTGCGCAAGGAAATCTTCACGCACCTTCAGCGCCTTCCCATGAGTTTCTTCGACCACAGTCCAGTCGGCCGCCTGGTGACGCGCGTGACCACCGACGTGGACGCCCTCAACGACCTCTTCGCCGCCGGCGTCGTGGCCATGATCAACGACGCGTTTCTGCTCGTTTTCTTCGTCGTGGCGCTCTTGTATATCAATTGGAGGCTGGCGCTCGCGACTCTGAGCGCTTTGCCTTTCATGATTATTTTCACCATGTTCTTCCGCACCAAAGTGCGCGACGCCAACCGCCGGATTCGTACCGCAATCGCCCGCATCAATTCCTTCTTGCAAGAACACATCAGCGGCATGACCGTGGTCCAGCTATTCAATCGCGAAAATAAAGCCTCGCAGGAATTTGAAAAATTAAACCGCATCCACATGGACGCCTACAAGGATGCCATCAACGCGTTCGCGCTCTTCTACCCCTCGGTCGAGTTTCTCAGCATGGCCGCCATTGCATTGCTCTACTGGGTCGGCGGCCTGCGCGTCATCTCCGGCATAATTGATATCGGCGTGCTCTTCATGTTTATGCAGCTCGCCTATCGATTCTTCCGTCCGATTATGGACTTGAGCGAAAAATTCAATATTCTCCAGACGGCTATGGCGGCTTCGGAACGTATTTTCCGGCTGCTCGATGAGCCGCTGGGGGCCGACGCAAGGGAGACTGCGTTTATTGCGACGTCTGCCGCTACAGCGCCTGCTGCCAGTGCTGCTGTCGCTGCCCCCGTTCCCGGGGGGGAGCAAGACCGCAAGCGCGTGCTCGAAAATCCCCGCGGCGAAATCGAATTCCGAAACGTCTGGTTCGCTTACACCGGCGGCGCGAATCCCGGCGATGCAGACTGGGTTTTGCGCGATGTCTCTTTCCGCGTTGAGCCCGGCCAGACGGTTGCCATCGTCGGACACACTGGCGCGGGCAAGACCACTCTGATCCAGCTCTTGCTGCGTTATTACGAAATCCAGCGCGGCCAAATCCTGCTCGATGGCGTGGACGTCCGCGAATTGAGCGTGCAGGAGCTGCGGCGCCTGTTCGGCATCGTTTTGCAAGATCCGTTCTTATTTACGGGGACGCTCGAATCAAACGTCCGGCTCGGCACGGAAGACATCTACCGCGCCACGGTTGAACGCGCCCTTCGCGAAGTCGGCCTCGGTGACTTCCTCGCCGCACTGCCTGGCGGTGTGGATGCGCCCGTCAGCGAGCGCGGCTCCACATTTTCAGTGGGCCAGCGCCAGCTTGTCAGCTTCGCCCGGGCCCTTGCCCACAATCCGAAGTTCCTGATTCTCGATGAGGCCACTTCGAGCGTTGATACCAAAACCGAGTTGCTCATCCGCGAAGCGCTTGACCGTCTGCTCGAAGGGCGTACAGCGATTGTGATTGCGCACCGCTTGAGCACCATCCAGCACGCGGATCGAATTCTCGTGTTCCACAAAGGACGTTTGCGCGAGCAGGGCTCGCACCAGGAATTGCTCGCACTTCGAGGCATCTACTACCGGCTCTATCAGCTCCAGTATAAGGACCAGGAACTGCGTATGCCGATTCCTTCTTCCGATTCAACACGGACGCCCTTGCGGGTCGATGAGTAAGACGCGCCCGCGTGTCCCCAACCATCGAACGCGTGCTCATCACATTGCGATTGACCGGATGGCATTCCCGGCGATCTCGCGGCGTTTCTGTTTGCCTCCCACTTCAAATCGAGGGGTCACACCTTGACTCCGCCGCAGATTCTGATTTCCGCTGGTGAAGCTTCCAGCGAAATGTACGCGGCGCGGTTAGCCACCGCTCTGCAACAACGCACGGGCGCACACCTTTTCGGGATGGGCGGTCATCGCATGCGTGAGGCGGGGGTGGAGCTCGTAGCCGACGCTGGAGAAATCGCCGTCGTGGGAATTTTCGAAGCGCTGAAGAAACTCCCCGCGGTGTTCCGAATTCGTAGGCGGCTGATGAAGGAAGCCGCTGCGCGCC